>NZ_JBBEWC010000012.1:0-219731 GCF_037860775.1 Emticicia soli | reverse complement strand
TTTATCAAAATACTAAAACCCTTGAGTCTTCGCCAGAGTCTCCCGTGCGCGAGTGCCTTAACATAGCTAGGGGACTCTGGATCAAGGGTCGTAATATGAGCTAAAGGTTTTCCAGAGCGACAGAGTCTCCTTCTACTCTAATGGCCTACACTCACGGGAGACTCTGCCGAAACAACAAATTTATCGAAATCCTTGGGTCTAGCCAGAGTCTCCCGTGTGCGAGTGCCTTAACATAGCTAGGGGACTCTGGATCAAGGGTCGTAATATGAGCTAAAGGTTTTCCATAGCGGCAGAGTCCCCTTCTACTCTAGTGGCTCACTCGCACGGGAGACTCTGCCGAGACAGCAAATTTATCGAAACCCTTGGGTCTAGCCAGAGTCTCCCATGTGCGAGTGCCTTAACATAGCTAGGAGACTCTGGCTCAAGAGTCGTAATATGAGCTAAAGGTTTTCCATAGCGGCAGAGTCCCCTTCTACACTAATGGCCTACACTCACGGGAGACTCTGCCGAGACAGCAAATTTATCAAAATCCTTGAGTCTTCGCCAGAGTCTCCCGTGTGCGAGTGCCTTCACATAGCTAGGGGACTCTGGCGAAGGGTCGTGATATTGAGCTAATGGTTTTCCACAGCGGTAGAGTCCCCTTCTACTCGCAGGACCTACACTCACGGGAGACTCTGCCGAGATAACAAATTTATCAAAATACTAAAACCGTTGGGTCTTCGCCAGAGTCTCCCGTGTGCGAGTGCCTTAACATAGCTAGGGGACTCTGGCGAAGGAGTCGGAATATTGAGCTAAAGGTTTTCCATAGCGGTAGAGTCCCCTTCTACTCTAATGGCTCACTCGCACGGGAGACTCTGCCGAGAAACAATCGCTAAAAGTCTTACAAGAAACACCAAACTAACTGTTCAGTATCTTTAACGAAAAATCTCATCGTACTTAGTGGGCCTGGTTCGTTTGCCGCTAATTACATCGCTTATGATTTGCGAAAGTCTAAGGTTTATTTTGTTTTTAGGGTCGGCCTTTATTGCATTTTTTATTGTCTTATCGGCAAGGTTAGTATCGCCATCAATAAGGTATGCAAGTGCGAGATTGCCCATTAAACCTACATCCAGGCTATCGAACGATAAAGCGTGTAACGCAACACTCACCGCTTCTTTTCCCTTTCCTAAGTGCACACATTCAATCATCAACTCTCTTGCAACATCGGGGTTTTCTTTTTCAATTTCAAAAGATTTATCAAACTCTATATATGCACTTTCATGCTGTTTTAGTGCCTGATATGCTTTCCCCTTGAGCCAATACGCTGCAAAATTATTAGGGTTAATTGTCGTAACGGCATCTAAATACTTTATCCCCTTTGCAAGACTATCTTTTGCTTTTGAATCAATAGTTGCCCGACCTTCTTGAAGATTTATAAGCGGCTCAATGAGTTCTAAACCTTTCTGATAATAAGGCTCCTGATTTTGTTCTATTAAAACCAAATCGGCATTCTTATTTTCTGAACACCCAAATAAAGAAGCTAGAAAGCCAAACATAATAATTAGAATGGTTTTGTTTTTAGTCAACATCAATGTATTGAAGTTTTCTTGTTAAATGTGTTAATGCATAATAATCCCCAACTCGTAAATATGCGAAAGTTTTTGCAGATTTTTTGTTTATCAAATCAAAATTCTGCTACTCCCATCGCAAAGCCCCTTTGCCAAACACAAACCATCGCACACAAGAAACTCTGCTAATACCCATCCTACCCCAAACTGCGAACGAGGACGTTCACGCCACAAAGCAAAACTACTCCTTATTTTTACGTAGCGACTGCTTCAATAAACTAATGATATAATCAATATCTTCTAAGTCGGCGAGCTTAATTTCGTAAGAACCATTGCCCCAATGCCCAACATTTGACACATCTCTTGCAGCTTGCTTCTCGTCCTGTAAGTCGCCACTTTTCAGGTTCAGATAAATCTTTAGACCTTTGCCTTGTAATACTACATCGCAGAAAATATTGTTATCGATTTTAAAACCGATGGTCTGCTTTTTGGGTTGGGTCGTAACATTGTCGTCGAGTGCAATCAGCCTTTCTCGTACTTGTTCATACAGTTCTCTTGTTTCAAAGTCAACCTTTTGCAGATGGTCTTGTTCGGTAAATACTTTTACCTCTTTATTAACAGCTTCAACGGTTTGGTCATTCCTTGAGATTGTTTTGATGCTTTCCTTTGCCGATGTTTTTTGAATCTGGTCGAATGAAATAGTTTCATTCTCAAACCGCTTGATTTCCCAAAGTTCAATTGGCAAGTCTTTGAAGTTTATGGCCTCTCTCTGATAATTGGTAAACTGTGGCGAAACGAAAATCACTTTCGACTGCGACCAGTCAACGTCAGTCCGTTTAAGAGTTGTCTGCTGATTTTCGTTAAACTCCAGAATAAAATCTGCCTTATTATTGAGCATTAAAGACAAGTACGCATAACCCTGGTCTATCACACTAAAACTTTTGTCTCGTTTATATTCGATAATAACAAACGATTTGTTTTCTAAATCAAAGGCTAATGTATCTAAACGAAAGTTATTAAGCGAAAATTCGGAGCAGATAAAATCTAAGTGCAAAAGTGTTTTTAAGTTTTGCTCAACTAATGTCTGAATCTCTTTTTCAAATTTAAACGGATGCTCTTTTATAAAATCTAAACGCTGACCTATTTTATACAATGCCATTTTTAGTGATGGTGTTTAACTGTAATTTTTGATTGCTCTTTAATAATCCCCAACTCGTAAATATGCGAAAGTTTTTGCAGATTTTTTGTTTATCAAATCAAAATTCTGCTACTCCCATCGCAAAGCCCCTTTGCCAAACACAAACCATCGCACACAAGAAACTCTGCTAATACCCATCCTACCCCAAACTGCGAACGAGGACGTTCGCCCCACAAAACCCCATGACCTTTTCCCCATGCCCCATGCCCTATGCCCTATACAAACCGCCTGTTTGGTGCTTTTGGGTCTAGGGTTATTACGTTGAACATATCGTAGACACGGCTGGCGGCGGCTTCGCCGTATAGGGCTGATAGTTTATCCGGGGTTTCGGCGTTTGAGATAATATGAACCCGCACACCCGGATGGTCGTAAAGCTCCATCAGCACTCGCTCAATCACGTTTACGGGCGTGGATTTGAACGACTCCCCCCGCACAATTACCGATAGTTGCTCACGGCCTACCTCCTCAATCAGCAAATCGTAGCGGGCAAAGCCGTAGCTATTTTCTTCGTCGGGCAAAGGTTTTTCGGTTAGAATGCGGCTCATGGTCTGCTCAGGATTATTCATGTAGCTCTCTACAATATCCTGCGCCTTCACGATTCTGAA
The DNA here is from genome assembly GCF_037860775.1 of Emticicia soli. Classification (NCBI taxonomy): domain Bacteria; kingdom Pseudomonadati; phylum Bacteroidota; class Cytophagia; order Cytophagales; family Leadbetterellaceae; genus Emticicia; species Emticicia soli. The sequence continues at coordinate 216,381 of NZ_JBBEWC010000012.1, read as the reverse complement.
CGATGCCAGCGGATTATCTTTAAAGGCCGTCAGCAACGTCGACTTCCCCGTGCCTACCTTTCCGAGCAAACAAATGCCCTTGTTTCTGTCCATCGCCGATGCCGATGCCGTATGAAAATAGCTCAGGCACAACTCAAAAGCCTTTACGCAATAGTTATCGAGCATAAACTTTTTGTACGGATTTCGCTCTTTCACCAGCGCATCGAGGTTCGCCAACACTCTTGCCTTAAAATCAGCCTGGCTTACGTTGCGCATAGCTTTTATCTGCGCCTGCCGTAGTGCCATCTGCCTTTGAGCCGCATCAATGGCATCTTGTTTCTGCTGTTTTTTCAGATAATCGAGCGATTTCGAGAAATACTCACTCGTCAGCCTATCGGCTAGCGTCTGAATAAACTCGTGCCTGATGCCCTCGCCGAGCTTGCTTGCGTGCTCATTGGCCGCCAGAACCGGATAAATAACGGCATAAAGTTTATCCAGCAAAGGTCTGAACTCCCGCTCCCGAAACTCGGCGTACGACCCCATCTGCTCCTTGCTCAACAACTGAGTCATCGTCGGTTTGCTGTTCAACAATCTGTCGGCCTGTGGTCTTTGGGGTATTTCGTTTTCCATGTTTTTTCGCAATGTTTGTTTTGTAATAAGGCAACCAATACATGAAATTCTCTCTGGCATAGGTTATGTCTTTCCAGTGCGCATTTTTGCCCAGTCCAAATTTGGTTTCAACAAAGTTTTCAACAGCAGCCGGATATTCTTCGGGCCGAACTTCGTTGTTTTTTGCAGCTATTTTGCAAATTTCACTTTCGAGCAAATCGGCTTTTAGCGTTTCTTTCGTAAAAATGCTATCGGCATGCATGGCAGCTTGCTGCCGTTGGACATCAACATAGGCCAAAGTATCTGCCTCGTTTTTTTCGGGCAAATCGTTTTCGCTCACCAAAAGAGTATTATTATTATTTTCTTCTTTTAGTTTAGTTTCGTTTAGTTTATTTAATGGTTGCGGGTTAGGTGTTACTTTAGGTATCAGCTTAGGTGTTAACTTAGGAGTCAGTTTAGGTTCCAAATTCTGACACCCATCGTCTTCATCAAGCTCAATTTCTACCTCCGGCGCATCGTTAGGTGTCAGTTTAGCTGTCAGTTTCTGACTACTAGGCGATTTCCTGCTTGGTTTTTCGACCGATAAACTTGCTGCATTAGGTAGCAAAATCTGATACCTTGTTTTATCGCCCTTGCCTTTGCCTCCGGTATGAAACTCAATCAGCCCGACTTGTTTCAAACGGTTACGAGAAGTCTTCATCGTATTTATACTCATCCCGACATTGGCAGATACCCTACTATCTGAATGCCAGAAAACATTTACCCAGCCTAAACTATTTGCTGTTTTTATCAGATAAAAATACAGCTTAGTTTCCCAGCCCGTAAATTGAGAACCTTCATCAACTCGCCAGAAATGATTAATTAAATCAATATAATTCATTGAAATGTGTGTTTGGATTTATGAAATTGCGAATTAGTGAATGGCGAATTAGCGAATATAAAATTCACTTATTCGCTAATTCGCTATTCACCATTAACGATTTCTTAAATGACCTCCACCGTCGAAATGTTTTTTGTGTACACGGTAGCAACCGTAGGCCGTGAACTGCGGAAAAAATCGCCAACCTTACCTTTGGCTATAAATTCTTGCTCTATCAGAATTTTGTGTAGGCCTGTTGAGTCGGCAATTACATCAAGAAGTTTGCCTTTAATGCTGAGTTTATTACTTTGCTTTACCTTTATGTATTTAAACATAAATTTCTCAAACTCAGCCAGCTGATTTGTTTGTAGTATCATGAAATTAAGTTGAAATAGAACATTAGAAAATTTTTAGTTTTAAAAACACAGCAGTGTTGGTTGGGGGGTATAACCCCTCTCCCCAACCCCTCTCCCCAACAGTGGGGAGAGGGGCTTTTATCTCCCTTCCCCACTGTTGGGGAAGGGTCGGGGATGGGGTTATATCCGCCTACCGCCAACCAATATACGCACAGCAAAACAAATGGCTAAAAGCCCAATTTTTCAAAAAAAAGTGTGTGTGGATTCGAAGCTACAAAACCAACAATCTATGCCGATTTTCGGTATAGCTCCTGTTTTCGGGATTCATACATTTCTACCAATCCGAAATCATACACGTGCTCATCAACCAACTCGAGCTGCTCCACCGTCATGGCGCTGGCAATGAAATTAGCAATGCGCTGCAACTCACGCTCTTTGCTTGTTTCTTCGGGGTCTTGCGGCTCGGCCTGATTATCAATATACTCAACCTCGGTGCCTTCTACGTTGTGTATCACCGACTGGTCGGTTATCACAGCCTTCTGCATCTCGACCGACAGCGGCGCATCGCCACTATTGAGGTGCAGCTTCGTAACCGTCTTTAAAGCCATCTTGTCGAAATCTTCAGCCCACAAACCTTTTCCGTTTTTAAACGTCTGCGAGTAACGCTTGCCGTGCCTGTGCACCGTGTCGGCATCCATAAAGAAAGTGCTTTCGTAGCCGTTGAGGAGTTTAAAATTGCTGGCGTAGCCAATCACCTTGTCGCTCGTTTTTTTGTCCCACTCAAAATGAAAACCCTGAAACGACTCATCGTCTACTTTCTGGCCTTCGTACACTATCTTGGCATCGAGGGTCTGATACTGCCCGCTCCTGATAGCCAACTGCTTAAAACCCTTGTAGCCAATCAGAAACTGGGCAAGCTGGCGGCCACTCTTGCGGTCGTTGTAAGGCACCAGATAGGCAAAGCCCAGGTTGTTGCTCAGGGGTAAATCGAGCGTGGCAGCCGTAGCAGCGGCATGATACACGCTGGTTGGGTCGGCACGCTTCAAGAGCTCGTTGCTGGCAACAATTTGCAGCACCGAGGTCATGAAAGCCGGCGCTCTTTTGCCCAGCAGCTCTTCAAACTTCTGCTTTACCGAGGTTTTTCCGAAAAAATCCTTCGTTGTTAACTGTTCTGACATTTGTTTTAATTTGTATAATTTGGGATTATGATACATTTCAAACGTGCGATGCAGGCCCCCAAACCCGTCCCCCTGCCACAGTCAGAAAAGGGGTCGGAAATGGGGGCATTCCTACTCGCAGCGGCAGCATTGAGCCAATGCCACTTATATATATTTTAGGTGATATGAAAACTATAATTATGTTCCAGACTTGCAGCCAAAGCCTGATAAACGACAATTAATAGTATTATCGATAGAAGCGTATTATTAAACGTTTCAGATGCCCTGTTTATTGAGCATTTGATGCTTTATATTTATATGTTTTTTGTCGGAATAAATGCCTCCTCCAGGCGGAGGAGGATTTGATTTGTTCCCCTAATAATTCAGACCGTGTGGGGTCTATGCGTAAGAAAAATTTTTAAAATTCTCTTTCAATGAACGTATATGTTCGTAATCTTAAAATGTTCTAAAACTAAATGAGCCCGTCGTGGTCGCCGTCTAATGTAACAAAGGAATATTTTCACATACATTGCCGGACTTATTAGGATTCAAGAAATAAGCGTTCTTTCCTATAATATATGGGTTTGGTTTGGAAATGTATCTTCCATTTCGGTGAATAAATTCACCGCCTAATGAAACAAAGGAAATTTATCTCTAGCGCCGACTTAAGTCGGCACATACAGTAAAAATATTCCGTTGTTACATTAGACACCCAATTTATTGGGTGAACACGAGCATTAGCTATTACTTTTAAATCGTTCTGAAACCAAAACTTTCAAAGAACGCTTATTTCTTGAACACTAATAAGTCCGGCTTACATAATAATTCCTTTGTTCTATTAGACACCCAATTCATTGGGTGCATCGTCGGCAAATGTTTTTCCCTATAACCCACAATCCCAATCTCACCCACACCCCATTCTCAAAAACCCACAAAATGCAACTCAAGATTTTCAAGAAAAAAATACCTCCTCCAGATGAAGGAGGATTTTAAATCTATTTACTAAACGTGTTTAAGCATCCTGAAAAACACCTCCTCTACACCAGAGAGGAGGGTTTTAAAATATATTGATTCGTAACCTAAAACAATAGTGTTGTTTCTCACAATGAGTTAAAAACACCTCCTCCATAGCGAAGGAGGCTTTTCAATCATCTTTCCTAACCCTAATTAAATACTAAAACCTAATGTATAGTCACAACTTAAATGCGTTTCAAAAAATGCCTCCTCCAAAGCAAAGGAGGCCTTTAAATATATATGTTAACGAAATACTCAATACAGCCTGAAAAACACCTGCTCAAAGCAGAGCAGGCATTTGTATAGTCAAAGATTTAAAAAACTCCAGAATCAATTGCTGTTTCGCACAAGGCGCACAGCTTCATTGCGCCCTTGCACAGGCAAAGGCATTTGCCACGGGCATCAACAATACATTATCATTCACAACATTGCCCCCGATGTGCTGTAAGGTGTTGTGTGGATTCACGCCGATACAGCTTTATCGGTATAGTATTATTTACACAAGCCTTGCAGTTTTTGCCCTGGTTCTGTCGGCGCGAGGATGCCGAAAATACCGATGGCGATAAGTACTGAAAGGTAAACAAGAGTCTAAAATGTCTAAAATTTTTTGAGTTTAAAAGACCCCATCCCCGCCCCTTCCCCAACAATGGGGAAGGGAGTCAAAGTCCCTCTCCCCATTGTTGGGGAGCGGCCGCCGCTGCGGAGGGATTTAGGGTGTGGGGTCTTTTATACACCAAATAAAATTTATCTCTCCTTACTTTTTAGACCTCCATTTATTTAAACAAACTTTCGTTGTTGTGTGGATTCAGCTTTAACACTAAATCTTCAAAAAAATATTGCACAATTACGTATTTTAAGTATTTTTGTCTTATCAAAAATTACTTTGTTCGTAATTCAATGAACAAAAATAGCGAACTTGTTCGTATTATGCAAACAAAATTGAAAATTATTTTTATTTTTTAAACGCAACTCTACACATGACAATTGGCATACCTCCGGTGAGCGGAACAGAAATCAAGAGTTTCCGCAAGAAAAACAAGCTCTCACAGACCGAGTTCGCCGAACTTGTTGGTGTATCGATGAGAGCCGTGCAGCTATGGGAAAGCGGCGACAGGAATGTATCGAGCCTGGCCGAAAAAACCATAAGAGAGGTATTTCTGAACTATAAAAAAGCCGGCTTGGAAGACGCCTACGTGAACAAAAACGGCAATAAGTTTATCAGCAACCCCGACGGCGACCTGATTGTAGAAGTGCCCCTACTCACTACCGAAGCATTCGCCCGCTACCTCGACGAGCTAAGCGATGCCGGTACGTTTCAGTTTGAAGAACGCATTCCGTTTGTTGTAGATAAAATAGACCGTGGCAATTTTATAGCCTTCCGTATTTCGGGCGATAGCATGAATGGCGGCCGCATTGACGACACGCCCGACAGAGCCACTGTGCTAGGCAAAGAGCTATCGATGGATTTGTGGATGGATGGTTTCGGCGAGTCACGCTTCGGCTGGATTATCCTGACCAAGCGCAATGTGTTATTCAAAGACATTGTAGCTTTCGACCGTGAAACGGCCACTATCACCTGCCACAGCCGCAACGACAGCCCCGAGTACTGCGACTTCAAACTATCACTGAACGACGTACACAAGATTTTCAAGGTTTTAAAACGGACTTTTTGATTTGGATAAATAAACTGTTTTGAATCAAAGCAGCTATTATGAAAAGTAAAACAAATTTTCTGTGCTTCGTAATTACGCTGTTTTTAATCTTTAATTCGGAAAGTGCACTTTTAAAAGAATTAGAAAAAAAGATAAATTGTTAGAATTATTTTTAGGTGTAACTCCTACACCAAGCCTAGAGTCTACTGCTTGCTAAGCATGGTAAATGTTGTTTAGAGAATGGGAAATGTAGAAACTCAATATTTATTTGATGGAGTATAGGCCAATAAGACTCAAATAGTATTTTGATTTTGAATGATAATTAATAACTTTGAATAATGGTTAGACTCTTTGCTTTTAGACTAAAAACATACTCTTCAGGAATTTATTTCAAATACTTTGAGATAATCTAAAACTAACTAATTAAATGAATCATCCTAATCAGGAAGTAGTAATAAAGAAGAAAAATTTAAAAGATAAAATCAATACCCCATTTGGATATTTCGGCTCGAAAAATAAGATTGCTTTGCAACTTTGCAAAAACCTTCCACCTCACAATTGCTGGGTGGAAGCCTTTTGTGGATCTGCAGCTCTAACACTTGCCAAACAGCCAGCACAGATTGAAGTAATCAATGATATTGATAACGAAATCATTAATTTTTTTGCCCAACTTAGACAGAATTCAAGTGCTTTAATTCGTCAGATAGAACTTACTCCTTATGCGGAGCAAGAATTATATGCTTCTCGAATTAAAGAAGAAGGATTAACAGATTTAGAAAGAGCACGTCGTTTTTTGATTCAATCAATGATGGCAATAAATGGAGTATTTGGAGAAGAGAGAGGAGGATTTTCTTACTCAGATTCTTATACTCGAAATGGGCATGAGGCGCGTGTAAATAGATGGAATAATTTACCTAATCGTCTTAGCGAAGTTGTCAAAAGATTAAAAAATGTAAGGATTGAAAATAAAGATGCGAGAAGAATAATTAATCGTTACTTGAATAGGCCTGCTACACTCATATATTTAGACCCGCCTTATTTAGGAGATAGATCGAGGGGATATAATAAAGATGCAAATGATACAAATTTTCATATTGCATTATTAGAATTAGTAAATAAAGCTAAGTGCATGATTTTTATTAGTGGGTATGAAAATGAACTTTATAATCAGCTATTGAGAGCTAGCGAGGGATGGGAAAAAAAAGTTATTCCAACTTCTACAAGTGATGTTAAAGGAAATATGCTAGAGAGGTTAGAAGTTGTGTGGATGAATAAATATTATGTAACAGCTTATAAAAACAAAGAAATGCCTATTGTTTTAACTACAAAAGAACAAAAGGAAAAAAAAGTAAACCCTATAAGACAAGAAGGATAATCTTCAAAAATATCGCCATGTGAAATGTATTAGATAATTGTTTGACTAGTGATTAATAACCTAATTCTTTTAATAATTAACAACTTATGCCTAAACTTGGAAAACAGACAATTGCACAGACATTTAAATTTGATTGTGACCGATTTCTTAGATTTCAATTGAGTTCAGATACTGAAAAGAAAACTTTAGGAATAGAAGAGTTTGCTCTTGGAAAAGTTAGACCGGGAGTACAACTTATGCAGGAGGCTGGTAATAAGTGGGAAATAGATAAATATAATGATTTGATATTGGGGTTTGGTAAAGATAATGTAAAATATATAGAAGAAGAAAAGATTGATCCAATATTAGGAGTTAAGAAATTTAAAGTAATAAAAGATCTAAAAGATATTTTAAATTTGGAAAACCCTCCTAAAGCAATTATAGAGGCTGAATTTAAAATATTAGAGTCTGTTTCTATAGAGTTAAAATTAGCTTGTGATAAATTTGATATTGAACCATCTCGTGCAATCCCCGACATAATTTGGATTAAACCTCATGAAAAAGAATCTCCTTTAATCCTTGAAGAAGGGGATTTAGAACCAGAGTATGAATTGCATATTATAGATGTAAAGATGGCTTCAGAAGCTTCATTAAAGCATTTTACTGAAGTTACATTTTATGCTTTGGCTTTAGATGCATTTCTTAGAGATAATAATTTAATTGCCCGATATAGAGTTAGTGCGAAGGGGTTAGTTTGGCCAGGTAGTCACGACATTAATGAATTCAAAAACATTGTCAGAAAATTCCAGGCTAATAATGAACTTAATCCAGTGGTGAAAGCATTAGAAGAAACTTTAATACCAGTGCCATATGAAGTTTATGAAATACATATAAAGAGATTCTTTAAGGAGAGGTTAATTCCAGTTTTGGAAAAATCCCCCAAAGATGCTGCATGGCATATATCTGCGAAATGCCAATTATGTCAATATCTTACTTATTGTCAAGGTGAAGCAAAAAGAGATGACCAATTGTGTAAAATTCCTTGGTTAAATAGTAGTCAAGCAAATTTAATTAGATCAGAAGGGATTTTAAATACAAGTGATTTACGCCAAAATATTCTTCAAAACACACCCGCTTGGGAAAAAATTAAATCTGTAAATTACCAACTTCGAGCAGATGAATCAGGTATAGAAGCCCGATGTAACTCTTTAGAAGATGGAGTGCCATATATTTTATCTGAGAGAGTTAGTCATTTAATGCCAAAGTGGTCTGATATGAGTATATTTTTGACTTTGCATTTTGACCCGGGTTCAGGGATAACTTTTGCTATTGGAGCAAAAAAGGTTTATTTCAAGCCAGGAAGAAGCCAAGGTGAGCCTCCAATTTCAGTGGAAAAAATTTTTATAATAGATAAAGTAGAACAATTTTCTCCAGCCACAGAAAGAAATAGGTTAATAGAGTTAATAAATTTATTAGAAAGTTGGTTAAATGAAGTTAATGATGACAATAATATCATAGCAGCACAACATAGAGCTAATACCGGTCGAGATAATGCATTTGGTAAATCTAATGTACATTTCTTTTTTTGGAGTAAAATTGAAGTTAAGCAGTTTTTGAGAATGGTTGAAAGGCACATGGATCATCCAGATGTTGTTGCAAAGGTAGAAATTATTACAAGATTATTCCCTCCTGATAATACTTTGCCACTAGATCTCGATATGTATAAATCGCAACCAGGAACTGTTGTTAAAGATGTAGTCAAGTATCTAGTTGCATTACCTATTTCTTATGATTATACTTTACTTGAAACTGCAAATAAGTTTTTTCCAAAATCGAAGCCTGATGGTAGTTTATTTCAATTTTATTTTGCCTACGGTTTTTGGACGCCTCTAAATGACCAAATACCCTTTGAAAGAGCATATGAACTTTGGAAAGACAATGTCTTTTTAAAGCATTCTCAAAATTTAGGAGGTCTACACTATACTAGAGATGAAATTTACGAAGGTTTAAGAAGATCAGTAAAAACTTATCTTGAAGCACTTCAAAACATTGTGATGCGTCTAAGAGACAACTGTAAAAACCAACTTGTCCTTCATAAACCTCCTTTTTATTTAGGAGCTTTAGTAAAAAGTCATTTACCTCAAGTATCGAAAAATCTTTTAGTATTTAATAAACTTAATATATTAACTCAGGAAATTGAAAACTTGCATCAAGTTTCTTTACCAATTGATGAAAAAGAGGCAAGGTTTGTAGCAATACGTGGTTTAATTAACAAAAGTTTGGAATATAGTAAAGAAATTGAGGGATTTCGAGATAATAATGTATCATTAAGGAACTCTACTATCTATGCATTTGAATTTTCAATAAACTCTAGAGATGCAAAATTAAAAGAGGGGGAATTTTTATGTTGCTTAACAAACGAGGATTTTCCTGCAAATATATATACATTTTGGTATACTGCAATAGGTTTAAAGTTTGAAGAAGCATTAAGCCTTTTGAATGAAAGAAATATTAATCAAGCAGACAGAAAAGTAAAAAAGACAATTGCAGAAATTTTAAGCGTTACAATTCTTAAATTAAATACTATTTCGAATCCTCCATATGTCCTTTTAGAGATTCCAAACTACAATTTAGATATGTTCAATTTTGCAATAAAAGAAAGAATAATAGATCTAGATAAACCTATGGTACTTGATAGTTCATTCAAAGATTTTGAAAGTAAGGATATAGAAAAAATTCTAAGAGATATAAGTAATAAAGCACCAAGAAATAAACGCTAATAAAATAGAAAAATGGTAGAACCCGCATATAGTATTTTAAGTGATCATTGTAAATTAAAGAATATTGCAAGAGATATTGATACAGATAGTTTATTATCTAAAATATCAACTTCTTTAAAGAATCCTTTGAATAATTCACAAAAGCATGTCTTTAATTACTCTTTTAAAAATAGGATTACATTATTGTGGGGGCCTCCAGGTACTGGAAAGACAATGACTCTAGCTTCTATTGTCCTTGGTTGGATTGAGTATGCTAATGAGAATAAAATTGGAATTAATATAGGATTAGGATCCAGCAATTGGAATGCAATCGATAATTTATTACTCGAAATTTATGATTTGATCTGTAATAGAAATCAAAATATTATAGGTTATAGTAAAGATATAATAATGAGTCGTATAAGATCAAAATCAGGAGAGGATTTTGTACATGATAAAATTACAGATGTTATAGTATATTCTCAAGAAGCAAGTATTCTAAAAAGCAAAATAGAAGAGAATAAGTTAATTACAATAAATGGTAGTACTTGGAAACAACTTTATAATTTCTCAAAAGATAATAAAAATAGTCCAGCAAATCATAAGAAATGGTTTGATGTAATTTTATTGGATGAATCGTCACAGATAAAAGTCGAACACGCTTTAGCATATTTTACTTATTTGAAAGAAGATTTTAATTTAGTTTTAGCTGGAGATGATAAGCAACTTGGACCAATTCATGGATTTCAAATGCAAGATAAACAATCGGGCCTTTTTGATTGTATTTATACTTTTATGAAACAAACGCATAAGATAGAACCTCAAACAATAATAGATAATTATCGTAGTAATATTTATATTAACGATTGGCCGAATAAAAGATTTTACTTAGGAAAACTTGAATCGAAAAATCCAAATAAAGTATTGAATATTAATCTTCCTAGTGTAAAACCAGATGAATGGCCACATGCTTTGTTATGGGACGATATTTTTCTTAAAATTTTAGATCCTAATTTACCAATTATTGTCATTACTTATCCCAGTTCTATATATACTGTTTCAAATATTTTTGAAGCACAAATTATTGCATCACTTTGCTACCTATACAAACTTTCTCTATCAGAAGAAATATCGTCAGCAGATTTTGCAACCAAAAAAATTGGTATTGTAACTCCACATAGAGCACAGCGATCTTTGATTCATAATTTGCTAAGTGATCAAAACATTACTACTGAAAATGATAGCTTTGTTGATACAGTTGATAGATTTCAAGGTCAAGAAAGAGATTTAATAATGTCAAGTTATACAGTCTCTGATAAAGACTTTGTTACTAGTGAAGATGAGTTTATACTTGATCCAAGAAGATTTAATGTTAGTTTAACGCGAGCAAAGAGTAAGTTTATAATGATTATTTCAGATGCATTAATCAATTATTTGCCAAATGATAAAAAAGTAGCTGAAGATGCTTCTCATCTTCAAATGTTTGTATTGAAATTTTGTAAAAATGAAGAGAAAAAAACTATAAATATTTTAAATTCTAATAGGCTAGAAAGTGTTGACATAATCGTTCGCTATCCATAGTGTGCCTATGCTGTAGTATTGAAATCTTTTAAGCAATATGTAACTATAAGTAATGTTTTATTATCAATGTCCCCCACTTAACCGGAAAAATAAACCAACTAACCATAAAATCTATAAAGTCCAGCTACCCCCATTCAATTAAACTACAAAACCTCAACAAACCCCTCAGTACCATGTACTCTTATGCGTTGTTTGTCTCGTATCAGTTTGGTGGCGTTTTCTACGCCTACTACTGCGGGTAGGCCATACTCACGGGCAATTACTGCGCCGTGTGTCATCAGGCCGCCTACTTCGGTTACCAAGCCTTTTATGGCTACAAATAAGGGTGTCCAGCTTGGGTCGGTAAAGGCCGTTACCAATATGTCGCCGTCTTCAATATCGGCTTCTGCCATGTTTAAAATAACCCTCGCCCTGCCCTCTATTACCCCAGCCGACACAGGTAAACCCACAAGCGCATCGGCCGGCAGATGCTCCCGTTTATACTTACCCGTAACAATTTCACCGTCTGAGGTAATTACTCGTGGTGGCGTCAGCTTTTCATACAGGCAGTAATCTTCTTTTCTTTGCGTTATAAGGCCGTAATCGAGCTTATTGGTGCGCACCACCTCCTGAAATTCATCAAAACTCAGGTAGTAGCAGTCTTCTTTTTCGGTTAGCACCCCAGCCTCCACCAATTTTTCAGCCTCCTGCATCATGGCTTGCTTGTACACAAAATAACGACTCACAATGTAGTATTTCGGATACTCACGGTAGCCCATAAAGTTCCGAATCAGGCTTATCATCTGCTTTACTTCTTCGGCTTTTTGTTCGCCGTCGGGCAATTGTTTCAGGCGTTGTAGTATATCCTGCTCCTTTTCAAGGGCTTCTTTTTTACCCTGCTCAAATTTCCGCTCGCTAGCCCCCGACTCAAAACTCCTGATATTGTTCAGTATCATCGTAACCAGCGTAGCGGGCTTTTCGCTCCAGCGGGTTCGGGTAATATCAATTTCTCCGGCACAGCGCATGCCGTATGTATCCAGAAAGGCCTCAATGGCCTCACGAGCCGCTTCTCCGCCTTCAAATGCAGGCAGTTTAGCCATAAAATCATCGTCTTTTGCCTGCTGCAAATAATCTATCAGCGCAGGGTACGGCCGAATCACGTCGGCCACATCAAGTAATGCAAGACCCATTTCTGAGGTAATGTTATGCGGCACCGATTGCGCAATTATATCGGCCACTTTTTTTTCGCCCAGCCACTCACAAACCTGCTCATTTATCCAGACAATCGCATCCATTGCGCCCAGAATCACATTTATGCTTCGTATGTCGGCTAAAAACTGCTTTATGTTTCCGATGTCGTCCCGAATGAAATCAAATAGTTCAGCCCCTGCCTTCGTCCTTATTTCGTGCTTCAGGTTTTCTAATGATTCCTCATTTCGTTTAATGAGGTCAGTAATAATACAAGGGTCATTATCCACTTTTTTTCTGGCACCTGTGGTTAAGGCCACTTTAGGGGCTTCGTCTTCGCTTTGTGGAGGGGCGTCATCGGGCATTATTTGCAAAAAATCGCCCCGGTCGAGCACATTCATCAGGGCATCTTTTATGAGCGGGTCCGACTGCTCCATTGCCTCTAAAACATTTTTTCGGGTCTGCGGCGCAATCATTAATTTACTCATATCAACAAACAGGCGGCCGCCTGCTTTGCGCATGGGCGCCGAGGTTACCATGAGGTAAAACGACAAACCGAGCGGCTTTATCGGGTCGGTCATCATTTGCTGATGCCCAACCGATATATACACGTGGTTTTCGGTGTCGTTTGCGTCAGGAATCGGGAACAAAGTAGTAATGGGCCGACTCTGAACTATGTAAAATTTGTCATCAACCAGACACCATTCTATATCTTGCGGACTCCCGAAATGCGCCTCAATCTTTCGGCCGATGCTTGCAAGTGCTAAAATCTGTTCATCACTCAAAACCTGTGCAATTTGCTGCAATGGCCCAAGTCTTTGCTCTTGAGTACCGCCTTCCGGCAAGGCATAAATAGCCACTTTCTTGGTCAGAATCTGCTTTTCAATCAACTCACCATTTTTCACCTTATATACATCAGCATTCACAATGCCCGAAACCATAGCCTCACCAAGCCCAAAACTGGCATCAATCGACAGCACCTTTCTGTTGCCACTCACGGGGTCGGCGGTAAACAAAATCCCTGCCGCCTCAGGAAAAACCATGTGCTGCGCAATTACCGCAAGATGCACTTTTCGGTGGTCGAAACCATGCTGAATTCGGTAAATAACGGCCCGCTCGGTAAACAACGAAGCCCAACATTTGCTGATATGTTGCAGCATTGCCCGATGGCCGATAATATTCAGATAAGTATCTTGCTGCCCTGCAAAAGAGGCCATCGGCAAGTCTTCGGCCGTTGCGCTTGAGCGTACAGCATAGGCAAGCCCATCGCCCGATTTTGTGAGGTAAGCTTTAATTTCGGCCGAAATTTCGTCAGGAATAGGCGTTTGTTCAATAATCTGGCGGATTTCGGCACTTAATTCAGCTATTTTGGTGCGTTCTTCTATTTTTAAAAGTGCCAATTGCTCCAATAATTCCTTAAGCAGGCCTGTTTCTTCTATTATTTTTCTGAAAGCCTCTGTTGAAACACAAAAGCCATCGGGCACAAGTATTCCGTTAATCCGGCTAATCTCACCCAAGTTTGCCCCTTTACCTCCGGCAAGTGCTATTTTGGTTTTATCGAGTTCCTGAAAACCAAATACATAGGCGTTTTTATGATTCGTTTTCATGCTTGCGTATTAAGTTTTTCGGTTTCCTGATTCATCAGCTCAATGGCTCGTACAAAATAGTTTTCAATCACCTGCATTTCCTGTGCCGAAAATGAAGCCAATAGTTGCTCCGACGCACTTCTGAAATCGGCGTAAAGTGGTGCCAGCAATGCCATTATCTTGTCGATGTCGGGCACAATGATAACCTTGCGCCTGTCGCCCTCGGCAAATTGGCGTTTTACGAGTTGCTTCTTTTCAAACCTGTCTATTAGACCCGTAACAGCGCCTGTGGTAAGCCCCGTTAAGTTGGCCAGTTCGCCCGCTGTCATTGCACCTTTCTGTATCAGAAAACCCAGATACTTATGGTCGGTACCCGAAAGCCCCGCCTTTCGGCCAATGGTTTCGTGCATTTGCAGTGCGCTATAAGCATATTGCTGGCTCAATCGCCTGAGGTGAGTTACTTGTTCTGTGTTCATTTATCTTATTAACTAAATATCTTAGTCACAAAGATATTGTTATTTATTGATAAACACAAATAGGACTTGAACAAGCCTTTATGTTTAGGCACGGGAAGAAAAACTTGTGAAATACGTAGACGCCTAGTCAACGTTTCACATCTGAATTTAACTTTGTGCGGCAAAGGTGCTTGCTAATCCACCATTGCACAATCACTAATTTCAAAGATTTTATTTCCGTCATTGCCCCGATTCATTAACTTTGCTGTTAAGAGTTTCCCCTATAAAAAAAGAAAAACATGCAATCAGTAAAAAGTCAGGAAGTAACACAACGCTTCTTTGAGATTCTCGATGAGCTTGTTCAGATGGGTCATATCCATTTCATGAACGATTTTTACGTTGAAAACGACATCAATAGCCGTAATATTTACCAACTACGCAAAGATTACAGCCGTGATATTATGCAACTCGAATGGCTCTCTATTCTGGTTGAAAAATATAAAGTTTCCGGCGACTACCTGCTTACAGGCAAAGGCAAAAAATACAAAAAGCCGCTTGTACTCATAGAAAGACCCAAACGCCGCAAATACATAAAACACAAAATGGCAGCAGTGGCAGCGAGCGTGTAGAAATAATTACGAATTGTGGATGGCGAATTAGTGAATTTTTGTATTTTCATTCACTAATTCGCCATTCGCTAATTCACCATTTAAAATTCACTAAATCACTCAATACACACATGGCTCAAACAACAAAAATCACGGTAGCGGCTACTATTGATGCCCCTATCGAAAAAGTCTGGACAGACTATACCACACCCGAAGCCGTGAAGCAATGGAACAATGCTTCTGACGACTGGCATACGCCCAATGCTACCAACGATTTAAGCGTGGGCGGAGAATTTGTTTACACAATGGCTGCAAAAGACGGCAGTTTCAGCTTTGATTTCAAAGGGAAATACGATACAGTAGAAGAACACAGATTAATTGAATACACAATGGAAGATGGCCGACAGGCAATTATCACTTTCACAGCCGACGGCCTTAGTACAAATGTAGAAATCGTTTTCGACGCCGAAAGTCAGAATTCAGCCGAAATGCAACAACAAGGCTGGCAGGCAATTCTGAATAATTTTAAGGCGTATGCGGAGACTACTATTTAGTGTCTTGAACTTTGATTTACCTGATTTTATGATTTTTCTGATTTGCTATTAAAACGAGGATTCTGAGAATCATAATTGAATCAATTAAATCAGATTAATCAGGTAAATCAAAGTTCAAGATATATTATTCCTTCACCGCCTCTTTGGCAACTACCCGAAAGGTATTATTGATAGCAAAAGTATCGCCTTTAATCTTCAGGGCATCGCCTACTTCCCAGCGTTTGTAGTTGGTACCCATATTCGGAATCGAAAAAATGGCCTCAAAATTCCCGCCTTTCGTATCTTTCAGAATAGCCACATAGCCATCTTTACCGTTTTCGATGCTCTCAATCACGCCATCGAATGAATCTGATGCAGGTTTGTTGCTACACGAAGCCATAGCCATCGCAAAAATCATCAATAAAATTCCGAACCTTGTTCTCATGTGTCAGTATGTGTTTTTAGTGTTCTTCCTATCAACGACTATACGTCTGATTTAGTTTGCAGGGCGGTAATTAAAATACTTCTCGACTCTGCCACTAGTCTGACACGCCTATACTCGGAAGCGAAAGGGCGGCGCACGGCTAGTGTGGCAGGCTTAAGCTAGGGGATAATTCGATACATATAAATAGTGGATTCGTGTACATTGTGGCTATGTTTTCTAAGCTATTATTCTGCATAATAGCAGAATAGATTTGCTATATTGGTGCATCTACAATTATACTTACTATTTTTGTACACATTGCGCCATACAATAGCCAAACAACATGAGCGAAAAAGAAAAAATAGATGCTTTGCTAGAAGAACTAGCCACATTGCCTGCCATAAGTAATGAAAATGCCCGAAAACTGGAAGATAAATTCAGACTCGAATTTAACTTTAACAGTAATCATATTGAAGGCAATACGCTTACTTATGGAGAAACCAAGCTATTGTTGATTTTCGACAAAACCGATGGCCCGCACGAAATGCGTGAGTTTGAAGAAATGAAAGCGCATGATGTTGCCTATAGGTGGATTAAAGAACTGGCAGAAGACAAAGCATACAGGCTGATTGAAAGAGACATTAAACAACTTAATGAAATAATATTGGTGCGCCCATTCTGGAAAGATGCACTTACGCCAGACGGACAAGCAACCAGACGGCAGATTCTGGTTGGTGAATACAAAAAGCATCCTAATTCGGTTCAACTACAAAACGGCGAAATGTTTCATTATGCATCGCCCGCAGATACGCCAATAGAGATGCATGCCTTAATGGACTGGTTTCATGCCGAAACAGAGAAGAATGAATTAAGCCCTGTTGAACTGGCGGCTATATTCCATTATAAGTTTGTATCAATTCATCCTTTTGATGATGGCAACGGACGAATATCTCGCCTATTGATGAACTACGTTTTGTTGAAACACGATTTACCACCGGTTATCATCAAATCAGCCGATAAGAAAAATTATTTGAATGCACTGAATCAGGCAGATGCGGGTAATCTTGGTGCTTTTGTAAAATACATAGCCCAACAGCTTATCTGGTCTTTAGAGATAAAGATAAAAGCCACCAAAGGCGCAAGCATTGAAGAAGAGGATGATATTGATAAGCAAGTGGCTTTGTTTAAAAAAGAGCAGTTGAGTATAGCAAAGCAAATTGCTGCTGATAATCCAGAGAAGATAGCAAAAGTTTATTATAATACTGTCAGAAATGTTTTGATTGAGTTAAGTGAAAGGACACAAATATTTAATGAATTATTTGAAAGTAATACTGAAAGCTATTATTTAGAATTAAAATCAAGGTCATTAGATGTTAGAAGAATTACGTTTAGTAGCATTAAACACATGGAGGCTGTACAAGATTTTGCTGAAACTGAAGAGAAAGTTTCAATTTTATGGAAAAAGGAACTAGTTTCTTCTCTAAATAGATTAATTTCTAATATCATAATAGAAATAAGAGTTAATTTTAATCAAGATATATTTATAATAGAACTCAAAGAGCCTGAAATTACCTTTCAATTCTCCTATAACAAAGTTTTTTCAGATGACAATACCAAAGAAATAGTAAATAAAATCTACAAAGGCATTTTTAACTTAATACAAGCCAATACCAAAAAATAGTGCAACATTGTGCCATTCGTGTACATTGTGGCTATGTTAAGCATGCCACGCCCTTTCGCTTTCGAGTATAGGCGTGACATGCAGGCCATGCTCATAATTACAGAATAGTGAAACATTAACTAGGCGTCCCCGTGCTACTCGTGTACATTGTGGCTATGTTAAGCATGCCACGCCCTTTCGCTTTCGAGTATAGGCGTGGCATGCAGACCGCTCTATGTCCGTTAAGCTATTAAGCATAAAAAAAGCCACGCCCATAATTAAACAAGCGTGGCACGTGGAATCTAAATGGCTATAAAATTGAGTTTAGCGCAGCACCCTGAAAACTAAATCTTCCAGATACGCTGCTACGTAGACCGATGCTTCCTGGTTGGTTTTTACATCGGTCAACCTCTTGAGATGAGAGCTAAAAAACTGCTGATTGTGCGAAGCCTCAATAAGCGTGCTACTCAACGAATGCGGGTATGGGTATGCGGCATCTAATTCAAGAATAATATTGGCAATGGTATTGCATAAATCCTTAAAGGGCTTAAAAACCTCAGCCTGATTAATCTCCTTAATCTCTTTTACCAGATACACCTTACTGCTCTCGGTAATCACAATTTGGTTCAGGTAGGGCACATTATACTTCATCTTGCCAGAGTTTTGCGGTAGCTCGCTCGTAAGCAACTGAATCACGGTTTTAATTTTAAGGCGTGGGTCGCCGATGTTTTTCAACTGAAACATCACCAGAAACTCAAGGTAACTCCAATACCAATTCAGAATATAAATCAGTAGCAGGTGTTTGTTCTTAAAATACCGGTAGATACTGGCCTCGGTGGTGCCAATTTCAAGGGCTAGTTTTTTAAATGTAAAATGCTCGTACCCAATCTCATGAATCAACTCTATGGCTTTGCTGACAATCTGACGGCCTAACTCACTACTCTCCGGGTCTCGAATATATATTTTGTCATTTACGTTGAAATTCAGCTGATACTCCATACGCTACATTAAAAAAATTTAAACAAAGGTAAATAATAATAGTAACAATACAATAAATGATAATAAAACTCTATTTAATAATAGTAACACTATCACCAATCCTTTTATTATATTTGTAAAAAATTATTAAAATCGTATGGCCGAAAATCGCACCATCCACCCTTTTATAAGAATCGTTAACCTTTTAAAGCTTGATAAGAAAGACATTACCTCCCTTTACTTTTATGCAATCTTATCAGGTGTTATCTTATTAGTTAATCCGCTTGGTATCCAGTCAATCATCAACTTTGTGATGTACAACACCGCCTCAACATCGCTGGTTGTATTAATTGGGCTGGTAATAATCAGTGTTTTTATTGCTGGTTTTTTGCAGATAAACCAGATGAAACTCACCGAAAAAATACAGCAGAAAATCTTTGTACGCTATGCATTTGCCTACTCTGATATTCTGCCAAAAATTCGCCCCGAAGCCACCGAAGGCTATTATATGCCCGAGCTCACCAATCGTTTCTTTGATACCATCCACCTGCAAAAAGGGCTATCGAAACTATTGCTTGATGTTCCCACGGCTATTATCCAGATATTGTTTGGTATTTTGCTTTTATCGTTCTACCATACCATATTTATCGCATTCGGGGCATTGCTGTTGCTGATTGTCTACCTTATTTTCAGGCTAAGTTCTGAAAAAGGGCTTGAAACCAGCATGAACGAAAGCGACTACAAATATAAAGTTGCTGCCTGGTTGCAAGAAATCAGCCGGAATCAGAACACCTTCAAAAACTACGAGTACACCCAACTGAATATCCAGAAAACCGATGAGTTCACACAAGGATACCTCCAGAACCGTACACGCCACTTTGGTATCCTGGAAACCCAATACTGGAGCCTTGTGGCATTTAAGGTGATACTTACGGCCGCCATGCTTATTATCGGCTGTGTGCTTTTGCTCAATCAGCTAATCAATATCGGTCAGTTTATCGCTGCCGAAATCGTGATTATTGCCATTATCAGTGCCGTTGAAAAACTGATTCTGAGTATTGATATTGTATATGATACCCTTACGGCAGTTGAGAAGCTCAACAAAGTATTGCAAACCCCAACCGAAGCCAACGGCGAGCTGAAACTAGACGACTCGAAGCCGCTGAAAGTTGAATTTAAAAACGTAGGTTTTTCGTATTCAGATAAGAGTAACCTGCTCAAAAACATTTCGTTTGTGCTTGACCCCGGCGATAAAGCCATGCTCCACAAAACTGCCTCAGGTGTTGGCACGAGCACTATCATGAAGCTCATCAGCAACAACCTCACAAAACACACCGGTAGTATATTGGTTAACGATATTCCGAAAGATAATTATGAAATGCTCAGTTATCGTAAAACTGTAAACTACCTGAGCGGACAAAACGAGGTTTTCAACGGTACGCTCTGGGAAAACATTACAATTGCAAACCCTAACGTAAAGCCCGAAACCATTAATTATCTGATAAAAGAGCTAGGCTTTGATGGCTTCATCGAAGAGTTTGAGCATGGGTATGCCACCGTGCTGCTCACCAAAGGAGCCAAACTGGCCTCGCATCTCATTCAGGAGATTCTGCTGCTTCGTACTTTTGTTCAAAACTCACAGTTGTTGATTCTTGACGAACCTTTCAAGAACCTCAACAAAACCAAGTGCGACAAAGTAGCCGAGTACATAAACAAACTACCCATGACGGTAATAATAGCTACCGACCAGGAGGGGGTTCATGTACATTTCGAAAAAATTATTGAACTAAAATAAAGAATTTAGTGATTTTTGTCTGAACTATGATTTAGCTGATTAAACTGATTTAATTGATTATAAAAACAAAGAGTCATAACAAATGTTAATTATTCAATTTGTTTTATAAATGCAAGTGAATCAATGTTTATCAATCATAAAATCAGAAAAATCAGTTTAATCATAGTTCAGACAGCACACATTCGGTAAATTATGAAATACATAGATACAATTTTCGAACAAGAAGATTTAGCAAAAAAACCTAAGTCTTTCCGTGATATTTACTTTATCAACCGGGAAAGCAAAGTTAAATACTGGGTTTATGCATTACTTGGTTCGTTTGTGCTGGCGGCCTTTCTGCCCTGGACACAGAATATCAAAAGTAGAGGTAAAGTAACCACCCTACGGCAAGAAGAACGCCAGCAGGGAATTTACAGCGCAATATCGGGCAAGGTAGTACAATGGTACATAAAAGAAGGCGACATGATAAAAAAGGGCGATACCATTGCCCGCCTGCAAGAGGTAAAAGTTGAGTACCTCGACCCCAACCTCATAGAGCGCACCCGCGAGCAGATTGTAGCCAAAGAATTAGCCAACGATAACTACCTCGGCAAAGCCAATACTGCCAACGTGCAAACCACGGCAATGGAAGAAGCCCAACGCCTGAAAGTAGCCCAGATTAACAACAAAATGGCTCAGACAAGAGCCAAAATACAAGCCGATAGCATGGATATGCTCGCCGCTCGCAACGAATTTGCCATTGCCAACGAGCAGCTAAAACGCCAGAAACAACTCTACGAGCAAGGCTTGGTATCGCTTACGCAATACGAGCAGCGCAATCAGGCTTTTCAGAATGCCCTTGCCAAGCGCACCGGAAGCGAAATAAAATTCATGAACTCCAAACAAGATTTAATCAATCTTTCGCTTGAACTGAATGGCGTTAATCAGGAATACATCGAGAAAATATCAAAAACCCGTGGCGAGCGTTATCAGTCGCTATCACAGATTGCCTCTGGCGAGGCCGATATTGCCAAGCTACAAAACCAATACAATAGCTATGTATTGCGTAACGAATTGTATTATGTAATAGCTCCACAAAGCGGGCAGGTTACAAGAGCCAACAAGGCAGGTATAGGCGAAATTGTGAAAGAAGGCGAAGAACTAGCACAGATTGTACCCGACCACGCAGTAAAGGCCATAGAAATATTTGTAAAACCGCTTGATATTACCCTGCTACAACCGGGCAGAAAAGTGAATGTGATTTTTGATGGATTTCCGGTGATAGTTTTCAGCGGCTGGCCAAACCAGTCGTACGGTACTTTCAGAGGGGTAATCACGGCTATTTCTAACAACGTTGACCAGGCAACGGGCAATTTCAGGGTACTGGTAAAACCCGACCCAACCGAGCGCCCCTGGCCCGACGCCCTACGCCTTGGTACAGCCACCGATACCTTTATATTGCTGCGAGATGTGCCACTAGGCTACGAAATCTGGCGTAATATCAACGGCTTCCCGCCTGAGTATTACCAAACAGCCGCCGAAGAAAAATCAGCCAAGAAATAGGAAATATTGTCTGAACTTTGATTTAACTGATTAAACTGATTTTTATGAATTATTGAATCATCATGATTTTAATATTTTAATCAGTATAATCATCAAATCAGGTAAATCAAAGTTCAGACATAAATCAACTCAAACAAGAGTCATGCAAAAAATACTGTTTTATTTACTTTTATTCCTGAGTTTCATGCCTTTGGCGCAAGCCCAAGAAAAAGAACTACTCACCTACGACGAGTTCATGAACATTGTCAGGAAATACCACCCGGTGGCACAGCAGGCTTATATTCAAGCCGACATTGCCCGAGCCGAGTTGCAAAGTGCCCGTGGAGCCTTTGAGCCCTCGGTTTATTTCAACAAAAACGAAAAACAATTTGCGGGTACGCACTACTATACCTACCTCACCTCAGAACTGAAAGTACCCACCTGGTACGGCCTCGATTTTAAAGCAGGCACCGAAAACAACCAGGGTTACTATACAGCCACCGAGTTATCGAAAGGCCGAAGCAGTTTTGTAGGCGTACAAGCCGCTCTTGGAAAAGGTTTACTGATAGACAAACGCCGTGCCGCAGTAAGGCAGGCCCGAGAAATGGTAAACTACTCAGACCAGGAACGCCGCCTGATGCTAAACGAGCTACTTTACGATGCCACAGCAGCCTACTACGAATGGCAAAACTCGTTTTTTCTGAAACAACTGGCCGACAGCCTGCTGCAAACCAACCAAGACCGCTTTCAGTTTATCAAACAAGGCGTAACCCTAGGCGACCGCCCCGCCATTGATACCGTCGAGACGCTGGCGCAATTACAAAGCTTTGAGTTTATGCAAACCGAAGCCCAGCAGGCACTCAACAACGCCACCTTTGAGCTAGGCAATTTTTTGTGGCAGGAAAACCAACAAGCCTATCAGCTTCCGGCCTTTGTGGCTCCCGCCAGCACACGCATCGAACGACCTCTGATGCCGCTGGCCGACTACCTGAATTTTGTTACCACACACCCAAAACTACAACAGGCACAAATCAAGAGCAATGTGCTGGGTATCGAAAAACAACTTAAGTTTCAGAGTTTACTGCCTACATTTAATGTGCAGTATAACATGCTCAACAAAGACTACACCTTTTTTGCCGAGCCCAATCTTTTTCAGAACAACTATAAGTGGGGATTCACAATCGGCATACCGCTGTTTCTGCGAGAAGCCCGTGCCGAGTATCGCAAAGCAAACCTGAAAATATCTCAACAATCGTGGGAGAACCGCATACTCTTTACCGAGCAGCAGAATAAAGTAAACCAGTATTTCAACGATGCCGTTCAGCTACAACGCCAGTTACAGATATACCAGCAGACAGTAAATAATTACCGCCGACTTTATGAAGCCGAAATCATTAAATTCCGAAACGGCGAAAGCAGCCTGTTTTTGGTAAACAGCCGTGAAAACAAGTTGTATGAAGCCCTGCAAAAGCAAATATCGCTACAAACCAAAGTAGCCAAATCGATAGTAGCCATCGACTACGCCACCGGGCAACTGGCTCAGTAAGCGTCAGCACCAGCGTGGCGCGCTAGCCGTGCGCCCCTTATACTCGTCAGAATATGCGGGGCGCACGGCTAGTGTGGTACGCTTATTTTTTTGTATTAATATCTGAATTTTACGGAGTAAACGTTCTTATAAATTAGAAGGACCTTTTTTTGGTAGAAACGACATGCTGGCGTCTCTACGAATCGGTCTATTTAAGAAATGCCTACAAAAAACAAATGTGCCACGCCCAATTTCTTGCAATTATGGCGTGGCACACTACAAAAACGTTTATCAGACTTATAAAGCCTTAGAATTAGGATGAATACAAGACGACCAATAGTCCATTATCAACTTAATATCCTGTTTTGTTTTTTCAAAATCATGGCTTTTCTGAAAAAATCCCTGTACCGTTAGCTTTCTATAAGCTTCATTTACGTAGTCCTGATTGGCTGTTGTGGTATAAAAAATAAACGGGATACTTTTTTCTCTCAACTCCATACTAGCATCTATTTCTCTTTTAAATTCTATTCCGCTTTTACCCGGCATATTAATATCGCAGAGAATAATAAACATTTGCTCATTCGAAGTCAAAATGAATTTCTTCGCTTCGTTGCAAGTTTCAAACCAAACCAGAGGATTCTGTACATTTAACTCACTGAAAACTTCCTCCAGAAAAACTTTGTCATCAAAATCGTCTTCTATCAATAAAATAGGTCTACTCGTCATTACAGGTTTTATGTTTTAAAAAATCACTGCAATATTAACTCTTTTATGATGATTTAGTTTTTTTTATCAACTATTTTAATGGTACTGAGGGCAGATTTTGTGTCTTGCCAGTATCTCCCCTATGCGCTTGTCTAAACTTGCAAGGGAATTCTGGTACAAGATGTTTTACCATAGCGGCAGAGTGCCCTTGCTTACCAGTGGCTTACTCATACAAGAGATTCTGCCGAGATAGCAAAAGAAGTTTATTTGATATAAATAATGTAGCACCCCCTTGTTTCGCAACGAAACAAGGAATATCTTTACAGTATCAAATAACAACAACAATTAAAAAAATGGAGCAAATTAGGAAATTTATTCAAGACCTTATACTTCAAAAAGCCCATTACAAACAGCTCTTGAGAGATATGGCAGAAAGTTTAAGCGAAGAGCAAATAGATGAACTTCTCGACCAAATCAACGAAATTGAGCAACTAATTGAGAAACTAAAAAAGGGGTTGGAATAAACCCTTTTTTCCAAACAATAAAAGATTATGATAAAGGAACAAACAATCGAACAAGAATTAAAAGAAGGCCGGGACCTGATTAATCAGGTAAAAGATTTTTTGATGCTAAAGGGTGAAGCGGTGATACTAGACGAATGGCTCACCGTAAAAAGATATTGTGAGAGGTTCGGAATAAAAGATACTCAGGTTGTCACGAACTGGATAAAGAGAGGAATTATACCTCCTGAAAATGTAAAGGAGGTTGAAGAGCTTAACGGGCTTCGGCTCATTAAGGCAGTCCCATATCGGGACTAGCAGCAGTTGTTATTTGATAAAACGCCCTCGGCTTTGCTGGGGGCGTTTATTTTTTATGTAGGAATTCTACTGATTCTCCCCCCAGTGGCTTACTCACATGGGATACTTTGCCGAGCCAGCAAAACTCGTCAAATAATTTTTAAAACTACTACTCTAAAAAACCATCTGCCAAAATATTAGTTATAACTATATAATATTTTCACACACAAAACTTTACAACAATGAATACGCAAGGAAAAGAAGAGTTCATTAAAGAACAGGTTGAGAAGCACAATGCACCTGTCAACCAAAATACACGCAAAGCCGTAGAAGACGCCATTAATAATACACCCAATCCGCCTGACGATGAATCAACCGAAAATGGGGTTATAGGTGCCGTGATAGGCACAATCGTTGCAGGGCCAATCGGCCTCGTAATCGGTGGAGCCATAGGCTCAACCATTGAAAGCGATAAAAAAGAAGAATACGACAAAGTGTACGAAGAAACAAAAGAGGAACTGAAAAAGAACGAGAAGTAAACGCCAATGGCTTTGCCCTGAAATAAGTTCAAAGTATTTCAGGGCAAAGCCATTATAATTTTAATATCCAGCCAAAATCAGTCTGTGAAAGCCAACTTGTGTGCCTGGCTTATCTCACATATTCATAACCTCTTTTAGCAAATACCTTATTTCGGTCGACGATGGCCTTGGTGCATCGGGGTTGTTCATCTTGCCGTTTTTATCAATTATCATGTATCTCGGAATACTCGTAATTTTATGCCCCGTAACAAAGTTTGAACTCTTCGAATTAGTAACCAGATAACTGTGCGTTTGCACCTGATGCCTCTCCATTGCTTTGCGCCATGCATCGGCCTCATCATTAAGTGCCAGATACACAAATACCACATCTTTCAGGTCTTGATGCAGTTTTTTAGAACTTGGCATTTCGCCAATGCAAGGCCCACACCAACTCGCCCAGAAATCAACGTACACTACCTTGCCTTTGTGCTGTTTCAGCAGGGTTTGCCAGGTATATTTTTTATTATTGGCATCGGTAAGCAATAAATCGTCGCTTTCTGTTACCCCATATTCTATCTCTTTCATCCATTGCTCCAATTGCTTATTAGGGCCATATTCGGCAATGTAATTATCTAAATGACTGATGATACTCTTGCGGTCATACTTTTTCAGTATCATGTTAATGATAAGCTGCCGCTTAAAATAAGCCTGAATTACCTCCGGATAACTCACATAATCGGACTTATATTTTTCAACCAGTGTTTTGTTTCCAGCATTTTTTATCTGATTATAATAAGTAAACTGATTAAAAAGAGGGCTCAGATTACGATTTCTGAAATGCTCCTCATTTATAAACATATCCGACTTCAGCAAAGCCGTTGTTGCGCTATCCTGAACCACCTCGTTCACAGCCCATAGGCGTTTATACTGCTCTACCAACACAACATCAGCCAGTATTTTTGCTTTTGCCGTGCCCTTTTCAAGAAAAGCCTCCCGCAATTTCCCATAATACTCCTTATTAGCTTGCAGATATAACCGAAAATGTTGCTTCAGTTTCTCAGCATCGTCATACTTATAGCCCGTAATTATCTTTTCGGCCTCTTCCAGCTCTTTTCTGCTCTTGCTTTCGCCAAAGGCTTCTTCGGTTGTACTTTTTACGGCTTCTTTTTGGGTATCGGTTAGTTTATATATACCACTTTTGTCAACCTGCAAAACCTCGCCTTTGGCCACCACAACCTGATGGTACCACTCGTTATGATAAGATAAATCAACTATCTGCCAATCATCTTGCAGGGGTATTACAAGCGTATCGCCGGGCATAATACTATAAGCCGATTTGGCATCTTCATCGAGCACCTGTGCTAATGAAGCCTGCAACGACACCTGCTCTGAAGAGCTGAAAATAATTTTGCAAGACCTTGGTGTTGTGTTGCTGGTTTTGTCTGAGGCGCAAGCCATAAAAGTAAAGGCAAGCAAAAAGTAATACTTGTGCATAGCAAAAGAGTGCTTAAGTTTAAGAGAAATATTTGAACAAGAGCCAAGGTAAAAAAAAATCTTTTAACTCCATAGCCCAATAAATAAAAAAGCTAAAACAGCCGATAAATAAATTTATTTGCTGCTTCTTTTCATTATATCTTACTTCACAACAAAATTGTGTAAGTATTAGCCCCCGGCTTCATAAAATGAGTTTATTTCTCTGAACTATTATTTGCTATAATCGTGAAAAAAATACAGCTGATTTCGTCTTTATTTTTTGCGCTAATATGCCTTAACAATCCAAAAGTAGCATTGGCACAAAACAATACAAGTACTGGTGTCATCAGAAAGACCAGCATGAATAAATCGGTCTTTGAATCGACCTCTCTAAATTCAAGCAGAATAAGCCTTATACCTACCAATACCGAATTTGAAGTTTTAGAGGAAAGCAGCGTGGGGAATTTCCTTTGGTTTAAGGTAAACTACCAGGGCGGTATCGGTTGGATAACCGATACCGGAACGGCCATTCAGAAGAAAAATAATACAAGACCTCAAACCCAAAGACAAGTAGCATCGCCCATAAAAGGGAATCTTTCAGAGGGAGCTGCATTACTTTTTAAAGATGTAAAAAGCCGCCTGAGCGATGAAGAAAAAAACACCATTTTTAGAATGCTCGGATTCAGCATATCGAAAGACAAAGAAATGTTTTGTCTTTTGGATGACACCAATAAAGAATTTCCATTCAGTACAAGTGTATTCCCGACCGATTTGAACAAAGATGGTGCCGAAGAAATTTTTATTACTTATGGTAATACCTATACATCTGGTATGGAAGGATCTGAAATTGTAGCATTAATCAAAAATCGTGGAGGTAGATATGAAAAGAACCTTGATTTTCCAGGTCTTCTTCCTCAGGCACTTACTAATCTTAGTGGTGGTTATCCTGATTTACTGATTCCTGGCCGTGGATTCCAATACCCCGTTTGGCGCTGGAATGGCTCAAAATATGATTATAATCGACAAATAAGTGACGCACAATCCCAAAAAACACCCAATACTTCTATTATCACTTTCAGTCAAGCCTATCAGAAGAAAGTTGCCACAGCAAAACCCCAACCTGATTTGTCTGGAAATAATGATAATATTACTTCAAACGAATTGTCTAACTCAAGCAATATAATCAAAACAAAACCTCAGCAACAACTTAATGTGGAGACCTCTTACAGAACTGAGGTTGATTCAGTAGCTTATCCGTCGGCAGTTGTACGAGTTATAGGCCAGATTGCCACTGCCAAAAGAAATTTAGTTCTCTACGACCGCCCTAGTTTTAAACTTGGCGAACCACTACTTATTGTGCAAAAAAACATAAGTTTTCAGATAGAAGAAACGTATAACCAATGGCCAGAAAATTGGTATAAAGTAAGTATAAACGACATTAGCGGCTGGGTAAGCGCCGAAAACACTACCCTTAAAAATGATGGTATTTCTAATACCTATACTGCTGGTAATATTACTCCTACAACAAAAACCCCTACATATACCATGAAGAAAGTCAGCCGGCAGTACGATTGGCTTAGTAAAACAACAGGTAAAAGTGTAGGCGCAATTACTGCTGATTATGAATATCCGCTCTTTGACGACGAACAACTCAATGCAGCCTTACGTAAAAAATTTACAGAAGGGGTATCTTTCGAAAAAGCCGCCGATAACTACATAGCCGAACAAAAACAAACCTATGCCAATTATACCGATGATATGTTTGGCGCATCAGGCCTGGGCCAAGGCTACGATTTAAAAATCACTGTTTCCCGACAGCTCCCTGATTTTACCGTGCTAAAAGCAAGCTGGGGAGAAGACAACGAGGGAGCAGCCCATGCACAACATGGCCAAATAGATGTGATTTATGACAACAGAGCAAAAAAAATTTTACAATTAGATGGTATACTGATAGCAGGAGGCCGCAGCGCACTACGCCAGATAGCAGAAAAGGTATTTCGTCGGGACGAGAAACTAAGCACCACAGCCTCGCTATGTAATAATTATTTGTTTGATAATTGCAGGTTTGAGTTAGCCCGCAATTTCACAGCCCATAAGGGCACTCTCGAATTGATTTATGACCCCTACGAAGGCAAATCTTTTGCGGCAGGTATTTGGTCGGTGAAGCTTAATTATGCATCAGTGAAACAGCTTATCAAACCTGAGTATCAGGGTTTGTTTAATTAGGGGGAATGCTAGTAGCCCCACTCCGAAATGTGGCTAGCAACCCAGGTTCTGTATAATAAAGCGAGTCGTTCAGAAGATGACTCGCTTTATTATTATATGTTACAAAGACTTATTTAACCCAAGCCAACTCAGGTACCTTAGAATAAAAACAAAGTATCAACTGAACATAGAATTAAATAATTAAATACTTTTGATACGTAAAACCGTACCAATCAGCCACGTATACATTAAGCCGTATATTTGCTAAAAGTACATTCGAGCCTTTAGAATATATTAATACCTTAGATATGAAAAAAATCCTACTGCTAGGCTTATGTCTGGCTTGTCTCAATTCCTATGCCCAGCTTGATTTAAAATTCAATAGTGATGGTGTGTTGCAAGATTTTAGCAATACATACACTAAAGATATTAAATCTGTACATGGAGCTTACCCAAGTATTTTATTAAATACTAATACAGTAAACTTCTCAATAAAATACCCTACTGAAAAATCTCTTATTCCTAATAAGCTGATAAATTTATCGACAAATCTTTCTGATAGCAAATTTACTGATGACCCTATTTTCAGGATGATTTTTCCGATACAAACCAATATAGATATTTTTCGAAGAGGTATCCCAACTTCAGGTGCATCATTTTATGAGCCAAACCCTGACTCAAGATTTCCATTTAAAGCTGCAACAAAAAGCTATTATGAATTTCTAAACAATACAGGTGTGCAGATTACTTCTGTAAGTGGAGTAACTGAATCAGCAACAGGTATCCCTATAAAAGATGTAAGTTCATTTAAAATTAAACGAAAACAATTTGATAATCAAATTATTGTTAATCATCTGAATTCTTTAAAAAAAGGTAATGGCTTTTATAATGGAGAATGGGAACAATATAAACCCTTGCTAAATGAGATTTCAAAAGCCAATGAAAATTGGGGCAAAGAAATAGAATTAAATGATTTTTTGAGTAACGGGAATTTTAACATCAGCGCAGTTAAGTATCTTGATAGCCTGAATGCTGGCAGAAAAAACT
The DNA here is from genome assembly GCF_037860775.1 of Emticicia soli. Lineage (NCBI taxonomy): Bacteria > Pseudomonadati > Bacteroidota > Cytophagia > Cytophagales > Leadbetterellaceae > Emticicia > Emticicia soli. The sequence continues at coordinate 186,064 of NZ_JBBEWC010000012.1, read as the reverse complement.
TTGAAGTACTTTTAGAAAAAGTAATTAATGATAACAGAGAATGGATAAAAAGCTGGTTGTGGTTTACTGAAGGTAAAATAAAACTTAACCCTTTTGATGTAACAGACCCTACTCCGCAGATATTAATTGTTGAAGAAGACATAAAACTGGCAGAAGAAAAAATAAAGCTACTGAACGCTTATGCTCAAAATAGGTCTACTTCAACCGATGAGAATTTCAGACTTTTTGAGGCTGATTTAGAACGTATTACTTCCGGCGTAGTAATTTTAAAGAAACAAAAAGAGGAATTACTTTCTTTGAAAAACAAATACAATATTTGGCTAAATAGTATCAAACAAAGCTCTTTTATTTTATATGATGGAGCCTTGCCTTTATCTGACATAAACCAAATTAATTGGATTCAACATTTCAATGCCAACAAAAAATTTGAGTTTCTTAATAAGCCCTCCGGTCTACCACATTCTATAGCAGAAAGAGACCAAATCATTGTTCTTGCGCATAATTTAGGTAAAGACAAAGATGTGAACCTAACGTCTACAGAAAAACTCATTGACTTAGAGCCACCTATTGTAGTAGAACTTAACCCATTTATAGACGCTCTTACGAGCGCATTTGCCCTTATCCCGAACGTAACTAAGGTAGCGAGTGTACTTCGTCCACTTTTCAATAAAGGTATTCAAACTAAAATTGAACTTACAAACGAAAATAATGGACGAGATTTTATCTCTACGAACAAAAATAGAAATAACAATAATCCTATATGGGAGGGTACAAAATCTAGGGATAATGAAGCGGCAAACGAAGTTTTTACTGAAATAAAAGAAGACACTACCTTTTTAAAGAGACTAGATAAGGATATTGTTTATAAAAAAATTATAATTCTGGCTGAAGGAGGAAAACTTAAACAAGCAGATAGTTTGCTGCGAATCATAAGCGAAAAAGGAGCTAATCTGAAATATATTGCTGAAAAAGATTGTGAAACTTTTATCAACAAAAAAGATTTAGTCAATAATGTAATTAATGAAGGAGTTCTGGATTTCGATAATGCAAAACAAGCTATAGTAAAGCAAATAAGTAACATACAAAATAAAGAAGACTACTTTATTCTAAGCAGCCTTATATTAGGTTGTGAAGATACCCCGGCTTATAAAAAAGCAATTGAGAACTATAAAGAATTCAAAGTCAAACTTAAATGGCTTTCTGAACAAACTACACCTGTTACAGAAATTGAATTTAATAAAGAGCCCTATACATTTTATCGAACAAAAGTACTTTTCCCAGAAAAAGAGCTAGTTTTAGAAAAAACGAAAGAGGTAAGTCTTGAACTTTTCCCAAGCGATACACCTGAAAAAGCAATTCTTAAAAAAACATATAAAAAGCACGAACTCCCAATCGTCTGGCCTATGGGAGGCATAGCCTTAATTCCAGAAACCCGAAGTACAGTAGTTTATGACAATGCAACAAAAGCTTTCAAGAACGATACTAAAATTAGTAATATCGAAGGTTTTGTGGGGGTAAAGATTTTTCCGTGGCGAACAAATATTACCTATAAACAAAAATCTACAGACCTTACTAATTTCGGAGATGATACAAATTTAAAACGAGGAAATTCATTCCTAAACAGAGTTTCGTTTACTGTAGCCTTGGGAGTAAGCCATTCTTTTGCTAAAAACTATTTATTAGGTATAAACATTGACCCTACCCCGGGCATTGGAATAAATGTTGGCATAAATACTTTTCTCAAAAAAGGCTATTCTCTTGAAAATGGCGTAGTTGTAGACGAGTTCACAAGGTTTTCAAAGCCATATATTTATTATGGGGTAAATATCGACCCTGCTATTTTTAATAAAATTATCAAGCTATTTAACTGATTTCAATTATGAAAAAAAAGCTTCTATTAATAATCTTTGTAGCACTAATGCCCATATTGTTTTTTCAATGTGAAGATGAAAGCACAGGTAGTGGTATTTATGAAGAAAAAACTATTCAGGGGACTGTCTATTATCAGGACACCCTACTTGAAACGCCTGAAAAAAAAGCTCCTGAAGCTGATATTTATTTACATGCAGATACAATAAAGAATCCTTATTTGTATGCCATCAAAGCAGATGCTGAAGGGAAATTCGAGCTTCCTTATGTACTACAAAAAAATACTAATTATCAGATTAGAGGCGAGTTGAAAGCTGACAACATAGTATATAAAGGAGCTATTTTTAAAACAAAAGATACAGGATTAAAATTACTTTTAACACAAGAGACACCAGCAACTACTTTGAAAATCAAGTTAAAATTAAGCGACCAGCCTTTTTATAATGCTAAAGTGTATTTGTTTACCAATAAGGAATTATTAGCAGTCCATAAGGACACATCTTTCAACAATGTAACAGGATATACGCTTCAAGATTCTTCAAATTCAAGAGGAGTTGTGTTATTCAAAAGCTTAAATAACGATGAAGGTAATAAGTATTACATTTTCACTAAATACAATATCGGGAAAAACAAATATTTAGATTCTACCAGCATATCATTATCCAATACTCAAGGTAACTTTAAAGTTATTGAACTAACAAAATCAGTAAATCTATAATAATCTTCAGCGCCTGATTAAACCAATTGAATTCAATCAGGCGCTACACATTTATCAAGAATTTTATAAGTCAAATTCTCTGCTAAATTTCACCAATCCACAATTCTTTCCCTATCTTTGAAATACCAATTTCAACCTCTCTGACCTAACGATGTACAACAATTCTGCTGATTTATCCGAAATCGTTAACCTATTCGATTTCGAACAAATGGCTGCTACTCGCATGTCACGCATGGCTTACGAATATGTAGCCAGCGGCGCAGCCGACGAAATAAGCCTCCGCTGGAACCGCACCGCCTTCGACAACATCAAGCTCAACACATCTGTGCTTAACGATGTAAGCCGCCTCGACACTTCCTTTACGCTGCTGGGTCGCCCTATGCCCCACCCTATCATGATTGCCCCCACGGCTTTCCACAGGCTCATGCACCCCGAGGCCGAACTCGCCACCGCCAAAGGCGCAGGCATGGCAAATACTACCTATGTGGTAAGCTCGTTTACCACTACCCCACTCAACCAAATTGCGCAGGCTGCCACTAGCCCACTCTGGTTTCAGTTATATGTGCGAGACGACCGCTCTTTTACAAAAGACCTCGTTCAACAAGCAGAGGCACTCGGTTATCAGGCACTTTGTATAACTGTAGATACCCCAACGCCGGGTATCCGAGACAGACAAGTACGTGCTGGCTTTGCCCTGCCCGAAGAAGTAATTGCGCATTATTCACTAGGCGAAATTGGTGCGCCCAAAAATCCTATCACCTGGCGAGACATTGAATGGCTGCAATCTTTTACCAAAATACCAATCTTGCTGAAAGGCATTATGAGTACCGACGACGCCGCAAAAGCCGTGCAAGTGGGTGTATCGGGCATTATTGTGTCTAATCATGGCGCTCGCAACCTTGATACCGTACCGGCCACTATTGAGGTGCTGCCACGCATTGCAAGCATTGTAAACAAGCAGATACCGATTTTGCTCGATGGCGGTGTGAGACGAGGAACAGATATTCTTAAAGCCATTGCGCTGGGTGCACAAGCTGTGCTCTTGGGTAAGCCTATTTGTTATGGGCTGGCCTGTGGCGGTGCCGAAGGTGTGGCAAAAGTAATAGAAATACTGAAAGACGAGCTTCATCTGGCTATGTTACTGACCGGACAGCCCCGCCTCGTAAACCTCAACCGCTCGCTTATCTGGCATTAAGCAATTTGCACCGCAAAATAAATATTCACCCCTTAAAAAACAACGCTAAATCATTACAAAATAGGCTATTTTACCACCAGATAAGTTTTTTTTGATAGTCTGCCATTAAACGCCTAACTTTCGGGTCAATTACAGCAAAAGTTGTTTTGGATAGGGCTACTTCTTTTTAGTAGCTCCTATTTTTCAGGGTTTAGATTTAATATCCTGATTATGGCTATTCAACAAAGCCAGTCTGACCTGGTTCCCAAATCTGGAAAGTCCAAATCTTTCTTCAAAAAACTTAAAATCTCAATTATCTGATTCCCAAATAAGAGCCAACGGCTAAACTATACGCAGATTTCTACGGCATTTTCATTAATAAATCCGTAATTTTGTAACTCCAAGCAACACGAAATATGGTAAAACTTAGCACATTATTTACAGATTTTTTTGAAAGCGAAAAAGCAGGTGGTCTGATACTGATTGCATGCACTATTTTATCGCTTACACTGGCTAATTCTGGTCTGGCAGCCGACTATACCCATATATGGCACACCAATCTGGGTGGCCAGCCTTTAGAATATTGGATAAACGACGGCCTTATGACCATCTTCTTTCTACTTGTGGGCCTTGAATTAGAACGAGAAGTGTATATCGGAGAACTTTCAAACCTGAAAGACGCTCTGCTTCCTATATTTGGTGCCATAGGCGGAATGCTAGTTCCGGCGGGGCTGTATCTGGCCTTTAACTGGGGCACGCCCGGCCAATCGGGTGCCGGAATCCCGATGGCTACCGACATAGCCTTTGCCTTGGGTATCTTATCTTTACTTAACGATAAAGTACCTGCTTCGCTAAAGGTTTTTCTAACGGCTCTGGCTGTTATCGACGACCTAGGGGCTATTCTGGTAATTGCAATCTTTTATACCGATGGGCTTTTGTGGAGCAATCTGCTTATAGCACTTGGCATAATGGGCATATTATTTATACTAAACAGGCTCAAGGTTCGTAACCTGATTCCGTATATATTAGGCGGCATTGTAATGTGGTATTTTATGTTACATTCGGGGGTACATGCCACAATTACAGGGGTTTTGCTAGCATTTGTTATTCCGTTTGGCAATGGCAACGAAAAATCTACTTCTTATGTATTGCAGCATTCATTACATAAACCTGTGGCTTTTTTTATACTCCCACTCTTTGCATTGGCCAACACAGCCATTGGTTTAAGTGGTAATCTGGGCGACATCCTCTCTCAATCATACAGCATTGGTATTGCTGTTGGGCTTGTATTAGGTAAGCCTGTTGGTATTTTTCTGCTGGTTTTTCTGGCAGTTAAACTCAAAATATGCCAGCTCCCTAGCGATATCGACTGGAAAATCCTTGGTAGTGTCGGCTTTCTTGGTGGTATTGGTTTCACCATGTCGATATTTATTACCCTCTTGGCTTTCAAAGATGCCACGCTAATCAACGATGCCAAATTCGTGATTCTCTTGTCATCTTTAGCTGCGGGTGTGCTTGGCTATCTTTTTCTGAACTTCACCCTGAAAGGCGAAGCACAAACCGAAGAGCAAGGCACCGAAGCCTAAATATACAGGGCATATAGGTATAGCTGGCAAATACACCTGCTGGCCATGCCTATATGCCCTGGCATTTTACACCCCCTGCTTCTGGCCAACACAATAACAAAGCCCATCGGGGGCCACTACAAAGAAAACCTTCCAATTGGTAGTACCGTGTCTCTGGAAACTAAAATCTGCATTTCCTTTATCCCAGCCTTTGGCTTGTAGTTCTGCAAATGCCGCTTCTACATTGCTTACCTCAAAAAAACAGCCATCTTGCGTAGGGTCGCCGCCGTTTTCGGCCAAGCCTATTTCAAGACCATTGCGACTCAATACAACTGCCTTATGTGGCGTATCGTACTCGGCCGTTTTTATGAAACCCATAATGTTTTCATAAAAAGGCAAAGCCTCTTCAACACTATTCACAGGCAAATTCATTTTATCCTGCTGGTAAGGCCAGGCGTTTTTGTAAATTACTTCCGATGCATCCATTTCCTTAGAATTATAGCTATTTTTAATATTGAACCTGTTTAAACTTATTTCTTTTCCCTACGAATGGCTAATTTTCATTAAAGGTTTCAATAACTCCGAGAAACGCTGTGCAAAACATAGTGCAATTCCGTTTTAAAACAGTTCGCTGCGATATTTTTAATTAATTTCTAATGAGTAAGGGTACAAAATTATGTGAGAGTATTGATATAAAAATAACAACTAAAAATTGTATCATTAAAACATCATTTCCTGTTGAGGCGGACGGCCAGTCTACAATTAAAAAACTTGAAGAGAAGTATCTTTTAAGAAAAGATTTTTCAGTTTTTATTGGCGGGTGGCTAACCTACGAGTTTAAATGATGCCTCTTTTGCGGACGGCTAGTCTTGTTTACTTTTTTTCAGGTAAAAAAAGTAAAAGCCTTCCAAATAAGAATTAGTGAAAAAACTATAAATAAGCAGGTTTCTAAAATTAACATATAGTGAATTGGTTTGAAATTTTAATGTCAAACAATATTTTCTTGGTGCTTACATTATCTTAAATAAACCACCCCTATTCTTCTATCACTAAATCATTCAATTCTATTTCTACTCATAAAAACACCCGCCAGCACCAACCAACTCACCAAGCCAAACACAAATACACTAAACCCAACAACACTAAGGAAATTGAATTTTGTGAGAACACCTACAACTCCTGCCGCAATTATCACAAAACCATAATAGCCTATCCATTTAGGTAACTGGGCTTTCAGAATAATAATAACCGACCACAAACCAATGGCAAACACACAAGCTGCAATAAAAATATAAGACATAGCCGCATTAATGCATCTACCATAACCCATTATGGCTTTCAATATACCAGAATCTATATCGGAATTGATATAACGCCCAACAAAATGAGGCAATATGAGACCATTGAAAGCCCCGGCCATCATGGCAGCTATTAACCCCCCACAAAAAACAAAGAAAGCCAGCATGGCTATTCTATTGGTAGTTTGCAACAAAACCGACAAGCCCCATGCCCCAAAACCAATAAAAGGCATACAAAAAATTGCCAGCGAATGCGAAAAAACCAACACCGGTTTTATATGATTGATGTACTCCATGCTGCCCCCTGTTGGGTGCAATACCATTGTAATAGTAGCCAATAATGCGCCTATAAAGAGGCAAAAAGCAGCTGTTTTTCTGAATTGCGGTTCCATTTGATTGTTGCTAAATTGTGAGCTGCAAAAATGGTTTATCAGCGTCAAATCAGCACTTGATTCAAATCAAGAAATAGGCAGATTAATAATTTGCCCGCACACGGCTGAGGGTTTCGGGGGTAATTTTGAGGTAAGAGGCTATCATTTTAAGCGGAAACTGTTGCAAAAGCTGCGGTTTGGTGTCGAGCAGGTAGTTATATTTTTGTTGAGGTGTAAGTGCATTATCAAAAAAATGGATTCGCTGCATACCCTGCTCCATTATTTTACCTAGCTGAAAAAACACGGGCGAGGTTTCAATAAGCTCGTGCACCTTAAAAATGTTAAGCTCAAGCGTCTCGCAATCGGTATAGGCTTTTATTTGCGTAACTGAGGGCTTCTGGCCAACAAAACTCTGGTAGTTCATCACCCAGTCGTTGGTAGTATATAAATCAATGATATTTTCGTCGATGTCATCAATAGCAAACTGATATACCGCCCCGGTCTGAACCAAAAACACCGACTGGCAAATTGCACCTTCTGCCAGCAGCACCTCATTCTTCTTGAACTGCCGCCGCACAAACTGCTCCTCGAGCAATGCCAAATCGGCATCACTAAACCTACCAACTTTATTTAAAATAGCCTGTAACATCTAAATTATTGTCAAACGTCGACGGTCCGTCGCACGGTGCAGATTGTCGAATTTTTTGCAGCTCCAATCACTCATTCACTAACTCAATCACTAATAATTTATTCACTAATTCGCCATTAATTCCCCTCATGCGGTTCTACATGAATAAGTATCTGGTCTAGTTCGGGGATTTCGGCTTGCAGGTAATCTTTTAGCTGGTGCGCTACTCTGTGGCTGTCTCGCACGGTCATATCGGCATCTACTTCAATGTGCAGGTCAACATGATATTTCATCCCTGCTTTGCGCACAAAACATTTCTCGGTATCACGCACGCCCTCTACCTGCAACGATTTCTTCTTAATAGCTTCAATAATATCATCATACAGGTTTTCGTCCATAATCTCACCCAGCGCAGGGCGCACAATCAGGTAGCAATTGTATAAGATAAAGCCCGAAGCAAACAAAGCCGCCCAATCGTCGGCAGCCTCGTAGCCTTTGCCTAAAAACAAAGCTACCGAAATACCTATAAAAGCAGCCACCGAAGTAATAGCATCGCTACGGTGGTGCCATGCATCAGCTTTCAGTGCCGAGCTGTTGGTTTCACGGCTTTTTTTCATCACAATCTGATACGAAGCCTCTTTCCAGAGAATAATCAGACCGAGCACAATCAAGGTCCATGATTTTGGCAGTTGGTGCGGTGTCTGGATATTCTTAATGCTTTCGTAGGCAATTACCCCTGCCGAGGCCGTCAGAAAACCCACAACCAGAAACGTAACCAAAGGTTCTATTCGTCCATGCCCGTAGGGGTGGTTTTCGTCGGCTGGCCTACTTGCATACTTCAAGCCAAACAGCACGAGCAGCGAAGTAAAAATATCGGTAGTAGACTCAATAGCATCGGCAATCAAAGCATAAGAGTTACCAAAAAAACCGGCAAACCATTTAATTGAGGCTAAACCAATGTTGCCAAAAATACTAAAGTAAGTAGCTTTAATAGCTTTTTCTTCGGGGGTGTTTGCCATCTATGCGTGTATTGCTGCGCTGCACTTATTTACAGAGCTAATTTGCTTAATTTTCTGCAAAGGTAGGCTAAATGCTATTATAAAAATGTTAATTTACTAATTTCTGGTAATTATGTGTGCATAATCCAACAATTTACAGCTTGTTTACTATTCAATTAAGTTTTAAACTTATTCTTCTTTCAGTACATAACCCATTCCAAAAACCGTGTGAATCAGTTTTTTCTCAAAGCCCTTATCTATTTTGTTTCGCAGGTAATTAATATAAACTTCAACATAATTGGTGCCTTTATCAAAATTGATACCCCACACATTTTCGGCAATCTGTATCTTTGATAAAACCCGCCCCTGATTCCTGAGAAAATACTCTAGCAACTTATATTCCTGAGCCGTCAGGTCTATGTTTTTTCCGGCTCTATGCACCGTTTTATTATCAAGGTTTAGCTCTATTCCATCAAACTTAAGTACTTGGGCTGTCATGAGCACTTCTGACGAACGCCTGGTGAGCGAACGCAGCATGGCTAGTAACTCGGCAAACTGAAAAGGCTTTACCAGGTACTGGTCGGCTCCGGCATCAAAACCTGCCACCTTATCGGCCGATTCTCCCAAGGCCGAAACTATCATTACGGGCGTTTGCACACCTGCATCACGCAGTTCTTTTATAAGTACATAGCCATTTTTACCTGGCAATATAATATCGGTTATAATACCATTATAAGTATTACGCAGCGCAAGTTGTTTGGCAATCAAACCATCATAGGCAATATCTACTTCGTAGAAATTCTCTTCCAGACACTGCTTGATAAGTTGCACGCTTTTAGGCTCATCTTCAACCAGGAGTATTTTCATTTAAAAAGATAGATTAGTACTTCTAACGAAATTCTAATTATAGCTTAAGCCTTTCCTAATACTTATACAGCAAATTTGTTTTATAAAAACGTAAGCATTTAAGCCTTGGCTATAATCAGGTTTAAATTTGATTAAGATGAAGTTTAAGAAAACTAAAGAAGCCGGTTTACAGCAAAATAACTCTTTCAGCAAAAAATTGTTGTTCCTGATTTCTTAGCATAAAGTAAGTATAAAACTATGTTTTAATCAAGATGTTTACTGATGAATTCTTTCTAAAACGCTTTTGCTTTAATGAAACCTCTCAGAAAACCTATGCTACCCTAAAAGATGCACTAGGAAAAGGCTCTGAAAAGTGCTGTTGTTTATCAAAAAAATGAGGCTGTCTCAAAAGAAAACTGCACAAAATATTATTTGGCAAGGCTTCAACCCCACACCCCAACCCCTCTCCCCAACAATGGGGAGAGGGGCTTTTTTGTCCCCTCCCCATTGTTGGGGAGGGTTAGGGTGGGGTATTCTCCAAATATTATTTGGTATAGAAAACTTTTGAAACAGCCTCTTTTATGCGCATCAGTTAATAATATGCGTTTTTATCAGATGCCGCATTTGTTGCCACATTATATCCCACGAGTTTGTTTTCAGAAACTCATCAATATTTTTCTTCCATTGTTTTCGTTTGTCGGCCGAAAGCACCTCTTCTATGGCAGTCTCAAACTCAAATACATTTTCGGCTACATTCACCAAACCCATTTCCTGATACGGGCTTATAATATCTGCAACCGGAGTAGCCACTATGGGCTTAAATGCCGCCAGATACTCAGGCGTGCGGGTAGGCACTTGTACCTGTTTTGTTTTATCGGTCGATACCAAAATTAAAGCCGCATTCCAGCCACTGATATATGAGGGCATTTCCTGATACGATTTTTCACCGAGGTAATGAATATTCTCTGCCTTAGGCAAAGTGTCTTCATCAATACCCACCACAGGGCCTACCACTACAAACTGCCAGTCGGGGCGGCGGTGGGCAAGTGCCCTGAGCAGTTCGGCATCAAAGCACTCATCAATTGCCCCATACAAGCCCAACCTCGGACACAATATTTCTTCCTGGTCGGCGGGTTCGGGCAATTGAAGTCTTGCCTGCATAAAATGCTCTTTATCAATGCTACTCGGAAAATTATATACCTGCGGGTGCCAGTTTTGCTTGGCTTCAAATAGGGCATTGCCATTAGTAAAAACCAGGTCGCTTTGGCTGATAAGCTCGTTTTCTATATCTATCAGGCTTGGCTGTGCCGTGCGTATCGGGCTGGTGCAGTCATACACAACTACTCTCGGATACAACTCATAAGTGTACTGAATACCCATAGGCGAATAATACCATGTGCCGAAGTTATTAATCTTATACTCAGCACATAGCTTGCCCAATAGCTTATGCATTGCGTTTTTCGTATCAACTTTCGACGATGTCTCTGGTAGCCGGATACTCACCACAAATAATCCCGTATGTTTTTTTAGTTCTTTTACATCATAATCAGGCACTTTAGTATCTGTATCAAAAATGGGGTCTTCTATATAAAACACTCTCCATTTTTTTGCGGCATGGCTCATCAGGTGTTGCGGACGCTGAAAAACCCCCTCCCACTTAACAGGCGAAAAACAAAGAAGCGTATCTATGTTGTCTTCTTCCCGTACCTCCACAATCTGCTTATCATGCGGGAATTCGTAATCGTTTATATTAAGATTTTCCATAATTACTTCTTATTTTACTCATAGTAAAGTATAAATAAATGTACCTCGGTTATCGAACCCATTATAGCTATAACCAAGAGGCAGATAAGTATGAAATGGGGAATAAGCCTCAAGAAGTGTGGATAAAAATACCCATCAGCAAAAACCTGTAAAGCATTGATTTTCAGGAACTTTTAAGACATAAAAGCGTATTTAGGCCGATAAAACCTAAATATTCCGGTTTTATCTATCTTAACACAGTATAATGCTTAGGTAGGCAACCGCTCAGTAATTTTTGGTACGCAATTTGTCTTTTCAATACAACAAAGTATGTTTAGTGCTGTTATCCTTAAAATTATAAAAGCCATGCCAACACAACAAGAACACGACAAGAAACTACGAGACGAGGCCCATCTGAAAATTCTGAAAGCCAAAGCTATGCTACTCGACGCACAAGTGCAGATAGTAAAAATGAAAGCAATGGCACTAAAAGCCCGTGTGCAAGCCTTGAAAAACATTTCATTGATTACCCATGTCGATTTATAATTGAGCAATTGCTGATGCCTTATACAAAAAAAGGCTTTGCAATTGCAAAGCCTTTTTACTCTAATACCAATATTTACTTCTTTCTCTCTATCTTTATTCCTGTGTAGCAGCCTCATTGATATGAGATTCGGCCAGGTCTGTTAATTTTTTATCTGCGTTGCCTTCCTGATCTAAAATATCTTGTAACACAACTGCGGCATCATCATGCCCCAATATGCGTGCAAGGGTTCTTAAAGTACCATACGACGCTATTTCATAATGCTCTACTTTTTGTGCGGCCATAATCAACCCGCAGTCGCGCACCATTGTGCCTTTGTCTGTCGATTCAATTATTTCTTCCCCTTCTTTTATCAATCCTTCCATTGCAGGGCATACTTTCGCTTGTGCTTTTTCATCAATCAATTCAAATACTTTTTCAACTTTTTTCACCTGCTCTTCTGTCTCACTCAAATGTTCTTCAAAAGCAGATTTCAAATCTTCTGACGTAGCAGCTTTAGCCATTTTAGGCAGCGCTTTTGTCAGTTGTTTTTCAGCCCAATAGATGTCTTTCAGTCCATCCACAAATAATTCTTTCAGTTTTTCACCCTCTTGTTCTGATGCAATGTAATTTTTCATGATACGAGTTTGTTTTGTTGTTTTGGATTAATGTATCTAATGCTTATTTAGCCTGAAAAGCGAAAAAAATATACCAATCGATTACCCCATTATAAGTACTGATTTATGGGAATTGTTTTACCTGAAAATTGCGGTTGAGCTATTTGGCGAGGACAAAAAGTAGCACTCAGAACAATATAGGCAGGTATGGTATTTTATTGTTTTAATGATTGTTTTTTTATATTATATTTCTCGTTCTTTTACGCTTATCGAAGTAGCGCCGGCTTATGTTTTTCTGGCCTCTGAAGACGCCAGTTATATAAGCGGGCAAGTGATTCATGTAAACGGCGGCACTATTGTAAACGGATAAGACAATGAGCCTGAATCGTTCAATAAAAACATGGATAAACCTATTTTTACATTAAAATTCGGTTAAAGGATAATTTTTTTGTGCTTAATAGGCAATTTTTAGATAAAAAAAACTATTTTTATAGAACTTACTAAATCTAACAGAATAAAAAAGACAGTCAACAATAAACAGAAGCTTATATAGCCATAAGAAAACAGCTTCACCTCATAATACCTTTCTAAATAGCAACTCTATGCTTGCTAAAATAAAGCATAGCCATGAAACATACACAGTGCTATTTTTTTAAAATAGCCTAAGCGAGCCATCATTGTATCAGGCTCAGCCATAAACTTAAAGTATTATAAAAGACCTTACTATGCACGTATCATTAAATGTAGTCTTGGCCGAAGACGACAAAGACTATCAGGAAATATTCAATAATGCGCTCACCGAAGTAAATATTCCGACCAAACTCACCGTTGTGAGCGATGGGCACGAACTCATGAAAACATTGCAGTCCCCGGATGCGCCTGCTTACAATATTGTGGTTCTGGATATTAATATGCCAAAAAAAGATGGCATTGAGTGCCTCAGAGAAATCAGGCTCGATAAAAACCTGAGCAGTACTTTTTCGGTGATACTCACATCAAGCCTTGACCCCATGATAAAGGCCAACGCCTACGATGCCGGCGCAAACCTGTTTCTTACCAAGCCCGAAGATTTTGATGAATATGTAGAAACCGTAAGAAAGATTTTAACCTCTGACTGGCAAATGAACTTGCCCATATTTTTCTGATAAAAAATACAGGTAGAGACGTACTGTGTACGCCCCCTTTGGCCTATAAAAATTAGAAATTTATCTATTAAATTTTATTCATCACATAAGATTTAACAGGCCAATGAAGCCGCAAACATGGCGTCTCTACCAGAAAACGATATTAAACGGCTGCATTATTCTTTTATCCACCTCCCGATATAATAAACCACAACTTTAGCTGTTATTACTATATAAGTAAAGGCACAAAATTATTTGAGAGTATTGATACTAAAATAACAACTAAAAATTGTATCCTTAAACCATCATTTCCTGTTGAGGCGGACGGCCAGTCTACAATTAAAAAACTTGAAGAGAACTATCCTTTAAGAAAAGATTTTTCAGTTTTTATTGGCGGGTGGCTAACCTACGAGTTTAAATGATGCCTCTTTTGCGGACGGCTAGTCTTGTTTACTTTTTTTCAGGTAAAAAAAGTAAAAGCCTTCCAAATAAGAAATAGTGAAAAAATATAAATAAGCAGGTTTCTAAAATTAACTGATAGTAGAATTGGTTTGAAATTTTAATGTCAAATAATATTTTCTTGGTACTTACTGCACTATAATTACAATCCCCCTCCCTTTTACAATTAACCTGGTTTTTCACGCTTAGAAAAATTTCTGAGCAACTATACCTTCCTGAACATGATACTAATGAAAAAAATTAACGACATCAAAGCTGTCCTCAAAGACGCGCTGCAACATTTCGGCATACATTATGAAGAAATAACAGCAAAGAGTACCGACGATGGCAAAACAATTGTGCTGGCAAAAAAGAACTGCCCCGTGATGTTCGAAAACTTCACCCGATTCATAAAAGCGCAGGGCTTTAAATACCAATCGTACTTCTGCCCCACCCGCCACCGTATCAAAATAGATGTGTCGTTTTAATCTTGAACTTTGATTTACCTGATTAAACTGATTTTTATGATTTTAGTATTATAGAAAAATGGGCATTATTTAAAATTGAAAAAATCAAATCAGGTAAATCAAATAAATCAGGTGAATCACAGTTCAGACAAAATCACTCATTCACTCAATTCTCCAACATCTGACCAATCTCATATTATTCCCGAACATTCTGCCCTACTTTTGGTGTTTTATATCTAATTAAGCTCCCTTCCTCTCATTAATCAGACTGAAACATCATGACACACACATATTATATTCATGGCATGTCGTGCGATGGTTGCCGCACCAAAGTAGAAAAAACCCTCAACAGCATAGAAGGCATACACGCCGAAGTGAGCCTTGAGCCACCACAGGCCATCGTGCACATGCAAAAACATATTCCGTTAGAGCAATTGCAAAGTGCCCTGTCGGCTGTTGGCAAATATACAATCAGCACCGATAGCAAAGCACCACATACCGATACCCACCAGCACTCGCATGGGCATCATCATGCGGCGCATACAGGGCACAAGCATACAGCCACGCCACAACATGGCAAAGGCACTTATTATTGCCCCATGCATTGCGAGGGCGACAAAACTTATGAAAAGCCCGGCAATTGCCCCGTGTGTGGCATGAATCTCGAAAAAATGCCTGAGTTGCCCACCAGCGCAAAATATACATGCCCCATGCACCCCGAAATTGTGCAGAATGGCCCCGGCTCCTGCCCCATTTGCGGTATGGATTTAGTACCCATGCAACCCAGCGACAACGAAGAAAACCGCACATATCTTGACCTCCGCAAGAAAATGATTGTGGCGCTTATCTTCACCGTTCCCGTGTTTCTGATAGCCATGATAGAAATGATACCCAACAACCCATTGCTCCGCATCATGGACGTGCAATATTGGAACTGGGTGCAGTTTGGCTTATCGCTCCCTGTTGTGTTTTATGCAGGCTGGCTGTTTTTTGAGCGTGCGTGGCAATCAATCATTAGCCGAAACCTCAATATGTTTACGCTCATTGGTTTGGGCACGGGTGTAGCCTTTATATTTAGCATTATAGCCTTGCTTTTTCCGAATGTTTTTCCTGACGAGTTCAGAACCCATCACGGCTCGGTTACACTTTATTTTGAAGCCTCAACGGTTATTCTTACACTCGCACTTTTAGGGCAGTTGATGGAAGCACGGGCGCATACCCAAACCAGTAGCGCCATAAAAGAATTACTAAAACTAAGCCCGACCGAGGCCATTAGAATAAGAAACGGTGCCGATGAAAAAGTATCGATTCATGATATTGCCGTGGGTGATTTACTACGCATAAAACCCGGCGACAGGATTCCGGTTGATGGCAGGATAAGCGACGGCGAAAGCAGCATCGACGAGTCAATGATTACAGGCGAACCGATTCCGGTCGATAAAAAATCGGGCGATGCCGTAAGCTCAGGCACTATCAACGGCAATAAATCATTTGTGATGCGCGCCGAAAAAGTGGGTTCTGAAACCCTGCTGGCGCAAATCATAAACATGGTTAATACTGCCAGCCGCTCAAAAGCCCCAATCCAGAAACTGGCCGATAGCATTGCTGGTTACTTTGTGCCAATTGTAATGATAATCGCCTTCGTTACATTTCTGATATGGGCTAAATGGGGGCCGCCGCCATCGCTCAACTATGGGCTTATCAATGCCATTGCGGTGCTAATTATTGCCTGCCCTTGTGCTTTGGGTTTGGCAACACCCATGTCGGTTATGGTGGGTGTCGGCAAAGGGGCACAGTCGGGCGTGTTAATCAAAAACGCCGAGGCCCTCGAAAACATGGACAAAGTAAACGTGCTGATTGTTGACAAAACCGGAACCATCACCGAAGGTAAACCCTCAGTCGAAAAAATCTCTGTACAGCAAGCCGACGAAAACGAAGTATTAGCTTACATAGCCTCTCTGAACCAGAATAGCGAACACCCATTAGCGCAAGCGGTATTGAACTTTGCCCAGGCCCGCCATTTAAAATGGCCGCAAACAAAGAATTTTGAGGCCGTAATGGGCAAAGGCGTAACAGGCACAGTAGACGGAAAACAAGTAGCACTTGGCAACAAGGCACTTATGGAAAGCATAAAAGCCCAAATGAACCCCGAGATTGAGCAAGCAATTGTAGCCGAGCAAAAGCAAGGCAAAACGGTATCTTATATAGCCATTGATGGCAAACTGATAGGCTTTGTGAGTATCACTGATGCCATAAAGCCCGATAGCAAAGCCGCCATTAATGCCCTGCAAGCCGAAGGCATAGAAGTAATAATGCTGACGGGCGACAACGAAAATACAGCCGCCACAGTAGCCAAAGAATTGGGGCTTTCGGCATATAAAGCCTCTTGCCTGCCCCAAGACAAGCTAAACGAAATAAAACACTTACAAGCCAAAGGTAAAATAGTTGCTATGGCCGGCGACGGTATAAACGATGCCCCTGCCCTTACGCAGGCCAACATTGGTATTGCTATGGGCACAGGCACCGACGTAGCCATCGAAAGTGCCCGAATTACGCTCGTAAAAGGCGATTTACAAGGCATAGTGCGTGCCAAACGCCTGAGCCATGCTGTAATGAAAAACATCAGGCAGAATCTGTTCTTTGCTTTTATTTATAATATCCTGGGTATTCCGGTAGCAGCAGGCTTGCTCTATCCGTTTTTCGGCATCTTACTATCGCCCATGATAGCCGCCCTGGCCATGAGTTTCAGCTCGGTATCAGTTATTGGGAACGCACTGCGGTTGAGAGCTATATCTTGAACTTTGATTTACCTGATTAACCTGATTTTTATGATTTCAAATACCGAGTGATTGATTATGATTTGAATTCAATTTAAAATCATAAAAAATATATCACAAATTAATCAGCGAAATCAGGTTAATCAGCTAAATCAAAGTTCAAGACATTTTCTTAAACCTATACAAAAACGGAGCTTTGTTGGCTGCCCCTGTAAATTTCTTTTCGAGGCGTTCCAGAATATCAAGGTCGAGAATCATTTTCTGAAAATTATTACGGCGGAAAGGTCGGTCAAGAATCGTTTCATATAAATCCTGTACCTCTTTCATCGTAAAAGTTTCGGGCAACAGGTTAAAACCTATCAATTTATGGTTAAGCATCAGCCGTATGTGTTCAATCGCTTTTGTTACAATATCGGCGTGGTCAAATGCCAGCGGAGGCAACTCATTAATATCATACCACTCGCAGGTTTCGTCTAATTCAGAGCAAAGCGGCACAACCTTATGAATATCTACCAAAGCATAATAGCCTATCGAAATAAACCTGCGTTGTAGCCACGCAAAATCTGCCTCTACCAAGCCCGCCTCAGCAATACTCTCTTTATGAATTTCCTCAAGGCTCTTCATTAATTTGGGCGACGACCGCTCAAGGCTACCAAACACCATAAACTGTTCCAGATAAATATCACGTATGGCTGTTCGGTCGGCTAGTATCCTCAGCGCAGCTTCTTCAAGGCTATCGGTTTGCCTGATAAACCCACCTGGCAGCGTCCATATATTCAATGCTTTCAGTTTAGGCAAAAGCACTTTCAGTTGCTTGTTATGAAACCCCAAAATAACGCAGTCGATAGACACCTGCTCTATATAATCTCCCTTCTGAAACATTCCCATAAAGTGTTGTATTGGTGTTTGTGTAAAAATAAGGCACAAATCCGTTTCTGAGCCATTTTTCTAAAACCTGTACTATTTGTTCTCAGATAGGTGCAAAAATAGTCAAATTTTCATTATTGTCTAAAAAAAAGACATTATATCTTGTTTTGTAATTTTTAAGTATTCACATTTGTGTTGGGAAGAAAGATTATACTGTATAAAGAGTTAGTTTTTATTTAACATGTGATAAGATATTAGGTTGGATTTATAACCCCACCCTAGCCCTCCCCAACAGTGGGGAGGGGACATAAAAACACCAATACTTTCACTCTTCCTCATTTATACAGTAAAGATTTTTTAGCTCCCTCCCCACTGTTGGGGAGGGTCGGGGTGGGGTCAATACGACAAACTTTTACAAAACAACAACAGCCAAGCTGTCTATTAGTACCTCTAAAAAAATCAATTATTAAATGATGATGAAACGCTTAAAAACATTTTCCCTTCTTTTAACCTTGCTACTGGCCTACAACTGGGTGCAGGCGCAGGTAAAAAAGCCTAACCTATTGGTTTTTAGCAAAACGGCTTCGTTCAGACACGCCTCTATCGATGCCGGCAAAAAAGCCCTTGCCAAAATGGCTACCGACAAAGGTTTTAACGTAACCTTTACCGAAGATGCCGAAGCCTTTAACGAAACCGACCTGAAAAAATACAACGCTGTGTTGTTTCTGAACACCACAGGCGATGTGCTGAACGACAAACAACAAGCCGTTTTCGAGCGATTCATTCAAGCAGGTGGTGGTTATGTGGGTATCCACGCCGCTACCGATACCGAGTACGACTGGCCTTGGTACGGCAAACTGGCTGGGGCCTATTTCTTAGACCACCCAATGACCCCAAGCAACGTACAGAAAGGTAAATACAGCGTTGTGCAAAAAAACCATTGGGCTACACAAGGAATGCCTGATGAGTTTGAAAGAACCGACGAGTTTTACAGTTTCAAAGATATTTCGCCAAAAATCAACGTATTGTTGACTATCGACGAAAAAACATACCAAGGGGGCAAAAACCCCGACTATCACCCGATGAGCTGGTATCAGGAGTTCGACGGCGGCCGCTCATTCTATACAGCAATGGGCCATACCGACGAAACTTTTGTTGAGCCATTGTTCCTTAATCACCTATATGCGGGTATCAACTACGCTATGGGTGGGCCAAACCCTAAACCACTGAACTACGCCAATGCTCGCCCCGAAGAAAACCGTTTTGCCAAAGTAATTTTGGAAGAAAAACTAGACGAGCCAATGGAATTGAGCGTCTTGAACGACGGTCGCATTTTGTTGATTGAGCGCAAAGGTGCCGTAAAGCTCTACAACACCAAAACCAAGCAAATGAAAACCATTGCTACTATACCTGTAAGCACCAAATACAAAAACAAAGAAGGTAAAGAATCAATGGGCGAAGATGGTTTGATGGGCCTAAGCAAAGACCCTAATTTTGCACAAAACCACTGGATATATTTGTTTTACTCAATCCCAGAGGAATCAAAAAATATCCTGACCCGCTACGAGCTAAAAGGCGATGAACTGGTGCTTTCATCAAAAAAAGTATTGCTTGAAATACCAACCCAACGTGAAGAATGCTGCCACACAGGTGGCTCTATTGCCTGGGATAAAACAGGTAACCTCTACCTATCAACCGGCGACAACACCAACCCGCACGGCTCAAATGGCTATAGCCCAAGTGACGAACGCCCGGGTCGTGAGTCGTGGGATGCACAAAAATCATCGGCCAATACCAACGATTTAAGAGGTAAAATCATCAGAATAAAACCAACTGCCGATGGCGGTTATACTATTCCAGAAGGTAACTTGTTCCCGAAAGGCACAGCAGGCACTCGCCCTGAAATCTATACAATGGGCCACAGAAACCCATTCAGAATTTCGGTTGATAACAAAACAGGTTTTGTGTATTGGGGTGAAGTTGGCCCTGATGCCAGCAAACCTGCCGACGACCGTGGCCCGGCCGGACACGATGAGGTTGGACAAGCCCGCAAAGCTGGTAACTTTGGCTGGCCTCACTTTGTAGGCGACAACAAAGCTTACAACAAGTTTGATTTTGCCAATAACAAATCATTAGAGAAATGGGATGTAAACGCTCCTACCAATACATCGCCAAACAACACTGGTTTAAAAGTATTGCCTCCGGCGCAAAAAGCCTTTATCTGGTATCCGTATGCTGCTTCTAAAGAGTTCCCACTAGTAGGTAGCGGTGGCCGTAATGCTATGGCAGGTCCTGTTTTCTATGCTGATAATTTCAAAACTGCACAACGTGCATTCCCGAAATATTATGATGGCAAACTCTTGATTTATGAGTGGATGCGTGGCTGGATTATGGCCGTAACGATGGATAAAGACGGCAACTACGTATCGATGGAGCGTTTTATGCCTAGCTACAAATTCAGCAACCCAATGGACATGGAATTTGCCGAAAACGGTGATTTATATATGCTTGAATACGGCTCGGGCTGGTTTACAGCTAACGACGACGCCCGCCTGATTCGTATCGAATACAACGGTGGGAACCGCAAACCACAAATTGCAATGGCTGCCAACCAATTGGGCGGTGCAGTACCTTTCAACCTTAAATTAACATCAAAAGGCTCAACCGATGCCGATGGCGATGCCCTGAAATACACTTGGCAGGTTACCTCTAAAAATGGTTTCAACAAAACCATCAGCACGCCTGATGCAAGCCTGACGCTTACAAAACCGGGTATCTACAAAGCAACCCTTACTGTTAACGATGGCAAAGGGGGTACTAACGCACAATCGCTTGAGATTGTGGCAGGTAACGAGCCTCCGGTATTGAGTTTCGATATGCCAAAAGGTAACAAATCGTTTTATGTAGCCAACAAATCGTTCGAATACGATATTAAAGTAAAAGACAAAGAAGACGGTACGCTTAACAACGGTATCGACCCTGAAAATGTGGCCGTAAATATCGATTACCTTGCCGAAGGGTTCGATAAAATAGCCATTGCACAAGGCCACCGCTCGGCCGATGCAAGTGCAGCTTTCTCGACAGGTAAAAAACTGATTGAAGCAAGCGACTGTAAAGCTTGCCACAGCCCAGATAAAAAATCTATCGGGCCAGCATACCGTGATGTAGCCTCAAAATACAAAGGCGATAAAGAAGCCGTTGACCGCCTGGCTAAGAAAATTATCAGCGGTGGAAGTGGCGTTTGGGGCGAAACTGCTATGGCAGGCCACCCACAAATATCAACTGCCGATGCAAGCGAAATGGTAAAGTATATCCTGAATTTCGCCAACGAAAAACCAAAAGCAAAATCGTTGCCACTCAAAGGCACATACACAGCCAAATTACCGGCTAACGACAAAGGCAAAGGCGTATTTATTGTACGTGCAGCCTACGAAGACCAAGGCGCAAGCGGTTTACCATCGCTTAAATCAGAAGAGACTTTCACGCTCAGAAATGCCAGCCTTGGCGCACATGATTTCGATAAATACGAAGATGTAAACAAGATGTCGTTCGGTGGCCGCAACCTTGCCATGCCTGCAAAATCGGGTGCCTATATGGTATTGAATAAAGTAGATTTGAATGATGTAACCGAATTGCAGATACAAGCAATGGCACCAAAACCACAGGTAAATGCACTAGGCGGGAAAGTAGAATTGCGCCTCGATAGCCCTAAAGGTAAATTAGTCGGCGAATCACAATTCCTTGAGCCAAGCGAAACTATGAGCATGACGCCAAACATACTGAAAATACCAATCGGTAAAGTAGAAGGCATACACGATATATATGTGGTATTTGTGAATCCGAAAGCTGAAAACGGTACATTGATGATTGTAACAGGCTCAGAGTTTAAACTCAACCTGCCGGAATAGGCAGAACGGAAGGTTTACCAACAGATTTATAGCAAAAAGTTGGTAAACTTAACCTTAAATTCGGCGACCACAGTACAGCAATAAACCCCGCCAAGCCCCTGGTTTTGAGGGGAAGAAGCAGTAAGACAGTTTAATCTTGAACTTTGCCGGGGGCGGCGTACCGCTTTAACTGATTAACCTGATTTCTCTGATTTCATTATTGAAAATGATTATTATATAAATTTTAATTCAAATCATTTTAATCATAAAATCAGGTAAATCAAAGTTCAAGACAACAATCACTCAATACATAACCAACGTTTATATTTAAAAACCAAAATCAATGAAAACCCTGAAATCAGTATTCACAATTGTTTTATTAATGGCCGCTGTTTCTATGGCTAAAGCACAAGCAGTTACGCATGATTATTTCATAGGCAACTGGGAAGTACTAGTGAAAGACACACCGCAAGGTGATGTGAAGCTACCAATGATTTTCAGCTTTGCCGATGGCAAACTTTCAGGAAAAGTAATCAACCCTGAAACCAAAGAAGAAGGCGCCATGACATCGGTAGAAATGAAAGGTGAAGAGCTATTTGCTACTTTCTCGGCCGGTGGTTATGATTTAACAATGCTTATTGCCAAAAAAGACAACGACCAATTTACAGGCAAGCTGATGGATATGCTAGAAGTAATAGGTACAAGAATCAAGTAATTGAAGTTTATAAAAAACACCTCTGTGGCCTTTGCTCAGAGGTGTTTTTTTATGCCCCCAATTTCAGGCACTAAAAATACTGTATTGTATTAGCATTTATTTGTTTTTTTATTATCTTAGCAAAGAATTTTGCTGGCATTAAATCATTATACGTATGAACCTATTATTAATACCTTATTCTCATACATTTTATTCCTCTCAAAAAGCTTATTACATTTGCCTTGTATTTTAGGGCTGATGTCCCACAAAGCTATTTAATATAACTGCTGGCTTTATATAATTGATACTATAATAAACTCCTCCACTTATTATGATTTTTTTACAAGCAAGCCTCTTCCCTACCGAGTTTTATCTGGTTATTCCCCATGTAATACTGGCGCATCTATGCGGTGTGCATTATCTGTTCTGGCAAATTCAGCCACGCTACCCTCATTTTAGTGCGCTCGGTAAAATCGCCAGTTGGGTAGGTTTTGCCATAGTACTATGGCTGGCCTTTTATGCCCTGCCAATCTGGATAACCATCTTTGGGGTAGTATCAAAAGCATCGGCACTGGCAGCCAACAATTTTACGGTAGCATTGGTAGCCACTTTATTTATTGGCCTGATGATACTCGAATCATTTATCGTTTATAATCATTTTTTCAAAAAACGATTAAAACAGTTTTCGGGCTCTTATTTCGCCTTGTCGGTAGTTATCAGCATTTTTGCATTTATAGCAACCTTTGCTATGTTCGGCTACCTTACCAAAGACGTAATCCTGACCGAACTAAACCACCCGAATTATGCAATGAGTAGATAATATCTTGAACTTTGATTTACCTGATTTTAGTGATTTACCTGATTAATTTGTAATTATAATCTTTATGATTTCAAATAATAATCATTTATTCAGAATTTGAAATCATAAAAATCAGTTTAATCAGGTAAATCAAAGTTCAGGACGATTCTCCACCGGAAAATACATCTCAAAAACACTTCCTACGCCTATTTCTCCTGATGCACTAATGAAACCCTCATGGTTTTCTACAATTTTCTTTACAATAGCCAGCCCAATACCCGTGCCCGGATACTCGTCTTTGCCGTGCAGTCGCTTAAATACCTGAAAAATCACCTCGTTATACTCAGGCTCAAAGCCAATACCATTGTCTTTAAAACTGATATGGTGGTAATCAAGGGTTTTATCAACGTCTGTTTCGTCTATTGTACTACCCGGCACTACTTCATAGCTGATACTTATATGAGGGTTTACATCAGCCTTTGCAAATTTCAATGCATTTGTCATCAGGTTGGTAAACAATTGCTCAAACTGATACCGCACACAACTCAATGTAGGCAATTTGGCTGAAGCTATCACTGCATTTTTTTGTAATATAACCTCCCTGAGCTGCTCCTGAATCCCCTCTATCATCGAGTTGAGGTCTACGTTTTCAAAGTGCCGCTCGGCAGTATTAGCTCTTGAGTAGGCCAACAAATCGAGTATTAATTGTTGCATTCGCTTCGAGGCATTCTGCAATCGGTTGAAATAATCTTTGCCTTTATCAGACAAATTATTTTTTTCAATCTCCTGAATACGTGCCGAGAAGGTCTGAATCTTCCGCAAAGGCTCTTGCAAATCGTGGCTCGCCACATAGGCAAACTGAGCCAGTTCGTTATTCAGTTTACTGAGTTCTTCGTTCGAGTCTTCCAACTGCTGTGTGCGGTGTTTCACCTGTTCTTCAAGGGCATCGGTAGATAATTTCCAGTCGTGCACATCAGTACTTGTACCCACCCACATAACCACGTTTCCGTCATGGTCTTTTTGTGGCAGTGCACGGGTCAGTTGCCAGCGATATTGCCCATCGTGCCGCCTGAACTGATGCTCGGTCTTAAACAATTCGCCTTCGGCAACAGCATCAAGCCAATTTTCGGTAGCATCTTCTTTTTCCTCAGCACGGAGCAGTTTCAGCCAACCCTCATGCCCCAGCTCTTCGGCGGTCATTCCCGAATAATCGGTTATCGAGTGGTTGAAATAATTCATATTGCCCTCAGCATCACTTGTCCAGATATGCTGTGGCATCGAATCAGCCAATAACCTGAATTTTTGTTCTCTTGTCTCCAGTTCTTTCTGGTAATTCATTTCATTGCTTACATCACGCACCGTTCCTAAAAGCCTGTAAGGCTTATTATTTTCATCATAAAACACCTTGCCTTTAGCCTCAATCCAATGCACACTTTTATCATTCCAGACAATTCTCGACACATACGCAAGCACACCGCTTTTGTAGGCCTCTTTAAATGCCTCATCTCTGACTAGCCTATCTTCAGGGTGCAAATGATTCAAAAGGTCGGGGTGCGAAAGGCTGGCATCTCTGCCATACCCAAAAATTTCAAGATACCTTGGCGAGTAACTCACCTCACTTGTTACCGGATTCAGCTCCCATGTTCCCAGGTCGCTGGCATCCAGCAATACTTTCAGGCGCTCTTCATTTTCTGAAATCAGCCGCTCATTTAATTTTTGGGCGGTTACATCTCTGGCAATTTTAGAAGCACCTATCGTTTCGCCCTTAGTGTTTTTCACAGGCGAAATCGTAAGCGAAATATCTATCGTTGTGCCATCTTTGCGCACCCTTCGGGTCTCAAAATGCTCAATCCGCTCGCCTTTTTTCAAACGGCCTACAATCTCATCTTCTTCCTGCAGGCGGTCTGGCGGCATTAGTTTTGATATATGCTGGCCTATCATTTCATGGGCTTTGTAGCCCATAATCCGCTCGCCTGCATCGTTCCAGCTTTTTATCACGCCATCAAGGCCCTTGCTCAGAATCAAATCGTCTGACGACTCCACAATGGCCGCCAGCATTGCCATTTTCTCTTCTGCATTTTTAGTATTCGTAATATCTTTTACTGTACCTAGCAGCCTCACAGGTTTGCCCTCTTTGTCATAATAAACATTGGCATGGGTTTCTACCCATTTTTTTTCACCATCAGGCAGCGTAATACTAAACTGATAATTCAAATTTCCGGTCTTTAAAGCTTCTTCATAAATCAGCTCACGGTCTGCTTGGTTTTCGCCAAGCTGCATCGTTTTCAGATACGCCTCAATATGCTGTTGCCCGCTTACACCAAAAATCTCATTCATGGCCTCAGAGGCTAATACCTCGCCAGTTAGCATATTATAATCATAAATGCCCAGATTACTGGCCGCAACCGCCAACCTCATACGTGCCTCAAGCTCCTCTACCTTTTTATGGGCGTTTACCTGCTCAGTAATATCATAGCCTGATAGTATAATGCCAACTACATTGCCACCCTGATTGAGCACAGGCTGAAATGTAAAATTGCCGTAAGTTTCTTTTTTTGTGCCATCGGCTTGCGAAAACAAGAGCGGCATTTCGGCATTTGAATAGCTTATTTTTGACGTATAAACTCTATCAAGAATCTCAAAAAAGCCTTGTTCTTGCAATTCGGGCAAAACCTCATGCATGGTTTTTCCGATTAGCTCACGCTGCCCCACAAAATGTAGGAAAGAAGGATTAGCCAGTTCGAAGACGTAATCAGGGCCTTTTAATACGCAGAAAATACCTGAAGCCTGCCTGAAAAAGTTAAAAATAGCCTGCTGAAAATCTAACTGTATATCTAAATTCGAATCATCAGGGATTATTAATGATGATTGTATACTCATAATCATGAAACTGGTTAAAACCCAAGAAAAGCTAAGGTGTTATTAGTAACTGTTACAAATATAAACAAATGATTGGATTTTTTGTTGGCAAAACCATATGATTGAAGAGGAAAAATACATAATATTTAGTACTGGCTCTCTACAAAAAAACAAGAGCAGAAGTTTAACACCTCTGCTCTTGGTAAAATAGGATACTATTTTACTCTTTTATTCTGGCAATATAAATATCTCCGCTGCCAGCACTTGTAACCGGAGTACTGCCAAATAAATTAATACCTGTAAAATAGCCAGTTATATAGATATTGTTACCTGCATCTATTGCTATATCTTTTCCTTCATCATTATCAATACTACCAGCCCTCTGTACCCATTGTGGAGTGCCATTAGTTGCATACTTGGCAATAAATGTATCTCTCATTCCAACACTTATAAGCGAAAGTTGATCAAAACTGGCAACTGAATTAAATGACCCGGTTACATATGCATTGCCGCTGGCATCGAGTGCCAAACCCAAACTCTCATCATTACCTGTACCACCAGCACTTCTTACCCATGCTAATGTACCTGCCGAGTTGTACTTTGCCACAAAAATATCATTGCCTCCCTTACCACTTAGCATAGTATCAGAAAAATTAATACTTCCGTCGAATATTCCTGTTACATAAATGTTACCATTTTTATCAACGGCTAAATCTGTTCCAATCTCAGTTCCGGCACTTCCATTGTTTATTACCCAATCCCATTTAAGAAGAAAAGGGTCATATTTTGCAATGAAAATATCACCGTTACCTGCACTGGTAACATTAATAGTTCCAAAGCTTGCTGAACTTTGAAAATAGCCTGTTATAAACACAAACCCAGCTGAATCAACAGCAATTCCATAGGCTATATCATTAAGAACCCCTCCAGCTTTTTGCACCCATTTTAAATCTCCAGTGCCATCATATTTAGCAATAAAAACATCATGTGAACTAACACTAGTAATAGTTCCTTTGCCAAAATCAGCCGAAAGTCCAAAGCTTCCTGTAACATATAAATCATCATTTATATCAATAGCCAAAGCAAAACCATAGCCATAATTTGCTGCATTTCCTTGTTTTAGCCATTGAAGTTGTCCTTCACTATTATACTTAATTATAAAAATATCCATAACTCCAACTGCTGTTATAGATAAACTATCAAAACTGGCAGTTCCTTCAAATACCCCTGTTATGTAAACATTCCCACTTTTATCAACTTTTACATTATTCGCATAATCGTAGGCTGATCCGCCTCCATGCTTCACCCATTGCAAAACTCCTTCTTTAGTATATTTGGCAACAAAAACATCAGCTAGTCCGGCACTTACAATCGTATCATTTCCAAATACTGTAGTGCCAGAAATGTATCCGGCAATATATACATTCCCTAGCGTATCAACGGCAATGCTTCTGGAAGATTCACTTCCTACTCCTCCTACCGACCAAGCCGTCATCGATGGTGTGTTTAGTTCAACATCAGTCATCAACCTTGCCCACTTGGTACCATTATAGAGGCGCAAACATCTAAAGGTTACATCGTAGGCAATATCGCCGCTTTGTGGGTTAGGTAAGGCCATAAGGGCGTCATGGCTTAAACGGGGATACAAATTCGGGGTAGCCGGAGTAATACCATCGGGGGTGATTGTTACATTTTGTGCAAAACTGAATGAAATTGATAGAGAGAAAACAAAAAGAAGAGAAACAGCGAGTAAAGATTTCATAGCAAAATTGTTTAGTTTCAGAAATGGTTAAAACCAAATATAAGAACTAAACAAGCCTGCATCAAGAAAAAGTAGGCATATTTATCTTTCGGTATTTATCATTAAAAACCTAGTAATTTAATGTCAAAAAGAAGATTCAAAGCATGATTAACTTCATACTCAAAAAACATATTTGCATAACTATTCTATGCCATTACCTAAAAATCGGTAAACTCATTTCCCATTCCGAAGTTAGTATTCTTCTGATAGTTTCAAGGTAAGCGTTATAAGAATCGGGTTTGGTCAGAAACAGGTTTGCACCTGCGCCATAAGCCTTTTCAACCTGATTGCGGTTTTTATCGCTCGTGAGCACAACCGAAAATGTATTATTCCACCTGTTGTTTTTTCTGATTTCTTTCAGGCATTGAATCCCACTTTTTTTGGGGATGTTCACATCCAAAACCACTACATTATAAGTCGATGATTGTGCGGCTTTAAGTTTATCCATCAACTCTTTACCATCGTTCACGATTGTAAGCGTAGTCGGCAAACTCATTTCTTCAAGTGCCTCCTGGAATATCTCCTGATATTCGGCATCTTTTTCGGCTAATACAATATTATACATAATACCAAGTGTATTTAGTTCTGACAATATAGCTACCAGTATAGTTTAAGCACTGATGTTATAAGATAGAAAGCACAAACGTATAACACGAAAAAGCACGAGATGTAAATGGTGTTTTTAAGGGGGAAGCACTTTATGGTATAAAAAGAGGAAACCTTAGTAAATAAGCATAAAAAACCATGCCAATACCTGATTTTGAGAAAATATTGTATGGATTTTCTCACTTATTACAAAATTAAACAAAAAAAATCCGTAATTGTTTCTAAAAGCACGCAAAAAATTTACATTTCACAGAAAGATAATATAGCAGAGGGCATGGGGCGAAGGGCAGAGGGTGAAGGGCAGAGGGTGAAGGGCAGAGGGTGAAGGGCAGAGGGTGAAGGGCATAAGGCGAAGAGTTTGGGGTGAAGAGCTTGGGGTGAAAGGCTTGGGGCGAAGAGCTTGGGGCAGAGGGTGCAAATGCATTTGATGTGCCTGAAAACTACCTTGTTTAGTGGGCACACCAAATGCATTACTTATATTCTCCAATGGTGTTATTATAAAAACTTATCCAAATACATCAATATTTCTTTTGTTTGCTTCATCAGGCTCACATGGCTTTGATTAGGCATAATAGCCAGTTGTGATTTGGGCATTGCGGCCATATCAGCCGAAATACCCCCTCCCAACAACTTATATGTTTTTGCCAATTCGACTTTGTCCATCCCATCGTTATCGCCCGATATGATTAGCACAGGCGCCGTTAATTTTGCTATGTTGTCGTCGCCCAAATCAAATGGTTCTCCGGCCGAGGCAATCATTTGCTCCAGAAACTTTGTCCACTTTGTTTTATCCGGTGCTACGGCATCGTAGGCAGTTTGCAAAGGCGAATTTGCAAAAAACTCAGGTTTCATTATTTTAAAAACACTGCTTACTTCGGGCACCCAACCCTCGGTTTTATGAACAGAGGAAATAATAACCAATTTTTTCAATCGTGAAGGGCTCTGTATCGCAAACTGATAGGCTACCTGCCCGCCAAAACTATAACCAACTATATCTGCGCTCTCAATTTTCAGGTAATCCATCACTTTCTCTACATCGCTGGCTAAAGTTGCCCGTGATAGTTTTCTTTCCGAAAAAGGCGTATGCCCGTGCCCCTGCAATTCTAAAGCAATTACTTTTCTTGTTTTTGCCAATTCAGGTATTAACTGCCCCCAATTCATTTCGATAGTATAATAAGCACCATGTAGTAAAACAATAGGCTCACCGCTGCCATATACTTCGTAATACACTTCAATACCATTAGCTGGTGCGTAGCCACTATTGCTAGGTTTCATTGCTTGCGTGTCGGCTTTAGATGCTGCATTCATAAAATTGCCCGGTTTAGTTTGATTCTTAGTGATAATACAAATATCAGCATCATTCTGTAATTATAAACGGTGCAAAAACGACAATTTAAGGGTAAAATCAGACAAATAATCTCCCTCTTATTTAATCAAACCCAAAGCAAAAGCAAGCTCGGCGTCTTTGTGTTGAAGCAAATCGTCAATGCTCGGTATGATGGTATAATCGGGAATTATACCTCTATTAGCATATTTAGCTTTCTTTACAGCATTCAGGTATTTGAAAAGCGGCACAAAGGCCACAATCTGGCTGTTGGGCAAGGTAACGTCCATTCTTCCGCCCGATGTGTTGCCGTAATAGCCTCCGCCTGTTTCTTCACCTATAAATATGGCTCTATCGTTGCTACGGGCTGTGGCGCAGAAATCGGCCGTAGTAGAAAAACTTCGCCCATTAGTGAGTATATACACTTTTCCTTTAAAGCTGTTGTTTTTAGGGCTCTGCGTACCCAACAAGGGATTTTCTTTCGGCTTCACGACGTGAGTAGTAGAGGCTTTTAAGAAAAAATACCTGAATGGCTTCTGGCTAAGGTAGCTATACAACAAAGCCCCATAATTATCTTCTCCGCCGCCATTGTCTCGTACATCAATAATCAGGTTGGCCGTTTTCTGTGTATTCAGGGCAATAAAAGCACTATCTAAAAACTTAGCAAAATCTACTTTGGCACTACTGAGCCTCCCTTCATCAAACGATTTCACGCTTAGCAAAGCTGTTTTGGTATTCAGTTGTGTCAACTGCAAAGGTTTTGTATTATTTTGCCGGTTCTGATACTCACACTTAAAGTCTTTTACGGCTTTACCCACCAGGTTTATGGTTTGCATTGCTCCGTTTTTAGCTTTGTACTTAACTTTAAACATAGCTTTCCCACCTAAAAGCCAATGATACATAATCGGGAAAGCGCCATCGTTTAGTTGTTGTCGCTTTTTACTCATAATAGCACCGTCAGAGGGCAGGTAGCGATATATCTCTTTAGCGATTTCGCCAATTGGCTTGCCGTTAATAGCCAATAGCTCAGTACCCGGTGGCAAGCCCTGCGCACCTCCGCAAAGCACATAAGCCTTATTATCTACAAAGTACGGATACAGCGGAAACACTTTTTGGTGGTCGTTGTAATGGGCCATTAATAAACGAGGCAGATTGCTTCCTGTGTGCCCATCTTCAATGGCACTTATTACCCAAAGAATCGTCTTGCCAAATTCGAGCGGACTCATTGGTTTCTTCAATGCCCTTGCGCAGCTATCCAGAAGCCTATTTATTGCTTGTTTGCTTTTGTAAGTGTATAAACCTGCGTGGTGTTTCTGTAAAGCTTCACGGAATGTTCTGAAATCTTCTTGCAGCAAAGCCGGGGCTAAGGGTTTATCAACAGCCACATTTACAGGTTTTTTGCTCACAGGTTTAATAGTAGAAATACGTGTATAACAAGTATCTTTTTGGTTTAATACCACCAGAAAATCATACGTTTTACCCGACGATACAGCAAAAGAAACAGAATCAATATCGGTATAAAACGTAATGCATTTAGGTACTATGGGTTCTAAAGCCTGATATACATCGGGCTTTATCTCGGGCGATAGATTCCAGATATTTTTCTGAAAAACTTTTCCGTCACGTATGCTCACTTGCTTTGTATTTGCCTTGACAACAGGTAATGTCTGGGCAAAATTCGGCCAGGCAATCAATACATTGATTACCAATAAAACTATATAACGCATACTTATTCAGATTTTTTGTCAGATTGTTTCAAGAAGAAGAAATAACCCAGAAAGCTGGCGGCAATACAAAAAGCCATGATTGCCAGCGAATGGATTCCCAAAGGCAAAGTGTAGTGAATAGCCGTAAGTGCCACGCCCAGACCCATCAGAATAGCAAACCATTTTATGTTGGCGTTCAGGTCTTCTTTAGGGTTAGTCTTTAAAATAGACGACACCACACTATCGGGCACGCCCTTATCTACAATCTTGTTCCGCAGTTTATTGTCCATAATACGCCTCATTACGGCCAGACAAAACCACATAAATAAGCCTACCAAAAAAATCACCGAAACGGTTCTGAAAACCTCCGGTTCGTAGAGTCCCTCTTGTGCATGAGCCATCGCCGGACTCACAAGGGCTAATAAAATAACAAACAGCTTTTTCATAATTTTTAATTTAATGTTTATGTCAGATTAGATAGGTAAGTCTGTTAAATGTTGCAATTATTAGCTAAAATTTAAGGCTTTCATCTGTGTTTTGTATTTCTGGTACATATCCAGCCCCAGAAAACCCACCAGCCCAAAGGCTGTAACAATCAGCAAGCCAATCAGTAAAGGTTGCATAAAAGCAAAAAGGCTTGCTGTGCTATTGCCAAATAAATAAGCCATTACGCCCACCATAGCCGCAACTATGGCAAGCATTGCATATACCACAGCCCTGTTGTCAGGCACAGGCGCAGGTTGGGTAATTTGCTCCATCACCAAATCGGCCAGCTCAAAATCAAAAGTGGCCTTTTCTTGTTTTTCAATGCTGGCAAACAATAGTTGGTATTGCGCCGCTTGCTGTTGGCAATGCTCACATTGGCTTATGTGAGCAAGTAATTCTTTGTTGCAAGTGCCCCAATCAAGCACATATTGTTGAATCTCCTCGTCGGTCAGATGTCTATTTTTCATAATGCCTCCTTTTTATACCTGCGCAGCAAATTGTCTTTCAGCAATTTTCTTGCTCTCGATAAATAGCTCTTTACC
This sequence comes from Emticicia soli, assembly GCF_037860775.1. Taxonomy (NCBI): domain Bacteria; kingdom Pseudomonadati; phylum Bacteroidota; class Cytophagia; order Cytophagales; family Leadbetterellaceae; genus Emticicia; species Emticicia soli. The sequence goes on along the minus strand of NZ_JBBEWC010000012.1, from coordinate 153,337 downwards.
GTTCCTTCGGGCAACTGTGTTATCTCGCCTATTTCGGTATAACTCAGTTCTTCGGTATGATACAGCGTAATGAGCGTTTTATAAACAGGTGAAAGTTTATCTATTTCAGTTTTCAGAATCTCCGAAAGCTCTTGTTTAAAAAAACTACTTTCGGTTTCACTCAAAAATGGGTCAATTACGTTGTTTAGTTTATCGAGCACTTGGTTTTCATCTTCGTCAGTAACACTATCAATCAGCACCAGTTTCTTTTTTTCGAGGTAGCCCAGGCAAGCATTGTAAGCAATCTGCCCTATCCAGGTCGAGAGTTTAGCCTGAAACTGAAACCTACTCAAATGCTGAAACGCCTTCAGGTACACATCCTGTGCCAGGTCTTTTCTGTCGGCAGGGTTTCGTACCATTTTATACACAATCTGCGCCACCAAACCTTCAGTGTTTTTCATGATAATCCTGAAAGCATTAGTATCGCCGCCTAATACCCTGTCGACCAACGTGCGGTCTGATACATTATGTTCTCTGATTATGCTCACTAAGGCATAAGACGGGCGAACGTATAAATTGTTGCAAAAATTCTGAAAATTTCTTAGTACAGCCTGCCACTAGGCAATAATAAAACACGAAAATTATGCTCACCTGCCAACGCCCTATGAGCCTCTTGGGGGGGTGTTTTTTCGCATTAGGGTAGAAAATCTTTTCTAATTACCCAGGTACTTTTTTATTCATACCAGGTTTGTTAGTTTTAATCTTCGATTTCGACAAGAAGACATAGTTTAATATAATTTTACAGCAAAAGTTTGCCCTTTGGGCTTTAGGTGGCAGGTAAAAAAGGGAAGCAGTCTTCCCTTTTTTCTTTAATAATCTATCAAAATAACCCCACCTTTTATTAGGATTTAATAAATAAACATCCACGAAAAACGCAATTTTTGTAGAGCCGTATTGCAATCGCGCGGCGAACCGTACGGCTCTACAGAATTTGAACTTCTTCATTATTTAAATAAACATTTATTCCTTCAATCATAAACTCATTCCACACATACCCACAAAAAACAAAAAAGCCCTTCATCAAAGGGCTTTTTGCGGTTTTAATCATCACATGATTTTGAAGCCAGTCAAACCAAATAAAACTTCATAATAAGTATTTTTGCAATTGTCAGTGCACAAATGTAGCCATTCCGAGCCATACACACGGGAGAGTAATTTTTCTTTTTGGGTAGGTTTCTTATCATTATGCATTTTGCCACACACAACTTATTGACAATACGTTTATTTTTACTCAATGATTTTTATCAAGGCCTTGATGGCTATTAAATCCATACTTATTGTTGATGCTATTAGTCTAAACCTCATATTAGAAAATCGTCCGGTTTAGCTTACCCAAGCAATAACGCAAAAGAGTAGGAAACTTCTCTTTTCTCAGACCAACGCACCTTTAGAGCCAGAACACACCCAAACAAAAAAGTCCTTCCAACCGGAGGACTTTTTGCTTTTTATGAAACGATTTTGCCAGTTTCTAAACCCCTTTTTTAATCACAGCTAAACTGCCATGTTTATAAAACTCTATATGTTTTCTAAGTTTGTTGTACTCCTTTTTTAGGCTTATCGGTACTACTCAAATACCGTATAGGTGCCAGATTGATAGGCAGCCCTGAAACTCAGATACTTGAGCCACCCGCCTTGCTTACTAATATCAATGCCATGTTTGCTGATTTTGAGATAAACCCGCTCCATGTCTCGGTTTGTGCTAATACAGGCAAGGTTGTTTTCGGTTGTTAATAAACTTACCATGCGCCTTACCGCTGTATCAGTCCAGAAACCATCTGGCGAATCAAAAAGATACTCCTCTGTATCACTCATATACAGCTTTTTAAGCAGAATATGTATGATTTCGTTGTCGGAGGTGTCAGGAGTAATATGGCTGAGTGCCGCTGCTTCCTCCAGAATCAAGATGTTAGAATTTACAGCCATTTCAGAATAAAATTAGGATTAGCGTCGATACAATAATTATATACAAATGTATATAATTGCAAATACTCCGATGGGCGGCTATTTTTTTTATTTAGGTAGACTTTTTTTAAGCAAAACCGCCTGTTTATACTTGTATTTTTTACACTTAAAGCCCCTTTTTAGGCAAAATTGAGGCATAAAGGACGATAATCTTAGCAAATAGGGTAGATTCTTTTGTTTTTGGTACCGCTCAATTTGCAGGTATATATATTTTTTACTTGTTTGAAACCACCTCGCTTTTTTTTATGTAACTTAATGCTATTTAGAGAGTCTAAACAGAACTAAGATCCAAAGCAGGTAAAGTACTTAACCTATTTTTTTGTCCAAACCCTATAAAACATAACAACTGTGGTCAAGTTAATCTACTCCTCTATATTAACTAGCCTGGTATTTGCATTGTCGGCTCAATCGCCTCAGATGTTTCATCATTTAACGATTGAAAATGGCCTTGCACAAAATACAATAACGGCTATAGCCCAGGATAACCGAGGCTTTATGTGGCTAGGCACGCCCAATGGCCTAAGCCGATTCGACAGCAAAGAATTCAAGAACTACCGACACAGCCCCAAGTTGCCCGAAAGCATCTCATCAGACTATGTTCATGCGCTTTTATACGACTCTAAGGGAACTCTATGGATAGGTACCAACGAAGGGCTGAACAGATATAACCCCGACACCGACTCTTTTGATAAATTTCAGCATAAACCCAACTATAAAAACAGCCTCAGCAATAATATTATCAAGAATATCTACGAAGACCACAAAGGCAGAATATGGCTTGCTACCCACAATGGTATTACCCGCCTGATTGAAGACGGGAAACAGCTTCGATTCATAAACTACCTGAATAATTATGCGCTGGCAAACAATAAAAAACTACAGATTCAAGATTTTGCCGAAGACACAGCAAAAAACCTCTGGTGTGCAAGTAATTATGGGCTCATTAAATTAGACCCTGACCAAAACCCTGCGGCAACTCAATTCTTTTTTCCTGACCCTTCTCTGAAAGATTATTTCAGTAATTCGATTAATGATATAGCCGCAGGCCAGGACTCTCAACTTATGTTGGGTACTGCTAACGGCAAACTTTATACCTTCGACCCCGAAACAGAGCAATTCAGCAGGTTTCCTACTTTAGTATCAGGCAGCGAGCCTTTCTCTGTTATTTATAAAATTATGCCCTGCCGCAACGGCAAATTCTGGGTTGGTACCAATAATGGTTTGTTTTTAGTAAATCCTGAAACCAAACAGATACAGGAATTTATGCGTGATGCTACCAATCAGGACACCCTGAGCGATAACAATGTTTTGTCGCTTTTCGAAGACAAGCAACATACTGTTTGGGTAGGCACTTATTATGGAGGTATCAACTATACCTATGCAGGCAAAAATGCGTTTAAATCGCTTCCGATACAGCCGGTTAATTCCCGTCATGTTATTCTCCAAAGAATTATAAAAGACCCACAGGGTAAACTATGGTTTAGCTCATTCCATAACAATCTTATGTCTTTCGATAAAGCAAAAGAGAAGTTAATCCCCTTTCCGCTCAGCCTTCCCGATGAAATCAAGTTCAGAGAAATATATTTTGACCGAGACGGTCTGTTGTGGATAAGTACCTCCGAAAACAAAATTATAAGTTATGATATGCGCACCAATGCCTATCATACGTTCGACACCCCTGCAATAGACGGAAAAATAACCACCATCAGTCAAGATAAACAAGGGCTGTTATGGATTGCCACCAACAATCATGGCATTTTTACCCTCAACAAAAAAACGAATGCCATTGTAAGATATACCACCGACAAAAACAGCCCAATCAGGCTTGTCAATAATTTTATAACTTCATTATTGTTTGATACCCGGCAAAATACCTGGATCGGCACCGTGGAAGGGGTTCAACTGGTTCGGCCTGATAAAACAACAGAGTGGTTTCCGACAATTATAAAAGCGCAGGCTTCGTCATACAAAGGCTCGATAAATACGATTCATGAAGATACCAGAGGGAGAATCTGGGTTGGGACTTTCTACAAAGGACTTTTGCAATACGATGCCGCCCGCAGGGCATTTGTAGCCTGCAAAGGCTTAGAGGCTTATGATGACGCCATGATAACCAATATTTTGAGCGACAAAGACGGCTATTTATGGCTAAGCCACGAAGGTGGGCTGCTAAGATACCACCCCGACAAAGAAACTGTACAGAAATATGATTTTTCGGAAGGGCTCACCGGGCAGGAAATTGTACCCGGCGGTGCTTCTCAGAATACCGACGGCGAAATGTTTTTCTGTACCAACGAAAACATCCTGCACTTTTATCCGAACCTTGTACCTATAAACACCCAGATACCACAAGTGGTGTTTACTCAATTAAAGTTATTCAACCGTGTGGTAACAGTTGGTGATTCATCAAAACTGCTCAATAAAGATATTTCAAGCGTGAAACGAATCATTTTTCGTTACGACCAATCTATTTTTACCATTCATTTTGCAGTACTCAATTTCATAAAGCCCCAGAAAAACCAATATGCCTATATGCTCGAGGGCTTTGAGAAAAACTGGAACTACGTAAGCACCCCATCGGCAACCTATACCAACCTGCCCGCAGGAACATACACCATGCTCATTAAAGGAGCCAACAATGATGGTGTCTGGAACCCCAACCCTACCCGGCTTTCAATCATCATTTTGCCTCCGTGGTGGAAAACCGACTTCGCCTATGTAATGTATTGCCTCGTAACAGGGCTAACGCTCTTTCTGGTTATCCGTTTCTTCTGGCTTCGTGAAACATTTCAGAAAGAAACCGAACTGTACCAGGCCAAGCTCGATTTTTTTACGAATATCTCGCACGAAATACGCACGCATCTTACCCTTATCAGCGGCCCTATTGACAGCCTGCTGGCACTTAGAAAAGACGATGCCGAAGTACAACGCATGATGGGCTTCACCAAAAAAAATACCGACCTGCTGCTGAAACTCGTAGGCGAGTTGCTCGATTTCAGTAAACTACAAAGCGGCTTAATAAGGCTGAGCATCACCGAAAACGAGCTTATTCCTTTTTTGAAAAACATCATTTCGTCGGTCGACTACCTGTTTATCGAAAAAGGCATCAAGCTGAATCTTAGTACAAGCACCGAAAACATCAAGCTATGGTTCGATGCCGCCCAGTTGCAAAAGGTTATCTACAACCTGCTCATTAATGCCTATAAGTTTACGCCAAAAGGCGGCAACGTGAGCATCACCGTAAGCCAGACCCCAAGCCAGGTACACATCAGAATCACCGATAATGGCATCGGGATTTCGCCCGAGTACCTTACCAAAATATTCTCAAACTTCTTTCAGATTTTCGACAACGGCTCACAAAATACGGGCTATGGCATCGGCCTTGCCTTATCGAGAAGCATCATTGAGTTGCACAAAGGCGAATTACTGGTTGATAGCCACACCGGGCAAGCCGAAAACCAAACTTGCTTTACTATCAGCTTACTGAAAGGCAATAGCCACCTTGATGCCTATCTGATACATGAGAAACGCTCGGAGCCAACAGAACCAGAGCCAGCAGAAGCAGAGCATAAAGAATTGAATGAAGTAAAAACCAACAAGGTATTGCTCGTGGAAGATAACCCCGAATTAAGGGCCTTCATAAAAGAAGTATTGGGCAAAAACTACGAAATAACAGAAGCCCAAAACGGAAGAGAAGCCTGGGAAATTGTAACCAGCGATATACCCGATGTAGTAATAAGCGATATTATGATGGCCGAAATCGACGGCCTCAACCTTTGTCGCAAGATAAAAGCTGATGTCAGAACAAATCATATTCCGGTGATAATCCTAACGGCCAAATCTGGCATTAGCCACGAGATTGAGGGGCTAAATGCCGGAGCAGATATTTATTTGGCCAAGCCTTTTAATGTTGAATTACTACTGCTTCGCCTCAAAAACCTGCTCGAAAACCGCAGATTGCTTCAACAAAAATACTATCAGTCGATAATGACCGAAACCGACACCCAGGAGTTGAGCCACACGCATGATAAGTTTCTGAACAACATCATAGAAGCCGTAGAAACACAAATTGCCGAGCAGAATTTTAGTGTGCATCAGCTTTCGCACATGGCGGGTATGAGCCTGACGGTTTTGTACAAAAAGCTGAAAGCCGTAACGGGCATGACAGTAAACGACTTTGTAAAATCGGTTCAGATGAACAAAGCCGCCCGCCTACTGCGTACTACTGACCTCACAGTGAGCGAAATATCCTACAAAGTAGGTTTTGAAGACCGTAAGTATTTCAGCAAGGAGTTCAAGAAGCGTTTCGGCAAAACCCCAAGCGAATACGCCCTAGAAAACCGGGTAAAGGCATAGGGCATGGGGCAGAGAGCTTAGGGCGAAGAGCAGAGCCTGTGCGTGGCACGCTTATACTCGTCCGCAAGCGAGCGTGGCACGCATAGCATGGGGCAGAGAGCTTAGGGCGAAGGGCATAGCCTGCGTGGCACGCTTATACTCGTCCGCAAGCGAGCGTGGCACGCATAGCAAAGCCAAGAGCATGGAGCATCGGGCAAAGGCATAGCCCGAGTGGCACGCATAACAAAGCCAAGAGCACAAATTTCACTCCACTTCCAACCTTTTTACAAAAAATATACTCTTTAGGATAATTACCCGTAACATTAAAATCTATGAAAAAACTTATCCTATTTTGTGTGATAGCCCTCTTGACAGGCTGTAAAGAAAAAAACAGTGTTACACCGGCCGACGATATTGTTGGCAAATGGCGACTAGTATCCTACTGCCGACCATCGGGCGGACTAGCTACCGGCTGTGAGGCCATTAAAGTACCAAGCAACAAAGGAGTATATGTAGAGTTTTCGAGCAAAGGCACGTTCAATGAAACCTACCAAAATACAATCGCTGCCGATTATGCTTTTCTGGGTTGTGGCGGAGGAAGCTACACGATAGAAGACAAAAACGTAAGAATCAAAGCCCTGTGTATGTCGTCGCTGAATGGTGTTTTAGTAGAAATCAACTCTGTAAGCAGCAAAAAACTCGTTTTAACCTACGCAATTACAGGCGAATATGTGTTTGAAAGGTAATAGCCCGCGTGTCACGCTTATACTCGCAAGTAAATGAGCGTGGCACGCATAGTAGAGCCCATTTAAACAAGAAAGCCTGATTATATGTTTTGCTATTTCTCATCTTACTTGCTGTGTCTATAATATTCATTAACAAGAGCCTAAGCTGCTTTTGTTCTCCTCTAAATTGATTTTCACAATAGTTACTTCCAAAAAAGTAAATCTTTTTTCTCTTGCACTGTGATTTTTTCTAACTTCTGTACACTAATGGGTTAAGAAACAAAAAACGATACCTTGTTCAGTGGACAAAAAAGAGACATTCATAAAAGCCATAAAAGATAATGAACGACTGATACTCAAGATTGCGTCGGTTTATACCAATAACGCCGACGATAAAGCCGACCTGGTGCAGGAAATCATCTATCAACTCTGGAAATCGTTCGATGCCTTTAAGCAACAGTCAAGCCTCAGCACTTGGCTTTATCGGGTTGCGCTCAATGTAGCTATTTATCAGCTTAAAGTCTCAAAAAAGCGAGTTGAAACTATTCCGATGGACGAGCAACTACTCAATTATCAAGACGAAGACACGAGCGCAATTGAACAGAAATGGGAGATATTCCGGCAGCAGATAGAAGCCCTTAACTTGCTCGATAAAGCGATTATCATGCTTTACCTTGATAACAAAAGCCACGACGAAATAGCCGAAATTGTAGGAATATCCACCAGCAACGTAGGTACAAAAATGCTGCGAATCAAAGAAAAACTAAGGAAACAACACAAAAACAACTAAGGCAATGGAACTAGACGAGCTTAAAAATATATGGGATACCGCCCACGATGCCACCAACACTCAACAAATTTTAAACACTAAAATGATTGAAAAAATGACACAGACCAGATTCAAATCAAGATTACAGAAAGTAGTATTTCATGAGCTGATAGGTGCGCTTATGTGCATTGCCGCCGTTGCGTACATGGCCTTTAATTTCGACAAACTGACAACGCCCTTTTTTCAGGGTTTGGGCATTGTAACGGCTTTGCTTTTAATGGTGTTGCCCATTGTGAGCCTTATGCTGATATGGCAAATTAATTCGCTGGGCAATGTAAGCCAACCCATCGCCGAAACCATTAAGCAATTTGCCACACAAAAACTCCGCTTTATCCGTTTTCAACAGCTAAGTGTAGTTGCAGCTTATATCTTAATAGTATTTGTATTCTTGCTGATGCCTAAATTCACAGGCGGCCGCAGCCTCAACGACAATAAGTATTTCTGGGCATTTGCAGTAGCCTTCGGTTATATTTTCTTATACTTTTTCTCACGAATGGTAATAAAATACTACGGAAACGCCCTGCAACAGGCAGAGGAATTGTTGAGGGAATTGGAGGGGTAAAACCATCAAGTGTGTCACACCTATACTCGCAATAAAAAGGGTGTGGCACGCTTAATTAGGCACTAACTATTAGCAGGGCATATTATTTACCACAGAGTTTCACCAAGTTAGGCACAGAGTTATACGGAGATAGTAATAAGTACTTTGTGAAACTCTGTGTAAAACTCCGTGAAACCCCGTGGTTGAAAATTTCAATAGTATTTTACTACTCCGACTCATCAACAATACTAGTCAGATACCACACATTATCTATTTTCGAAAACAGATGATGTACCGCTTCTCCTGTACCTTTATTGCTAAAAACAACATCTTTCGAGTCGGCCGATTTATGGACTATTTCCAGTTTATTTTTTGAACTTTCTTTTTTTAGTTTCAACAAATCGGTGTGTCGCCAATCGCTTTGCTGAATCAACTTTTCATTTCTTGTTTCTTCATCAAGCACCACTATTTTCAGCGGGAACTTGATTCTACTCACCTGAAAGTCGGTATCTTTACAGAAATCCTTAAAAAACTTTTCAAAACTTTCTTCTTTTTCTTCCACCTTTCCAACAAAACCTGTTACGGTGGCATTATAGTTTTCTACAAAAAAAGAGGTAATTACAAACAGAACAGTAATTAATTTCATGTGTTGATTCTGGGCTAGCTAATCCTTACAATTTAGTTAAGTAATAATATATAAACGAGATTAGTTATCCTATAGTTTTGTATAAATTTTCTGTAAAGAATAAGAAGGCTGAACCTCACAAAGCATGTAAATCAACATCATCTTTAATTACCGTTTTTTCTTTCAGTCCCATTGTTACATCATACAAATCGCCATCTTTAAACAATTCCCATTCAAGCAAAAACTTCCCTTCGCAATTGTATAGCCAATAGGTGGCAATCTCATCAGCTTTGCCGCCTTCAAACATAGATAGTCTAAATATTACTACATGTTCGGTGTTTCTACTTTTAAAAAAACCTTTCGACACATAAAAATCTAATGCCTTTTTTTTCAGAATCGATTTATCGAAAATACCAAAATACACCGATACATACCGCACTATCTGCCAATATGGTTTAACATCTGTTTCTATGGCTTTATCAATCCAAAGTAAATCTTGTGTAGGGTTCTTGATTTTGCACACAGGCACGCTCCCTTCTCCGGGCGGCACATAGTATCTGTCATTATCTTTTTCTTTGCAGGCACACACAACAAGCAGTATTGCGGTGATAATTAAGTAGAATTGTTTCATAGAATTGCTTTAGTCAAACAGCTAAAATGTTTTGTTAATTTTATAAATGAAGCAAATAAAATGTTACTTATTGGCATACTTAAAATCCTTCACAGCCCATTCTCCCCCATCTTTTTTCGACATAAATATGATTAGGTCAACATCTTCTTTTTTGCCATAGACTTTGGTTTGTACACGTAAATCTATCTGTCCCTTGTGTTTTTTGAAAGAGAAGCCCGGATTCTTATCCAGTTTTATAATTTCTCCGGTTTTTTCCTGTATCACCTTGCTGCCATGTATAAAAGCATCCATAATGATATATTCCTGACGCTGGCGTATATACAAACTCCCCAACTCGTAGGCCGACATATACAAAGCCAAGAGCGTTACAAAAATAGTTACCGTTAGCTGTGTGGTCTTTTTTATGGTTGTATGCTCATTAGCTACAACTTCTGTTTTAAAAACAATATCGCCAATGCGTTTATCCAAAACCAGAAACAAAAATACATCGACCGGAAAGGCCACTAAAAAGATATTCCGCAAAAGAAAACTCAGAGGTTTTCCCGATTTACTTACCACCACTAGGTTCATGAAATATTTACCTGGGCTTTGCCCTTTTCTGATGTCTTTTAGCATCAACAGCAAAATAAGAACAGCCGCCGCAGGATAAAGTATTAGGTTAAAATCGACTTTCCAGACAAACACAGCAAGGTCTGTCAGCAAAGCAGTTGGCACGGCGGCAATCAGTAAATCTATCAAAAAGGCGTATATACGTTTTTGGGGCATTGGTATCTGGGTGATGAACTTTCAAAGATAAAGCTATTCGTTAATTTCAGGAAAGAGAACCGATTATTTATGTGTAGAAACTGATATTAATTAACAACATTAAGATGAACGAGGTGTATCAAAAGTTTTTTGCACCAAATAATATTTTGCAAACCCCATCCCCGACCCTTCCCCAACAGTGGGGAAGGGAGGTAAAAGTCCCTCTCCCCATTGTTGGGGAGCGGCCGCCGCTGCGGAGGGATTTAGGGTGAGGGGTCTTTCTTTTCCAAATAAAATCTGGTTACTTTTAGTTTTGAGACGGCCTAATTGCGCAAATAGATGCGACGTAAGCGCAATATTCTTACAAAAAAACTTTACTTTTGCAGAAAAATCCACTTCTTTAAAGAAGTAAAGTTCACAATCTATGAATATCGAATCATCATTAAAATCTGCTATTAAGCAAGCATTATCAGCACTTTTTCAAGTAGAAGAAGACGTAGTTTTACAACCCACCAAGAGTGATTTTGAAGGAAACTATACCTATGTGGTTTTTCCGTTGGTGAAACAACTCCGAAAAAGCCCTGCCGATATTGCCAATGCCATAGGAGAATACCTCAAAACCAACACAACGCACATAAAAAGCTATAATGTTGTACAGGGCTTTTTGAACCTTGTATTGGCCGACGATGTATGGTTTGATACCCTCAACGGTATTCTGGCTGATGCAAACTTTGGTACACTTCCAAAAAACAATCAGTCGGTAATGGTTGAGTACTCTTCGCCAAATACCAATAAGCCACTCCATTTAGGGCATTTAAGAAACAATTTCCTGGGCTTTTCGGTATCAAGAATATTAGAAGCCAATGGCTACAATGTAGTAAAAACATGCCTTGTAAACGACCGTGGCGTGCATATCTGTAAGTCGATGTGGGCTTATCAGCAATTTGGCAATGGCGAAACGCCTGAGTCGTCAGGTCTGAAAGGCGACCACCTTGCGGGTAAATACTACGTTATTTTTGATAAACATTACAAAACCGAGATTGAAGCCTTGGTGCAAGGCGGCATGAGCGAAGAGGAAGCGAAGAAAAACGCTCCGGCCATTAAAGCCGTGCAGGAAATGCTAATAAAATGGGAACAAGGCGACGAAGAAACCGTAGCCCTGTGGCGCAAAATGAACGACTGGGTTTTTGCAGGTTTCAACGAAACTTATAAGAAAATCGGCGTATCGTTTGATAAAACCTATTATGAATCGAACACCTACCTATTGGGTAAAGATATAGTTGAAGAAGGCTTAAGCAAAGGCATTTTCTTCAAGAAAGAAAACGGCAGCGTTTGGATTGATTTAAAAGAAGAAGGTCTCGACGAAAAACTGGTACTTCGTGCCGATGGTACGTCGGTATATATCACACAAGATTTAGGAACTACTGACCTTAAATTTCACGATTTCAACAACGATAAATCGATATGGGTGGTAGGCAATGAGCAAGATTACCATTTTCAGGTATTGTTTGCCATCATGAAAAAACTGGGCCGCAGCTATGCCGACGGTTGTTATCACCTGAGCTATGGCATGGTTGATTTACCATCGGGCAAAATGAAATCTCGTGAGGGGACCGTAGTTGATGCCGATGATTTAGTGGCCGAAATGATAGAAACGGCAGAAGTAACCACCCGTGAGCGTGGCAAGATTGATGATTTTGACAAAGAAGAGGCCGATGCGCTCTTTCAGATGATTGCTTTGGGTGCTTTGAAATACTTCTTGCTGAAAGTAGAGCCTAAAAAGAAAATGTTGTTTAATCCGGCCGAATCGATTGATTTTCAGGGAAACACAGGGCCGTTTATACAATATACGCATGCACGTATCTGCTCAATTTTGCGCAAAGCTGCCTCGCAGGGTATCAGCGTAGATGCGCAGGTAAAAAACGTAGCTATAGAAAAGGCTGAAACCGATTTGATTTTTGTTCTGAGCGAGTATCCGGCTGCCCTTGCCAAAGCAGGCAATGAGTATGCGCCGTCGGTAATTGCCAACTATACTTATGAGCTAGCAAAAACCTTTAATCAGTTTTATGCCGAAATCTCGATTATGAACGAAACCGATGCCGACAAAAAACAATTCCGTTTGGCATTAATAAAATCAGTTTCAGAAACAATTCGTAAGGCAACTGCGTTATTAGGCATAGACGTTCCGAACAGAATGTAACACCCCAAAAATCTCAATTCTAAACAATCGATTAAAATGAAAAAGAGCATCATTTTAGCATCTCTAGCCCTACTCACAATTGTTGGCGTAATGGGTTTCCGTACTATCAGCCGAATCTATTCCGACAAAAGCCTTGGTCGTCCTGATGCGACAGCACCAAAAGGCTCGTTTTATGATTATTCTTTAAAATCGCTTGATGGCAAGCAAACCATCGATTTCAGCAAATACAAAGGCAAAAAAGTAGTAGTATTGAATGTGGCTTCAAAATGTGGATTTACCCCACAATATGCCGACTGGCAGGCCTTTCACAAACAATACGGAGACAAGATTGTAGTATTGGGGATTCCGGCAAACAATTTTAAAGGACAAGAACCGGGTTCTAGCGACGAAATCGCTGAGTTCTGCCAAAAAAACTACGGTGTAACTTTCCAGATGCTTGAAAAAGTAAGTGTTGTTGGCGACGACCAACACCCATTATACCAATGGCTAAGCCACAAAGACCTGAACGGTTGGAACGACAGCGCGCCAAGCTGGAATTTCTGCAAATACGTAATCAACGAAAAAGGTGAACTTACCAATTTCTTTGCATCGAAAGTAAAACCAGACAGCGAAGAGTTCAAAAAAGCTGTAGGGATTTAATTCAATAAATTAAGCGCATTTGCGTAATTTTGCAAAAGAGTGAAGATTCATTCACTCTTTTGCTATTTATATACTTGGTGTTATGAAAAACTGGCTCTCTGCTGCCCGCCCCCGTACATTACCTTTGTCGTTGTCAAGTATCCTGATGGGTAGCTTTCTTGCTGCCTCTGTCGGGCAATTCAACTGGCTTATCTTTGCGTTTTGCTGCCTTACAACCATTGCGCTGCAAGTACTTTCAAATTTTGCCAACGATTACGGCGACACCCAAAACGGTGCCGATTTAGCCGGACGGGTAGGCCCGCAAAGGGCTGTGCAGTCGGGTGCTATTACACCAAAGCAAATGCTTAATGGCATTATAGTATTGGCTATCGTTTGTCTGATTTTTGGTATTTCGCTCCTATATTTTGCATTCAAAGATGCCTCAACCGACGAGTTCCTGGGCTTCTTGGGCTTAGGTTTGCTTTGTATGTTGGCTGCTTATACCTACACCGCAGGCAAAAAACCTTATGGCTATGCAGGGCTAGGCGACATATCAGTATTGATTTTCTTCGGACTCGTAGGCGTACTAGGCAGCAACTATCTATACACCAAAACCTTCGACTGGCTGAATCTACTACCAGCCCTAAGCTGTGGTTTCTTTGCCACTGGCGTGTTAAACATCAATAATATCAGAGACATTGAGTCAGACACTCGCGCGGGTAAAAAGACAATCCCAGCCCGTTTAGGTCGTCAGACAGCCATCAGATACCATTGGTTTTTGTTGATAGCAGGCATGGCAAGCATTCTCTTGTTCAGCATACTGAAAGAGCAATACATCATTCTTTATGTGTTATGCTTCCCCTTATTCTTCATCAACGGCATAAAAGTATCAAAACTCCCCAACCCCGACCCAATGCTCAAACAAATGTCTCTTTCAACACTAGCATTTGTATTGCTATTTGGTATCGGGCAGTTTTTTTTGTGAGCGATTAAAATTCTAATTCTACCAAAACGAGACAAGGCAATGCCATTGTCTCTACAATTTCATACGCCATTTCAATTAGATAAAATAACAACTAAAATTGTAACCTACAACATCATTTCCTGTTGAGGCGGACGGCTAGTCTACGATTAAAAACCTAGCAAAAAACTTATTTGAGAAAAGAACCATCGAATTTTTAATTGTACGAGTTTAAATGATGCCGATTTTGCGGACGGCTAGTCTTGGTTACTTTTTTTCAGGTAAAAAAAGTAACATCCTTCCAATAAAGAAATATATTAGAACTAAAGGGAAAAACAGCAGCCTCAGACAAACCTTACCTACAGCAATCAGTTTCTGAAACGCCATCGCCTCTTTTGTGCCATGTGTTACCTAGCCTATGGCTACAATCTTTTTGCTTTTCGCCATTTCATACAGCACAGCCAACTCATGGGTGCTATCGTCTTTTATTAGAATACTATCTGCTAATACCCTAAACGACTTTTCACGCATTTGGTCAATAGCATACTGCTGTGCATAACATTGCACAGATAAAAACAGAAAAACCATAATGTATAGAAGTCGCCTCATGTGTTATAGCAAGACCAAAAAACAAACACGCGTATTTTGTCCACGAAACTAAAATAAATTCTTAAAACTTTTATGGAATCTCCTTTCGCTTTGCATCAAGTAGAAAAATAACAATCATTATGAAGCAAATTATCTTACTCTGTTTTGTCACACAACTGCTGTGGGCACAATCAACACCTGTTCAATCTACGGTTCAGCAGGTTACTGTTTTTCTGAATGGTGCGCAAATCACCCGTTCGGCTAAAATATCGTTACCCATTGGCAAAAGCGAACTGGTTTTTAAAGGTATTTCGCCACAAATAAACAAGCAAAGTATTCAGGTAAAGAGCGAAGGTAATTTTACGATTCTATCAGTAGCACATCAATTAGGGAATTTGCTCGATAAAACCCAACAAGACGAAATAACCAAAATAGAAACCCAGAAACGCCAGATTGAAGACAAACTAAACCTCGAAAAAACGCACTTGTTGCTCTTTAAGCGAGAAGAAGATATGTTGCTTAAAAATCAGGTAGTTGGCGGACAACAATCAGGCATGAAAGTAGCCGACCTAAAGGAAAGCATCGATTACCAACGCCAACGAATGCAAGAAGTATTGCTTAAAAAGCTCGAACTTGAAAAAAATATACAGAAATTAGAGAACGACACCAAAAATCTAAACCAGCAACTCACCGAAATCAATGCAAAGAAAGATGTGCAGATGTCAGAAATTATTGTTAGTGTGCTAGCTAAAGAAGCTGTCAGCAATACGCCTGTTTCTATTGCCTACTTTGTAAAAAACGCCGGCTGGACACCCACTTATGATTTCAGAGTCGAGAAACTCAATCAACCCATCAACATTTCTTACAAGGCCAATGTGTTTCAATACTCAGGCGAAGATTGGAAAGACGTAAAACTGACCCTCTCAACGGCAAACCCATACAAAAGCGGCACAGCACCTGTGTTACAAAAATGGGTATTTGGCCAACCGAACGATTATAGTGATTATTATGAGAATATTAATGCTAATCCATATGAAAGCCCATCTGAAGTACAAGGTAAAGTAATTTCTAAAACTGATAAACAACCTGTGCCGGGTGTTTTAGTACAATTAAAAAACACAAATCTGGGAACATCAACTGATATGAATGGGAATTATAAATTGAGCATCCCTCCCAATTTAGCATTACATCAAAAGGTTTTGGTATTTTCAGCGGTAGGCATGAAGAGTGCAGAAGCTACCATTATATCTACGCATATAAATATAACTTTAAATGAAGATGTACAAAAATTAGAAGAGGTTGTAGTTACAGGCTATGCCAAAGTCGCTAGCGATAAAATAACTGCACCACCACCATATTTGCAAGGCAGAATAGCAGGGGTTTCTATCAGCAGAGAAAGTGAGCAAAGAACCGTTCCTCTCGACATCACCGAAAACAATGCCCCAACGAGCCAATCGTTCGAAATTCTAATACCTTATACCGTTCCATCTGATGGCAAAGTGTATACTGCCGAAATCAAACAAGAAAACATTCCGGCGGTGTTTGAGCACTTCGTTGTACCAAAGATTGACACCGATGTATTCTTATATGCACATATTATCGATTGGGAGAAATATAAATTTCTGGAAGGAGAAGCAAGCCTTTTTGTTGAGAATACATTCTTAGGTAAATCAAACCTGAATCTCTCAAATAGAGACACACTAAGCCTATCGTTCGGGCGAGACAAAAACGTAATTGTAAACCGCACCAAGCTCAAAAGTTATCAGAAAAAACAATTCATAGGCTCAAGCAAAATCGAACAGTTTTCGTATGAGATTGTAGCCCGAAACACCAAAAACGAGTCAATCAACCTACTCATCGAAGACCAATTTCCGACCTCAGCCAACAAAGAAGTAAGCATTGATGATAAAGAAGCACCCGAAGCAGAAATCAACACCGAAACAGGAAAAATCAAATGGAGAATCAATCTTGCCCCAAACAAAGAGCATAAAGTATTCTTAAAATACACCATCAAATCCCCCAAATCAGGTTTGGTAGTTGATACTTCCTATTAAAACCCTTAAAACGGCAGAGATGAGGTAAATACCTTATCTCTGTGGTTTACAAAAATTATATCCTTTAACATCATTTCTTATTGAGGCGGACGATTAGTCCACAGTTAAAAATCTTGAAGTAATTAAATACAAACTCGTGGATTCACCCAATAAAACGGAAGGCCGTCCCCGTGGGTGTCTAATATAACAAAGGAATTTATTTTAGTAGCCAAGCCTGACTCAAGTCAGGCATTTATGAAAGAATTATTCTTTAAACTTCAATTAAAAATTCTACAGAGTAAGAATAAAATAACAACTAAAAATTGTAACCTTAAAACATCATTTCCTGTTGAGGCGGACGGCTAGTCTACGACTAAAAAACGAGCTACTAATGATGTGAATGGGTAGATAATTACAGTTTTTTAATTGTATGAGTTTAAATGAT
The DNA here is from genome assembly GCF_037860775.1 of Emticicia soli. Taxonomy (NCBI): domain Bacteria; kingdom Pseudomonadati; phylum Bacteroidota; class Cytophagia; order Cytophagales; family Leadbetterellaceae; genus Emticicia; species Emticicia soli. The sequence goes on along the minus strand of NZ_JBBEWC010000012.1, from coordinate 136,061 downwards.
GCCGATTTTGCGGACGGCTAGTCTTGGTTACTTTTTTTCAGGTAAAAAAAGTAACATCCTTCCAATAAAGGAAAATTTTAGAACTAAAGGGAAAAACAAAACAGCAACTTAGAAAGAAAAAGAGACAAGGCGGTGCCGTTGTCTCTACAATTTCGTATAGATGGATGATATACAAAAATCCCCCTAAAACCTTTTACCCCAACTTACTAACAAACTTACTACCCTTAACATAAAACCGATAAAGCAAATCAGCACCCTGCGTTATACCAATACGGGTAGTAGTAACAAGCTCAAAATTATCATCTTTTGGCGGCAGACAATAAAACTCATCGGCATAAACAGGCAAAAAATTAAAATCAGGGCTAATACCCATAGCCTTTACCAATTTAGCAGGCCCGCTGCAAAGGTTTTTCAGTTGGGTAGTTCCACGCCTCTTTTGCATTAGCTCTATGCCATCAACAGGCTCTAGCGCACGTATCAACACCGCTTCGCCAATATCTTTTTGTCCGCTCACAATATTAAAACAATGATACATACCATAGATAAGATACACGTAAGAAACGCCTGCGCCTTCGAACATAGCGGCATTTCTGGCCGATTTCTTTCGGTAAGCATGGCAAGCGGGGTCGTTGTGTAGATAGGCCTCGGTCTCTACAATAATACCCGACGTACGCCCCTCGGGGCTTTCATGAACCAGCGTGCAGCCCAGCAGTTTTTCGGCTAGCGTAAGCGTATCATATTTTTCGTAAAATTCTTTGGGAAGAATGTGCTCCATCTGTACTTTTGGCAAAATATTAAAGTCTACATGTATAACAAAATAATAGGTCTTTTGTTGATTAGCCAATTTTGCTTTGCCCAGCAAACCAAAACAAAAGACGAACCAAATATTACTGCCACGCCCTGGCAAATACAAGACCTAGGCCACGGCATTGTATGGAAAAAATACCATTTCAATCAGAAAGATTTGTTTGAGGGCAATCAGATGATAAATATTCTGGAAACCCCACTCAAAAACAAAAAGATAAAATTCGGCCTCGTAGCTGCCGACGAAAAGCAGCCCGACAACACCGCCAAAAGATTGCTATTGCCTACCAGCAAGATAGCCTCAGGCAGCCAGGCCATTGCCGCCGTTAATGCCGGTTTCTTCGATACCAGAAATGGCGGTGCAGTAGATTTTCTGCGAATAAACGGCAAAATGATGGATAGTACCCGTGTTGTAAACGTGCCTCGCCTGCCCACTCATGCCATTTCGGGCGTTACGATTCATAAAAACAAAGTAAAAATCATCAAAGGTGGGCAGCAGAGCGGTTGGGAAAAACAATTGAAAGAAGAAAACGTATTACTCACAGGCCCTTTGCTCCTGCTTAACGGTGAAGCCCAGCCTTTAGAAAAAACTCCTTTCAACGATAACCGTCACCCACGCACCTGTGCCTGTGTAACAAACGATAAAAAGTTATTATTGATAACCGTAGACGGCCGCAGCAGCGAGTCTTACGGCATGACACTGCCCGAACTAACAAGCCTTGCCAAAGCCCTCAACTGCAAAGACGCCATCAATTTTGATGGCGGTGGCTCAACAACCATGTATATTGCAGGTCAGCCTGATAATGGCGTAGTTAATTATCCATCAGACAATAAAATATTTGACCACGCCGGAGAACGCTCGGTAAGTAATATTTTTGTACTTTTGAAAAAGTAAGAGGTGTTTTATAGTTAACAAAAAGGTTTTCAGGATGCAGGTTTTTAAATTAAATATATTATCGGAAACTAACCCCACCCCAACCCTCCCCAACAATGGGGAGGGAGCAAAAAAACCTTTTTTTTATTTCTCAGATACGCTTAACTTATCACTTCTCATCTTAAAACTTCTTTTTTTTGCTCCCAAAAGGCACAAAAATGCTAGTGATATAACTAAAAAAACAGAAGAACGGATAATAAACTTAGCAATAGTTGTAAACTATTGTATAAAGGTTTTTGTCCCCTCCCCACTGTTGGGGAGGGTTAGGGTGGGGTTAATTCTTCCTTAACTTTATTTATCTTTATCACATTACCCCAATTGTATTTTGAAGTCAGTTCAATATAAATATCGCCCTGAAAATTTAACCATTTCAGAACCCAACAAGTACAAGCCCGAAAATCTGCAATCAGAAGAAATGATTCTGAATTTAGGGCCGCAGCACCCTTCTACGCATGGCGTTTTAAGGCTGGAAGTGGTAACCGATGGTGAAATTGTGGTTGATGTAATACCACATCTTGGGTATCTGCACCGTTGTTTCGAAAAACACGCCCAAAGCCTGCCTTTCAACCAGATTATCCCCTACGTCGACCGCATGGATTACCTCGGTGCTATGAACTCAGAGCACGCCTATGTGATGGGTGTCGAAAAAATGCTGGGCATTGATAAAGATATTCCGAAACGGGTTGAATACATAAGAGTACTTGTAGCCGAGCTTAACCGCATTGCGTCGCATTTTATAGCCATTGGCACCTATGCGCTCGACATTGGTGCTTACACGCCATTTCTATGGCTCTTCCGTGACCGTGAGCACATTATGCGTTTGCTCGAGTGGACAAGCGGCGCACGTATGTTATACAATTATATATGGGTTGGTGGCCTTTTTTACGATATACCAGTAGGCTTTGAAGACCGCTGTAAATCTTTTATTGAGTACCTGAAACCCAAAATGCAGGAATTACAGCAATTGGTTATCGAAAACCATATTTTCATCAACCGCACGGCCAATGTAGCCGTTTTGCCTTTGCCCGTAGCCATAAACTATGGCTGCACAGGGCCAGTGCTGAGAGGTTCAGGTTTGCGTTGGGACTTACGAAAAGTTGATGGTTATTCGGTTTACCCCGAAATTGACTTTGATGTACCTATCGGCACAGGAGAAGCCGGAAAAGTAGGTGATTGTTGGGATAGAAACAATGTGCGTGTGCAAGAGTGTTTTGAGTCTATCCGAATCATTGAGCAATGCCTCGAAAAACTTACCAAAGAGCACAAACGCACCAAGGAATTTGACCCACAGGCAGTAGTACCTAAAAAAATACGCCCGCCAAAGATGGATTTTTATGCCCGTGCCGAAAGCACCAAAGGAGAATTAGGTTTCTTTTTCCGTACCGACGGACGTGCCGATGTGCCCGTGCGTGTAAAAGCCCGTGCGTGTTCGTTCAATAACCTATCGGTTTTACCTGAGATTTCAAGAGGCGGAATGATTGCCGACCTTATAGCGGCCATTGGCTCGTTAGATATTGTTATGGGCGAGGTTGATAGATAAACCTTGCCTTGAGTTTTCTTAGCAGAACCGCCCCTACTGCTGCTATAAACTTAGCTTTGGGTACGGTATTCATGAGTTTAATTTCTTCCCACAAGTTGGTATCACCATCTAAAAAGCTAAACACCCTTGCAGGTGGATTTTTGCGATACAAGCTGGCAAAAAAATCGGCAGCGCTGTGTCTTTTTTGCTCTAGCACATTGAGCAACACGCTGGCATAAAACAAAAACCGCTTCTGAAACCACCCCTCTTCTGCTCTCGGTGAGCCTGTTCGTTCCAGATTCTCTACCAGTTTCTTTAATCTCCGTTGGGTATTCTGAAAAGTATAACCCGTAGCCGGATTTGTATAGCCCCCTGCCGTACCGATTCTTACCACGTGTGCGCTCGGAAACTCCTGCGTGCTTACATCGCTCATGGGTATTACCCCAAATTCTTCTTCTCTAATTTTATAATCAGTTAGTTTCAGTTGGCCTTCTATATATTGCTTCAATTCGGCATCATATTCTTCGGGCGTTAAGAGCGTTTCGCTAAAAAGCGTATATTCAATCAACGCCCGACGTTCATCAAACGGTAAAAGATACATAAACCTGCAATCATTTTTTTGGGCAACATTAAAATTCATCATCACAGGCAAAGCTGCATTAAAACAAGGCTGCTCCGTTTCAATCACATAGCCTTTAAAGTGCTGTAACAGATTATGGTTAAGTTTCTGGCTTAAATCGAGCCTGTAAGTGCTATCAAAAACATATTCTGCCTGCAATAGTTCACCGTTTTGCGTTTCTACGCTAGCCCCCTGAGCCTCTTCATGTATATGTTTTACTTTACCTTTCAGCCAACTGATGTTTGCATGTTTCTTTAACTCTGTTGTTACAAAAGCATAGAAATCTATGCCTCGCAGCAGTTTATATTTATAGCCCCCCATATCGAGCGTTTGCGCTACACCATTGGCATCAATCAACTGCACCACGTTCCAGCTTTTGTATAATATATGCTCAAAAGCATTAGGCGTTTTTTCCCACATAGCCCATGTGCGGTCGTTGTTGTTTTTGTCTTCGGGTTCAATTATCAGTACACGCTTATCGGCCAGCTTACTATTTTGTAAATAATAAGCCAACGAAAGCCCGGCCATGCCGCCCCCACAAATAATGTAATCGTAATGCATCGATAAATAAATTGGCGATATAAAACTGAATTTAGGCTGATTTTATATGAAAAGAAGAAGACCCCACTCCCTAAATCCCTCCGCAGCGGCGGCCGCTCTCCAACAACGGAGAGAGAGAGACTTTTACCCCCTTCCACACTGTTGGGTCGGACCGCCGATGCGGAAGGGTTGGGGATGGGGTCAACCAATATTTTATAATAGTTAATCTCTATACATGCACATGTCTTTCGGCGTGGTAGCTTGAGCGCACCAGCGGCCCCGACTCAACGTATTTCAGCCCTCTTCTTAAACCTTCTTCTTTATACATGGCAAAGGTATCAGGGTGTATAAACTCTATTACCTCGTGGTGCATTTTGGTTGGTTGAAGGTATTGGCCGAGTGTCAGAATATCCAGCCCGTTTTCGGCTAGGTCGTCCATTGCTTTAAAAACCTCGTCTTTTGTTTCGCCCAAGCCTAGCATAATACCCGACTTGGTACGTTTGCCATATTCTTTAGTACGGCGGGTTTGTTCAAGGCTACGGGCATATTTGGCCTGCGGGCGCACATTGCGGTACAAACGCTCTACGGTTTCCATATTATGCGAAACCACCTCTTGCCCTCCCGAAATCATTCGGTAAAGTGCTTCCCAGTTACTTTTGGTATCAGGTATAAGGGTTTCTATAGTAGTTTGTGGCGATGTTTCCTTTACGGCTCTCACGGTCTGGTACCAAATTTCGGCGCCTTTATCTTTCAGCTCATCACGGTTTACCGATGTAAGCACAGCGTGTTTTACCTGCATTAGCTGAATAGCCTCTGCCACACGGCGTGGTTCGTCGGTATCATATTCGTTGGGGCGCCCTGTTGCCACAGCGCAGAATGTACAGCTACGTGTACATACATTTCCCAGAATCATAAAAGTAGCTGTTCCCTCGCCCCAGCATTCGCCCATATTCGGGCAATTACCCGACTGGCAAATGGTATGCAATTTATGTTCGTCAACTAAACTACGTACTTTTTTAAAGTTTTCGCCAATAGGAAGCTTAACCCTCAACCAATCGGGGCGGCGAGTTCGTTGTTCGGTACTTACAACGGGTGTATCTATCATGTTTTTAATAAAAAAGGTTCTGGGCCATAATTGCCCTACGAAGCTACAAAAGTATCAATTAAAATACTTTGTAAAAACAATTTCTTGCAGATTACTTACCTTTCTTTTGTTTTTTACTACCAAAGTAAATAGTCAGATAACCCGCACTATAGAAACGTGAATTGGTGGTCAATTGGTTCGATAATATCTCAGGAGTTTTACTGAAAAGCTCGGTGGTGATACCAACCTCAAGGCCAGTCAGATTGTTGCCGAAAGTGTTAAAATCGATATTGGCGGCAAGTTTCAGGTGCACACCCGGTATTACCTTCATACCCGTGAAGAAATTTTGCCAGATACCTGCCGAACCCTGTATGCGGTTCTGGTCTTTATGAATATTGGGGTCAAACTGCACCACGTCTACCGAGCCACGGCCGTCACGGTCATATTTAATATAATATGGTTTCTGAATACCAAACGATGGCCCTGCGGCGGCTATCACGCTGATACCTATGCCGTCTTCGCCGTTTTTCTTAAAAAACACTATTTCTCTTCCGTACTCGGGGCGCAGCGAAAACAGATAATTTCGTTTACCCCATATATACCGATTAGCAATACTTGTAGGAATTGAGCTTTCTTTAGGGTTCTTTACATTCACCATTTCGAATGCAATGTATTGATGCACCGGATTCCACTTGTAAGTTCCAATAGCTTTTGAGTGCCGCACAACCAAACCACCCAACAAACCCGAATTAGTATTGGTGGTTAATCCATAGGCCAGCATTTTATAATCTTCTTTTTTTGCTTCAGGCTTTTTCGAAGCCGACTTGCGAGCTGTAGAAGCGGGTGCAGCAGGAGAAACCGGAGCAGGAGCTGACCTTCTCTGTGCAAAGCCAATGGTGGCTGAAAGCAACAGCAATATACTAAGTACACCTATTTTCACGGGCAAAAAATTTATAGTCGTTCTTTTACCGAATTTTATGTAAATAAAGATAAAATTATTTTTATAAATACCAACATTAAAAATACCTAAATTGTTGGGCTAAAGCTATTTTTTTTGGATTTACTTATTTTCAACGTATTTTTGAGCTGTATTATTCAACAGAATACAAAAATTTCTATAAAATTCTTAATAAAAATGCCAACTTCCAAAATTACTTATCTTGGCGAGCTTCGCAATCAAGCAACGCACCTGCAATCAGGCACCGAAATCATTACTGATGCCCCTACCGACAACCACGGTAAAGGCGAGGCTTTTTCGCCTACCGACCTCACAGCAACATCGCTGGGTGCTTGTGCCATGACAGTAATGGGCATTGCGGCCCGTCGTGAAGAAATCGATTTTACAGGCTCAGGTGTTGAGGTAACCAAGGTGATGTCGGCAGAATTACCACGCCGTATTGTAAAGATAGAAGTAAACTTTACGATGCAAACACCCCAAGAACTAAGCGAAGAAGTAAAGCAGAAGTATATACGTATTGCACATACCTGCCCCGTAGCTCATAGCCTGCACCCGGATATTGAGCAAGTATTTAATTTTAACTGGCTCGTAGCCGAGGCAGTTTAAAACACAAAATTGTCTTAATATCTATCTGTTTTTATAAAAAATACAGATAGATATTAAGACAATTTCTTTATTCAAAACCTTAATAATCGTTGTGCGCAAGCAGGCTTTGTGCCTTTATCTTGAAGCTCTTTGTATATTTTGAAAGAAAATAACCGAGAGGCAACGAAGAAAGAACAAATACAAACCCAAATGTAAGAAAACCGTCTGCTATCTCACCTCCAATATATAAGCCGGCTACTACTAACAAGGCACTTAATAAAAGTTGAATGATAACACTCCCTGATACAAATGCGATTTGTGTAAATATATTCATTGTAAGGTCTGAATCCCTTAGTGTATGGTTCTGTATATAAATAACCTGCGGCTTCGTAAATTTGTTTTGCGCAGTTATCATAGTAACTTTATGGCCTTCACGCAGCGGTATATCAACATCAACAAGTTTATAAAAATCCTCATTTCCGTTGCTATCTCTCACATAAATATCCATCGATGTTTTATGGATAGTTTCTGCCTTGATAGGCTCTAAAGTGATAGAACCAAAACTATCAACTCTACCTCTACTGCCTCCGCTAATCTCGAGTTCACTCGTTCTGATTTTTTCAACATTAAGAATCTGTGCGTCAATTTTCGCAAACTTTAAGTGATCTAGCATAATGTTTAAGGGGTTATTTTGTTAAAACTTTCTAAATACAAGCAAACAAAAATCAATTGTCTGACTTGCTTTGTAAGCTAACCCACCAAACATTCGTAAACACTTTTTGTCTGAACAATTGATATAGAGAATATCTATTTAATAAATATCTATTCTCTACAGCTTAATGCCCCCACTTATGTAATAATTACAAGTATGCTACAAATATTTTTTTCGGCAATATAATTAAGCCAACTGGCTCACAATTTCATCAAAACGAATATCAAAATGCGAAGCATCGTAGGTGCATTCACCATTCTGAATCAACAATACCTGTGGCGATTGGTGCTCAATATCAAAATCTTTGGCTAGTTTGTTCGATATGCTTCTGTATCGGAGTAAATCCAGATAAAAAGGCTCTATATTTTTTGCTTTGTCGGTATCCCAGGCCCTTTCTATTCGGCTCAAAGAAGCCGCACTGATAGAGCACGTTGTGCTATGTTTAAATACTAAAACCGGATGCTCAAATGATTTTTGTTTGATTTCTTCTACCTGTAATTCGTCGTTAATAGTTTGCCAATTCATTATTATTCAAAATTTATTGTATTTCCTTAACCAAAAGGAAAACATAAAAGTTTCGGAAATCAGCCTGAAAACCACTAACAAATGCCTATGTTTAGCCTTTAGTAAAAAAACAATCTACTTACATTTCACAAAATAAGGGTGTTATGGAATGCATGGTTTTGTACAGACAGGGCAATGCCCTGTCTCTACCTTTCACACCAATTTATAAATATGTTACGACAAATAGTTACGATAGATAATACTTAGCTGATAGCGTAGGTTAAGCACTTTAAGGGCAATCATCTTTACGATATGCGTATTGCGCAGAAACTTAAGGAATTTAGACACTAAGCCCGAGTAATTTGGCACTACCGACTTATCGTTCTGGCTGATGGCAACACTCCAGGTAATAAAAAAGTAAGTCAAGGCATTGGTAACGTCCATCACCGAGTGCAGAAACGGGTTTTGATTTATAAAGTGGAACTGACTATACAAAACATCTTTTATTAAAAGCAATGTAACCCCAATTACACCTATCCAGTAGCTTTTTTTGTTTACAGGCCTGAAATACCCCAACACAACCAGTATAAAAACCTCGAAGGCATAAAGCACCGTAACCAGAAAAACCGTATCGGGTATTACTTTTAATAAAACAAAACCAAAAAAGAAGAAAACAAAGCCGGCCGGAATAGCAAGTTTGAGTAGATTTTTGCGCCCTAAACTATATACGTGCGTACCCTCTTTCTGAAAAACAACAATATAAATCAAATGCACTATACAGGTTAGCGTTATCTGCATCAACTCGCCGTTTCCTCTATAGTTAAGGTATATCGAAAGGTCAGAAAAACCACCCAAGGCACAAGCAAAATACATTAGTTTATCTATCCCCGTTGTTTCCCATTTACGGGCAAAACCATAATAAACCCCCATCATAGGCATCAATAGTGTAGTGCCAATAAGCAACACAACACGGCTCTCGTTCAGAAACGCATATATATTGAATATTACTAATAATGCTATTAATATAGTAATAACTCTTTGCATGAGTAAGGAAACAAGTGTATAAGGTTTGGACAAACGACAAAATATCTGGCTCAAAAAAAACGGTTGCCGAATCTGCACATAATAATATGGTTTAAAAACCTGAATATCAAATATTTATGTAGATTTAATTTCAGCACCATTTCAATCGAGCTTTCAATACTTTAATCTCTATCAAAAGACGTGCTAAATATATACGGAATGTTTTGGATTTTGAAAAAAAATAAAAAAAACTTTTCAAGCGGATGTTCAAAAGGCTTTTTTTTCATCCACTTATCCATATTTTTGTACCATTTATCGGTTGTGAAAGATTTCCCTAAATATTGGTACATTTTTTGACAATCTTTATATCCGAAAATATGTCCCTATTTTCGTTTACTAATTAGCCATTACGATAACCTAAAAATCAATTTTATGAAAGATTTGTCAAAACAGATGCTGTATGTCAATGACGTATTCAGCAATGCTCGTGACCTAGGACTGATTCAAGTAAAAGCACACCAGGATGAAGAATCAAGCCGCAAGATTTCAATAGATGGTAAGTCTTACATCAGCTTTATGTCAAACAACTACCTTGCCTTTGAAAACGACGAAAGAGTAAAGGAAGCTGCGATTGAAGGCATTCGTAAATACGGAATGCAAACTTCTATTTCAAGAATGTATATGTCGTTCGACCACTACCTTGAGCTAGAAGATAAACTAGAAAAGATTTTTGGGTTACCCACATTTCTTGCATCAAGCACCACACTCGGGCACTTTGCCTACCTTCCGGTAATTATTGGGCGCAACGACGCCGTTATCCTCGACCAGTTTGTGCATGAAAGCGTACAGCTAGCTGTAAATACCCTGAAAGCTGACGGCTACCATGTTGAGATGATTAAGCATAGCCAAATGGAAATGCTTGAGAGAAGAATAAAAGCACTAAGCGAGAAATACGACAACGTATGGTATATGGCCGATAGCGTTTACTCAATGCACGGCGATGTGGCTCCGATGAAAGACATCGAGATGCTAATGAACAAGTATGATAAATTCAAAACATATATTGATGATGCCCACGGCATGAGCTGGATTGGTGAGCATGGTAAAGGTTTTGCGCTGCACAACATACCACGCCACGAAAAAATGTATGTGATTACCTCGCTTAACAAAGGCTTTGGTGCTTTTAGTTCGGCATTGATATTCCCCAACAAGCTAACCAAACAAACCGTATATAACTGCGGTGGCGCACTAAGATTCTCGGCCCCTACCCTGCACGCAGGTATCACGGCCGCTTCTTGCATTGCCGATATTCATCTTACTGACGAAATCTACGAACGCCAGATGCGCCTTAATGAATTAATCACGGTGTTTAAACAAAAGGCCATCGACCTAAAACTACCAATCATCAACTATGCACACACGCCGCAGTTCTTTATGGGCTTGGGTAGTGTTGAGTTGCTGATTCGTTTTTCTCAGTTCCTGATGAGCAAAGATTTCTTACTAAGCCCGTCAACAGTTCCGGCTGTACCGGTTAAGCACTCAGGTTTCCGAATTTCTTTGAGCCTATACCAAACCGTAGAAGATGTAAAAAATCTTTGCGACCTACTGGCCGAATACATTGAGGTATTAGAGAAAGAAGGCTCTTTCAACAAAGAGCAGGTATTGAAAGGATTTAAAATGAGAGACAAACAACACGATAAAGCCTGATATAGACTCAATTATACCTAAATAAATAATAGCCTCTGTTGCCCCCGGCAATGGAGGTTTTTTTGTTGGAATTCGAAAGATTTAGTCCCGTTAGGGACGATATATCGGTAGAAAAAATGGATTGAATAAAAACTAAGTCCCATCGGGACGGTATATTAAAAAATATATCGTCCCGATGGGACTTGGACTTTTGAGCCTGAGATTATACTACCGATATATCGTCCCTATCGGGACTACAAAGCACTCACAATCAAGGCTTTATTTATTACATCGATAATTATTCTAGTATAAAGAATGTAAACTAATCATGAAACTATATATTCTTTAAAAATTCCATGTTCACAATTATTGACGTCCTGATTCTTAGTATAGTAATAAAATTGTCTTTCTTTTATCCAATTCTTTAGGCACATCATAAGTTTTTTCATATCTTTAAGAGCACAAATTACACTTACCAACAACATTAAGTAATTTTACTTAACCCCTTTTTTTACCAAAGATTATTAAATGAGCCTTAATACCGACAACATCCGCCTAGTATTTGGACTAAAATTAAAGCAATTACGAATAGACAAAGGTATGTCATTGACCGACCTTGCCCAGAAATCGGGACTGTCGATGTCGTACATCAACGAAATAGAAAAGGGGAAAAAATATCCGAAATCTGACAAAATTGTGGCCCTTGCCGAAGCAATGGGTGTTGATTACGACAGCCTCGTTTCGCTGAAACTCAATAAAAAGCTGGAGCCAATCTCAGAACTGCTCCATTCGAACTTCCTGACCGAACTGCCTTTTGAAATCTTTGGCATTTCGCCTGCCGACCTCCTCGAGTTGCTATCGGGCGCACCTACCAAACTGAGTGCTTTTATCAGCACTATTATTGAAATAGGCCGCACCTACAACATGACCGTTGAGCAATTTTATTTTGCCGTGTTGCGCTCGTATCAGGAAATGCACGATAATTATTTTCCCGAAATTGAAGATACAGTAGACCGTTTTCTGGCCGAAAACAACATTGGCCCCGACCAACAGGTTGATGAGTTTTTCTTGTCAAACCTACTCACCGATAAATACGGCTTTACGATTAAGTATTTCGACGAAGAAGATTACCCCCATATTGCCAACATACGCTCGGTTTTTTTGTCTAAAACCAATACTTTATTAATTAATAAGCGAATCACGTCAGACCAACGGGCTTTTACCCTAGGCCGTGAGTTGGGCTTTTTGTACATGAAGTTGAAAGACCGCCCTTATACTTCATCGTGGGTAGAGGTGAAATCGTTTGAGCAGATTCTGAACAATTTCAATGCCTCTTATTTTGCAGGCGCAGTGCTGATTAGGAGAGAAAAACTGATTGAAAAGCTAGACCAATTATTTAACCAAAGCACCTGGAAAAATGATACACTGGTAGAATTGGCCGAAAATTTTCAGGCAACGCCCGAAACCCTCTACCACCGCATCAGTAATGTATTGCCCAAGTATTTTGGCATTGATGGTATCTTTTTCTTACGTTTTGAAGCACCAAACGGCAAAAAAGATTATCACCTTACCAAAGAAATGCATCTGGCTCGTCGCCACACGCCACACGAAATTCAGCAGGAACATTACTGCCGCCGTTGGATTTCGCTGAACATTCTTGACGATGTTTCGGACTTGGTACAGAAAGGTGAAATGAAAGAGCCGCTGGTAGGCGTGCAAATATCTAACTACGTTGATTCGAAAAGCCAGTACTTTGTAATGACAATGGCACGGCCGCTTAATATCATTTCGAACATCAACATAAGCGTTACGATGGGCTTCGAGATGAACGATAACCTGCGTGCTAAACTCAAGTTTCTGGAAGACCCCAAGATTCAGACCCGTGACGTAAACCAAACCTGCGAACGTTGTAGTCTTTTCGACTGCAAAGAACGTGTAGCTGCTCCGGTGATACTCCAGAAAAAACGACAGATACAACAAATGAAAGCCGCTCTAAAGGCAATGGAAAATTAGAATTACGAATATAAAAAGATATTAATTGAAACCCCAATGATTATTTGTTGGGGTTTTGTTTTTTTTGTGGGTATGGGATTTATTAAATTCAAAGTATCCGAATAATAAATAAATTTATATAGCAAAGATAGTTTTCTTAATTTGTGAAATAATCTTGTGCATTCATAATATTTAAATGTACACTTAATGACTAAATATTTACTTTATAAATGATAATAAATAAAAATGAAAGCAAACGAAACTAGAGTTGATAAATTTTTAGCGACAAATGAAACAACATTTGCTATTCCTGTTTACCAAAGGAACTATGATTGGACACTTTCTCAATGTAAGCAGCTATTCCAAGATATTATTGAAACAGGTAAAAATGATAAAACAAATGCTCACTTTATTGGAAGTATCGTTTACGTTCATGATGACGTTTATACTGCATCAGGATTAACAGAATTAACAATCATTGATGGGCAACAACGCTTGACTACAATTACGCTAATTTATATCTCTCTTTATCGACTTGCACAAGAACTTGAAAATGAGAAATTAGTAAATAAGATTCATAAGACTTATTTAATTAATGAATTTGCTCCTGAAGCCGAAAAATTAAAGCTAAAGCCAACAGAAAATAATAAGGATGCTTTAAGATATATACTTAACTCGAGTAATGATGAAGAATTTAAAGGATATTCTAAAATAGTTGAGAATTTTAGCTATTTTAGAACAGCAATTACAGTAGATAATTTTGAAACTGTTCAACGTGGGCTATCTAAATTAATCTTTGTTGATATTGCATTAGATAGACAAAAAGATAACCCTCAAAGGATTTTTGAAAGTCTCAATTCAACAGGCCTAGAACTGTCCCAAGCTGATTTAATAAGAAATTATATTTTAATGGGACTTTCTAGAACAAGCCAAGATAAAATTTATAAAAGCTATTGGGAGGTCATTGAAAAAAATGCTAAAGATGAAATTTTGAACAAAACAAAGGTCTCAGAATTTATTAGAGACTATTTAACACTTAAAAATAAAGAAATTCCCAATAAAGGAGATGTATACCAAACATTCAAAAAAAAGTATCCAACCACAACTATTGAAGAGTTGGAGCTTGTTTTATCTGAATTAAAATCATTAGTTAAATTCTATAATAAACTTGTCAACCCAAAAAACGAAACAGACAAAGATATAAGACTTCAATTGGAATACATTAATCGTATAGAAATAAATGTAGCTTTCCCTTTTCTAATGAAAGTTTATGAGGATTTTGCTAACGATATAATTGATAAACAAACATTTATATCTATTTTATCCCTTGTCCAATCTTTTACATTTAGACGTTTTATCCTCGCATTGCCGACAAACGCACTTAATAAAATTTTCATGGGTCTTTATGACAAGATTGAGCCTAGAAATTATCTAATTTCTATTCAAAAATCATTATTACAAAGGTCAGGTGTCCAAAGATTTCCTCGAAACAATGAAACTATTAATGCTTTAAAGGAAAAAGATGTATATAATATTAAACCTAAAAATAGAACCTATTTGCTCGAAAGACTTGAAAATTTTCAAAATAAAGAACTTGTAACAATAGAAGGCAATTCAGATATTACAATTGAACATATTTTTCCGCAAAATCCTGACCCTAAATGGAAGATTGACCTGGGAACAGAAGAATACAACTTTATAAAAGAAAATTATCTTAATACGATTGGAAATCTTACCTTATCTGGTAATAATGGCAAACTTGGTAACAAATCATTTGGGGAAAAAAAAATAATGAATATTGAAGGCAAAGAGCAAGGCTATATTTTCAGTCGACTTTGGTTAAATCGTGAATTAAAAGAAAAAATAAAATGGGATAAACAGGAAATAGAAACTAGAGCACATCTTATTGCGGAAAGATTTCTCAAAATTTGGCCCATTCCAGATATTAATATAGAGTTAGAAACAGAAAATGATGAAGTAAATATTTTTGATGCAGAAGAGCCAAAGCATAAGAAATTGGAGTATGCAATATTTTTTGACCAAAAGCTTGAAGTAACACAAGTCTCCAAATTGTATTTAGAAGTTTTTAAACAGCTTTTTGACCTACAACCAGAAACGTTTTTTACCTCTGAAATTGGTAATAGAATAAGTTTGACAAAAAACCCAACAACTAACGGATTAAGACAACCATTTCTTATAAGCGACACATATTATATAGAGACAAATATTGATAATGTAGGTAAATTTGACAGAATTAAACAAGCTTTAACAATTTTTGAATTTGAAGACGAATTATTAATTAAATATGCTGATTAAAGAAAGTTAAAATTATAGTTATAGTTTTAAGAGCCTTTGTTAATATTATTACTACAATTCCTGAATATAACTGTTTAGGCTAAATATATATTTAGCCTAAACAAGAGTTGCTCAGAAAACATACTACAACGTTTATCCCCTCCCCACAATAGCACTAATCCCCTATACAACCCACCTAAGTACCTCAAAAATTGAACTTAACAAAGAAATCTTCAAGTTTAGAACAAAAAAAAACTAACTTGCATACTAAATTCCGCTTTCTTAAAGTTTATATCAAAAACCTATAATCTTTGCCTCATGCTACAACCAATTTTGCTTCAAGTTACTGACTCAACTTCAACTGCAGCAAATGCCGAATCGATTAATTACTTAAGCCTCTTGCTAAAAGGGGGGATTGTCGTTTATCCTTTATTGTTCTTGTTGTTTCTGGCCATCTTCTTTATCGTAGAGCGTTACCTCTTTATTAAAGGTGCTTCTAACATCGATTATGGCTTTTTAAGAACCCTCAAAGATAATATCCTTCGTGGAGACCTCCGCACGGCTATCACACTTTGCAAAAGTACTAACCTGCCTATTTCACGTATATTAGAAAAAGGTATCACACGTATTGGCCGACCTGTAAAAGACATCGAAAGTGCCATGGAAATCCAATCAAACCTTGAGATTTCTAAAATGGAAAAAAACATGGGTTATCTGGGGCTTATCGCCGGGGTTGCGCCTATTCTGGGTTTTATCGGTACTATCTCGGGTATTATCCGTATTTTCTATGATATTGCCGCTACCGGAAACTTCACCATCGAAATCATTGCCAATGGTTTGTACGAAAAAATGATTTCGTCGTTTACCGGTCTTGTGGTTGGGGTTATTGCTTATGCGGGTTACCATAGTATCAATATGATGATTGATAAATTCGGTATTCACCTGCAAGCAACCGTGATGGACTTCCTTGATACGCTGAATGAGCCTATAAAATAATCGGAGAAAACAAGCATCTGTTTACGATAATGAAATTAAAAAGACAAAGAAGATTTGAGGCCGAGGTATCAACCGCATCGCTAAACGATATTATGTTTTTCCTGCTGTTGTTCTTCCTCATTATCTCAACGCTGGGGAATCCGAACGTAATAAAGTTGCTTTTGCCGAAATCATCAAAATCATCGCACGATGTAAGCAAGCAGCCTATTTCGCTTTCAATCACCAAAGATAAAGTCTATTATATTAATAGTACGCCCGTGCCGTTTCCGCAATTGGAAGAAAGGCTCATAGCAGCCACGGCCAACATGGAAGAACCAACTGTAGTGCTAAGAGCCGAAAGCTCACTGACAGTACAAGATTTGGTTGATGCCATGGCACTTGGTGCCAAACTAAAAATAAGAATGGTACTGGCTACCGAGCTTAATAAGTAAGGATTTTTCAAAAAAACACTATAAAAGACCCCATCCCCAACCCTTCCCCAACAATGGGGAAGGGGGCAAAAAGTCCCTCTCCCCACTGTTGGGGAGAGGGATTTAGGGAGTGGGGTCTTTCTCTTAATAATACAAACTGACCTCTTTTAAGAAACCTCTATTTTTGTTAAATTGCAGCATATATGCAATTCATACTATCGATACACTATATCCATAAAGTTATAATATTACTATCATGAAATTAAAAAGACAACGACGGTTTCATGCCGAGGTATCAACAGCATCGCTGAACGACATCATGTTTTTCCTGTTGTTGTTCTTTCTGATTATCTCAACGCTGGGGAATCCGAACGTGATAAAATTGCTTTTGCCGAAATCATCAAAATCGGTGCAGGATATTCCCAAAACCAAACCCGTAGCACTTACTATTACCAAAGATAAAACCTACTATATCAATAGCACGGCCGTGCCATTGCCTCAACTGGAAGAAAGGCTGATAGCAGCCACCGCTAACATGGACGAACCCGTAATAACCCTACGTGTCGATAATTCTGTTACGGTACAAGAGTTGGTCGATGTGATGTCGCTGGGGGCCAAGCTAAAGATAAAAATGGTAATGGCTACTGAGCTGAATCAGTAAGGAAACTACCTTTAATATAATTGATAGCCGATAAAATTATCGGCTTTTTTTCTATATTTCTCTCATTTATACCGCTATTCCTTACTAAATTGCAACTTTTCTCAATAATTGTACTGTTAAAGAGAAACTGCTGTTATTCTCACAAGAAAAATCAATTAGATGAATCCTTGTAGAGAATATTTATAAATAACCTTTGAGCGATTTACTGAATCATTTGAGAATACTTCCTCCACCGGAATATTCATACAATTACCGCATGGCGGGCTGCTGAATCACTCAATATCATGAAACAAAATGAATTTTAAAGAACATATAGCTAAAGAACCAATTTTTGAGGTAATAGCCCGTTCGGCCACCGAAATGGGTGTTGAAGCCTACGTTATTGGCGGATATGTAAGAGACCTGATACTAAACCGACCCAACAAAGATATTGATGTGGTGTGTTTGGGCAGCGGCATTGGTCTGGCCGAAAAAGTAGCAAGCCAACTGGGTGACAACGTACACGTGAGTTTCTTCAAAAACTTTGGTACAGCTCAAATCAGGCTAAACGATTTAGAAATAGAATTTGTAGGCGCACGAAAAGAATCATACCGCATCGAATCACGCAAGCCGCTTGTTGAAGACGGCACGCTGGAAGACGACCAGAACCGACGGGACTTCACGATTAATGCCCTGGGTATTTCGTTAAATATCAAAGATTTCGGGCAACTCATTGACCCCTTTGATGGCGTGGCCGATATAGGTAAGAAAATCATTCGCACGCCACTAAGCCCCGAAATTACGTTTTCTGACGACCCCCTGCGCATGATGCGTGCCATCAGGTTTGCATCACAACTTGGTTTTGATATTGAAGGCACAACTTTCGATGCCATTGCGGCCATGAAAGACCGCATTTCTATTGTGTCGCAAGAGCGTATCACCGAAGAGCTTAATAAAATTGTGTTATCAAAAACACCTTCGTATGGCTTTAAGTTGTTGTTCTATACGGGTTTGTTGCAAATCATTTTCCCTGAATTTTGCGAATTGCAAGGCGTAGAAACCCAAGACGGCAAAGGGCACAAAGATAATTTTTACCATACCTTGCAGGTGCTCGATAACGTGGCCCTAAAATCGAACGATTTGTGGTTGCGTTGGGCGGCTATTCTCCACGATATTGCCAAACCAGCTACCAAACGTTTTCACCCAAAAGTGGGTTGGACATTCCACGGGCACGAAGAACTCGGTGCAAAGATGACACCGGGTATTTTCAGAAAATTGAAGTTGCCGCTAGATGCCAAAATGAAAATGGTGAAAAATCTGGTAAGGTTGCACTTACGCCCCATTGCCCTGGCCAAAGAAGGCGTGAGCGATTCGGCGCTTCGCCGACTGCTGTTTGAAGCAGGCGACGACATTGAATACCTGATGATTTTGTGCCGGGCCGATATTACCTCGAAAGACATGAGCAAGGTAAGACGCTACCTGGGCAATTTCGATAAAGTAGAAGAACTACTGATTGAGCTAGAGGCCAAAGATAAACTCCGCAATTTTCAACCGGTTATTACCGGAGAAATCATCATGGAGGCGTTTGACTTAAAACCCTCACGTGAGGTCGGCGACATAAAAATAGCTATCAGAGAGGCCATTCTTGATGGCACAATTCCGAACGATTTTGATATTGCCTATGATTTTATGTTGGCCGAAGGCGAGAAACTGAATTTTAAACCTGTAAAGAGTAAAGCCGAAATAAAGACATTTTCAGAATCACTTGAACCTAAATCTTGATTTTTTATGAATGACGAAAACACTAAGTTTAAAAGAAACTTGGGAGCAGTATTAACAGGTATCGGCTTATTGCTGTTGCTTTTTGCCTGTGCCGCTTTTATGTCGAGCAACAACCGTTTGATGGGCTTTGATGTAGCCGGAGCAAGAAAAATAGCTCCTGCCGTATTAGGTCTTATCCTGATGGTTTCAGGCGTAGGCATGATAAACCGGACTTAGATTTTATGAGTTTTTGCAAGCTATGTTAATAAAAGCATAGCTTGCCCTACTTCTTCAATAGCTCAATACCCACATTGCATTGCAGGCATTTCTTTTGGGTGCAAAAATTATTATAGAGTTCAATACTCGCCTGGGCATCATAAGCGGTTGTTATGCTTAGGCCCATATTCTTCCACATATCAATAATATGATTACTTTCGGCCGGAAAACTCTCTAAAAAAGCAAGGGCTCTATCCATATAAGCCAGATTATCCGTCTTTTGGGCATAACACGCCAGTAACGGAATAACCGTGTTTATCAATAAATTATCAACCGAATCTTTACCCAAGCCATTACTTTTCTTACCTAGTTTTTTACCAAAATGATAATGCTCTTGCCAATACTCGCTCTGGCGCACTTGCAGTGCCTTGCGTAAATCGTCTATCGATTCGGTTTGGGTAAATAAGGAGAAAAAGCTCTTTTGCAGCGTAATCAAACGTGCCAGTTGAGCGATTCTGATAGTAGGGAAATTGGCAGGGCGGGTTCGGAGTAGCTTCCATTCATGGGGCTCTAATCTTGTATCTTTCAGCGAAAACTTAACAGCAAAAAAATCATATTCCTGTACCAGTTTTTTTGAATAATCGTCAACATCAACCAAAAGTCCCGACTGCCCAAAAAGAATGGCCTCTATCTGCGTGATATTATCACGGTGTTTTTGCAATACTTTAAGCGGAATATGCTGCGCCAAACGCAAAAAAGCCTCCGAATTTAGTTTAAAACCGAAGTTTCGGGCCAATAGCTGGTAAGTAGTTTCTTCCCAATCGCCGTTGTTTTCTGCCAGCAAAGTTTCTATCAGCTTGGCTTTCTGAATCAATCGCTTAGTTAAAGCCTTGTCGAGCGTAGCAATCTTAGATAAATCAGAAACGCCGCCAAATTGCGCAGCGCACGGAATCACGTTTTTGTTATCAACAAGTGCTTGATATTTGTGTAGTAACGAGCCATCGGTTATCGGTTTCAATTCCAAAGTTGGAATCTCACTCCCATCAGCTCTTACAATGGGTTTGTCGTATTCCCAAACCACGTGCAGTATTACATTGTTATAACTGGCGTCGGTCTGGTGATTATGATTATTCCAGTCCGACGCCCGAATATGTATCTCAATATTCCCCGCCCATTCTATTTCTTCAATTTGTACTCTGGCCTGCGAAAAATCAGGGCCAGCATCAGTATTCAGAATACCCGTTTTCAGTATCCTGAGAGATTCTTGTCTGGTAGTGCGCAGCAAAGATTTATCAAACTGTTGAAATTGCCACAGGTAGTTAATAAAAGATTCTGTCATGGTATAAACCTATTGACTATGCTTTAATATTACGCTAACATTTACAGAATTGCTGAAAGGTAGCCTTCCATTTCTTGTTGTACTTTTCTGGCTTCTTCGGCAGCTACTTCGGCAAAATCTTCGCCGTTCGAGGCATAAATAATAGCCCTTGCCGAGTTTACCAGTAAGCCACATTGCTTGTTCATACCATAGCGAGATACTTCTTCAAGGCTTCCGCCCTGCGCACCTACACCCGGCACAAGCAGAAAATGGTCTGGTACTATTTTACGAATTTCAGCCAGTTTATCGGCCTGCGTTGCGCCTACCACATACATCATGGCATCGCTCCCACCCCACTCCTGCGACTTCGTGAGCACCTGCTCAAACAAAGCCTTTTGTTCGCCATCAACCTCTACTTTCAGGTGCTGAAAATCATGGCTGCCAACGTTAGACGTAAGCCCAAGCAATATTACCCATTTACCTTCAAAAGCCAGAAAAGGCTGCACCGAATCACGGCCCATATAAGGCGCAACGGTAACCGAGTCAAAATCAAGACCCGACGAAGCCTTATCGAAAAACGTACGGGCATATAGTTCAGATGTATTTCCGATGTCGCCACGTTTGGCATCAGCAATCGTAAAAATATCTTTGGGTATATAGTCTATTGTTTTTTGCAGGCTTTGCCAGCCTTTCACGCCCATTGCCTCATAAAATGCAATATTTGGTTTATAAGCAACTGCATATTGCGCTGTTGCGTCTATAATCTGGCGATTAAATTCAAAAATCGGGTCTTCGGTAGCTAACAGATGTTTTGGTATTTTTTTAATATCTGTATCTAACCCTACACATAAGTAAGATTTCTTTTTAAGAATTTGCTCGAAGAGGTCTTGTTTGGTCATATCTTAGAAATTTTCACAAATTTCCTGATTTATGTTGATTTAATAAGAAAGTAACTTGAAATTATTTAATAAATATTACTTTTGCATAAATTCTGTGCGGCTAAAGCACTAATGCTGATTATAACAAAATAACAAACGCTGATACAGAATCTAAAAAATAAAAATATAGAAGCATAATGGAGTTCAGACAAACATCTATCGAAGGTCTAATAGAGATTTTTCCCCGTATTTTTGGCGATGAAAGAGGATATTTTTTAGAATCATACCACAAAAAGGCATTTGCCGACAATGGTATTCCTTTCGATTTCGTGCAAGATAACCAATCTTTATCTTCGCCAGGTGTTTTAAGAGGCTTACATTTTCAGCGAGACCCACACGCACAGGGCAAACTGGTAAGAGTGCTCAAAGGCAAAGCGCTTGATATTGCCGTTGATATAAGACCGGGCTCACCAACTTTTGGTAAGTACGAGAAGTTTTTGCTTGACGACCAGCTACAAAATATGGTATATATTCCTGCCGGCTTTGCGCATGGCTTTCTGGCATTAGAGCAATGTTTGTTTACTTATAAATGTACAAATTTCTACAATAAAGCCTCAGAAGGAGGCATCATCTGGAACGACCCCGACCTGAATATTGACTGGGGAATCGAGGACCCGAATATCTCATCAAAAGACCTTGAATTACCCAGATTAAGAGATATTTCTTAATAAAAAAGGCAAGTAGGGCTTTGGCATAAATAATACCAAAATCGTTATATTTTAGATATTTTTTTTCAAAACCTACATTATTGATGGTTTGCTACCGCTTAGTATTTTTCTAAGATTCAGTCGTTTTTTTGGCATGGTGTTGGTTTACAATTGTATATAGGGAAACCTGTAATACTGAATCCTGAATTAGGCCACAAAACAACCATACCTCAATGTTTAAAACATTGCTAAACAAACCTCTTTTTAGAAAAAACATTGCTTTGCCTCAATATCCACTTACTGTAGATGTGCACGCCCATATTCTACCTCATATTGACGACGGAGCCGCTAGTGTAGAACAAAGTATTGCCATGATTAGGGGCCTTGTGGCTCTCGGGTTCAAGAAGATTATTGCTACCCCGCATGTAATGAGTGGTTTTTATGACAACTCTTATGAAGACATTCTTCAGTCATTGTCTCTTCTGCGTGCTATCCTGAAACGCTACCAAATTCCGGTAGAGATAGAAGCCTCGGCCGAATATTATCTTGAAGAAAACTTGTTCAGGTCTATTAAGCGTGGAGAGGTATTGCCATTTGGCAGCGACAGAAAATACTTGCTTTTTGAGGCATCGTTTATTGAAAAACCCAACTACATTATCGAGTCGGCGCTTCGTATTCAGCAAGCGGGCTTTATACCTGTATTGGCCCATCCTGAGCGATATATTTCTTTAAACAATATCGATACCCTCACAAAGCTATTGTTCAGCGGTATTCTGTTTCAGGTCAATATCGGTTCGCTTACGGGCTACTACTCTAAGCAAGCGCAAGAAATAGCCGAAATATTGGTAAAAAAGAATATGGTAGCCTTTTTTGGCTCTAATTGCCACAACGAAAGCCAGTTGAAGAGCATAAAAGCTGCCTACGACTTGCCCTATTTCTGCTATGCAGCCAAAGAAAACGCACTCAACAATTCTTTGCTCGAAGCACAAACACCCGTGTGGTCAACGGCTATTTATGCAAAAATCTGATTACTCAGCATCAGGTTTCATCGATTTCAGCACCACATCATTACCATCAAAAACTGCGTAACTATCATAAAATATCCAATCGCCCAGATTAATGTATCGGGCTGTTGGGCTAAGTTTTATGTCTACTTTGGTGTGTCGGTGTCCGAAAATATAGTAGTCGTGGTGCTCTTTGGCCTCTACCTGTTTAGAGTAACCAACCAGAAACTCCCTGTCGTCGCCGAGGTATTTCTCCGGTTCTCTTTTTTTGCGCCAGCTATGCTTGCTCCACAGGTTACCGAGCATCATGCCCAAGTTGGGGTGCATTATTCTGTTGAACAAAAAACGGGGCAGTTTGCCTTCAAAAATCACTTGCAGAAACTTATAGCCGTAGTCGCCTTTGCCTAGGCCATCGCCGTGGCCTATGTAAAACTTCTTGCCATTAAACTCGTAGCTGCGTGGTCGGCGAATGGTTTTTACGTTTAGCTCTTTTTCAAAATAATCGCTCATCCACATATCTCGGTTACCCAAAAACACCACTATCTCCATACCAGCATCCGATAACTCGCCCAGCTTGCCCAAAAAACGCACAAAGCCCTTGGGCACTACCTGTTTGTATTCAAACCAGAAATCAAACAAATCGCCTACCAGAAATATAATTTCGGCATCGTGCCTGATACTCTCCAGCCATGCTATTATTCGCCTTTCCCGGTTTAGGCTGTCTTGGTGTGTAGGTGCTCCCAAATGAAAATCAGAAGCAAAATATATTTTTTTCCCGGGTGCTAATTGTC
This sequence comes from Emticicia soli, assembly GCF_037860775.1. Lineage (NCBI taxonomy): Bacteria > Pseudomonadati > Bacteroidota > Cytophagia > Cytophagales > Leadbetterellaceae > Emticicia > Emticicia soli. The sequence continues at coordinate 112,085 of NZ_JBBEWC010000012.1, read as the reverse complement.
GGTTCAAATCTTTTATTTTAATGATTAAATATTCATAAGTTCCAGCGAATAATTGGGTTTTGAGAAACAATTATTCTTCCAAAGTAGCGAACTTGGTAGAGACGTATTGCGATACGTCTCCTGTCGTAGAATCTGCTTTTTACTTAAAATTGGTCTAAAATTCCAACATTTACGCCCAAATTTAGTTCAAAAATACAGGTAGACCTTTGAGATGTATTGCAATACGTCTCTACTAAGTCAGACATTTTAAGGAACGCTTATTTCTTCAAATTCATTACTCGGCGAATCGTATTATTCCGCAAAAATACATATTTTATCAGGGTTTAGTAAAATTTGATTTTGTTAAAAATCTTCTTTCCTTATCTTTACACCAAATTAACGAAGACCAAACTTTAAAAACATATATGCCTTTAATGAAACGAGTATTGATAGCCGAAGATAGTTCAGTTATTCAGAACTTAGCAAAGAAAATTTTGGAGTTTCAGAACTTCGAAATCACCGCTGTAAAAAATGGAGAGCAAGTAATGCAATTACTTGATAAAGAAGACTTTGACATTCTTCTGCTCGACATCAATATGCCAATCATGGACGGCATGGAGTGCATTAAAGCAATTCGTGAGCTAGACGACAAGAAAAAGGCCAATGTTCCGGCAGTAGCTATTACCGGAAACGCCAAAAACTACTCTGAAGACGACTTCAAAAATGCAGGGTTCAACGATGCATTAATGAAGCCTTTGAATTTCGACCGACTGGTAACAGTTGTGAAAAGCCTTACAGAGTAAATATATAGAGTATTAAATCATTCGGTGGGCAATCTTTTCCGATTACCCACCGTTCCCTTAAGCATGCAAGTAACTTTTCTCGGAACAGGTACCTCGGCGGGTGTTCCCGTACTTACATGCAGATGTGAAGTCTGCAATTCACTTGATTTCAGAGACAAGCGTCTTCGGGTGTCTGTCTGGATAGAAGTGAATGGCAAGAGCTTTATTATTGATACCGGCCCTGATTTCAGGCAACAGGCCCTGCGTGAGCGAATAGCCCAGCTTGATGCCATCATTTATACCCACGAACACAAAGACCACACCGCCGGCCTTGACGACGTTCGTCCCTTCAATTACCTCAACGGTATCCGTCATATCAATCTTTATGCCCATCAACGGGTTTTAAATCAGCTTAAAAGAGAGTTTGCCTACGCTTTTGAAGACATAAAGTATCCGGGTGTGCCATTGCTCAATCTACAAGAGATTGCCGCCGACGTATCGCAGCCAATCAATATTGAGGGCATTGAGTTTACCCCTATCGAAGTAATGCACCATCGCTTGCCCGTGCTTGGTTTTCGGGTGGGTGATTTCACCTACATTACCGATGTAAACTACATTTCTGAAACCGAAATGGAGAAAGTTTACGGCACAAAGGTATTGGTTTTAGGTGCTTTGCAACGTGAGCCGCACATTTCTCATTTTGCTTTGAGCGAGGCCATAGCGGTAGCGCAAAAAATAAATGCGCCTACTACCTATTTTACGCATATCAGCCATAAAATGGGCTTGCATACCGACGTAGAAAAAGAACTGCCGCCCAATATTCATTTAGCTTATGATGGGCTGAAAATAAAGCTTCCGAACCCTTGATACGACAATTTTGTTTCTATCATTATGGCAGAACAAAACGAGCTTCCTCCTAAATATTATTTAGAGTACTTCAACTACCTGCTGGACTTTGTTCAGGAGAAGTATCGGCATATACTCAACGAAAACGAATGGCGTTTCCTGCGTAAATACTATTGCCTAAGCGAAGATGCGCAATGTTTGTTTATCAGATTCAGCAATCGTAAGGGTTTGTTTTTTAAAACCAATAAACTAGCGTATGCTGAACTGACGGATATTCCGGCATTGCTGAACGAACTACTTGAAAGAGAGTTTATTGAGCCTGTAAATGCTGCCAAACATGAGACTTTCAGCAAGGAATTATTGGGCATTTATGGGAAAGACGAACTCGCCAACCGTTTCACCAAAATAATAGCTGCTACGCAAGAAAGCCTACCTAAAGCCGAACGGATTTCGTATAAGAAACTCAAAAAAGATGAGTTGGTAGAAACCTTGCTCAAAGCCTTTAGTTTTGAGGAAATCATAGAGGCAATTCAAGACTTAGAACCTGTTATTAAGGTTTGCTTTGAGTTTGAGGTTACTTTCATGAAGTTTCTGTTCTTTGGCAATCGCTACCTTGACATGACCGAGTTTGTGGTGCGAGACCTGGGACTGATTCAGTACGAAAGCCATGATGACGACAAACTGGTCGCCCGATTTACTACACGCAAAGATGCAGAAGACAAATGGCTAATTACCGACCAGAACGACCTCTTCTCGCAATTAAAAGATACTGCTCCGCCGCTCGAAATCTACGACTGGTTCATGAATTTTACTGATTCTGTTACCGACCTGAGCGAAGTAGCCAAGCCTGCTTACGAAAGGCTTATTATAAAAGTAGGCACTTTTCTAGAGAAAAGTAAGCTGTACGACGAAGCCCTGAATACCTTCCGACTGACAGAACAAGTGCCTGCAAGAGAGCGACAAGTGCGAACCTTACAAAAACTTGGGCACATTGACGAAGCACTTTCACTTTGCCAATTGATGATTGAGTTTCCGAAAAATGCTGATGAACGTTTTTTTGCCAGCGATTTCATTAATCAGACGAAAAGCAAAAAACGTGTACATAAAAAAAGTACAACCTCGTGGCTGCACCAATCAGAATCTATCACGATTTCGGAAGAACATCGCCATCAGGTTGAAATGGGTGTGGCTGAATACTACATAAATGAGGGGAAAATGGCTGTTTTTTCTGAAAACCATACCTGGCGGGCTATCTTCGGGCTTATATTCTGGGATATTGTCTTCGACCCTAGTCTGGTAGCTTTCCACCACCCTTTTCAACGTCGCCCGTCTGACTTATACCTGCCTGATTTCTACGAAAAACGTCAGGATTTAATCATTAGTCATTTGGCAAGTTTCGATAATATCCAGACGCTACTGGTGTATATGGGTGAGCGCTACGAATCTAAATTCGGCATTGCTAATCCGTTTGTACCCTGGCTTGAAGAAATGTGGATGATTGTCAGAAAAGCCGTAGAAGTAATCAATTTTGAAGCCTTGAAGATAATACTACACGAGATGTCGAAGAATCTGGTAGAAAACCTACGTGGCTTCCCCGACCTTTTTATGTGGGACGACACAACCAACGAATACTGCTTTGTAGAAGTAAAATCCCCTACCGATAACCTCTCAAACCAACAGCTATTTTGGCTACAGTTTTTTAAAGAAATCGGTGTAAATTCTAAGGTTTTAAGGGTTTATTGGGAGAAGACTTTGGAGGAATTGAGTGAATGAGTGAGTTAGTGATTGAGTGAATAGCGAATAATATTGTAAAAATTTAGGTCCTAGCCGAGTCTCACGTGTGGATAAGCCTAAAGCTTAGCAAGGGGACTCGGCGTTTTTTAGGTTGGTTTCTCTTTCACGCAGAGTCCCTTTGCTTACCTTTTCCAGCGCACACAGGAGACTCTGCTAAGACCTAATCACATTTAAAAGTTAGGTCGTAGCCCATTCTCCCGTGCGCATAAGGCTAAAGCTTAGCAAGGAGACTCGGCTTAAACCTAGATTTGTGTAAACCTATTTTAGAATTAGACAATTAGTTACCATTTTGAAAAGGAGCGCTTATATTCGTTTTAATTTCACTTCTTTTGTAATTCAAGTAAGTGAAAACAATGGCACAAACAAACACTAATGAAAGCGGTATAAGATACTGATATATTTTAGGCTTTAACTTGAGTAGAAATTTTAAAACAAAAAAATCAAGTATAACAAAAATAGAGGTCAAAAACATAAAAATTATATCCCCACCGCCTGAAGCAGAAAGTGAATAAATCGTTATCAAAAAAATCACAAATAAACCCAGAACAAAATTGAAAATTGGGGTTTTCATTGATTGAATGCTATTGGGGTTTGATTAATAATCCGATTTTAGGTCATAGCCGAGTCTCCCGTTCGCATAGGCTTGCGGCTTAGTAAGGGGACTCGGAGTTTTTTAGGTTGGTCTATCCTTCACGCAGAGTCCCTTTGCTTACCTTTTCCAGCGCACACAGGAGACTCTGCTAAAACATAGTTTGTGTAAACCTATTTTAGGACTAGACACTAATCACTCATTCACACAATCGCTCAATAACTAGGTCTAAGCCGAGTCTCCCGTGCGCACTGGCTTGCGGCTTAGCAAGGGGACTCGGCGTTTTTGGGAATTGGTCTCTCCTCCAAGCAGAGTCCCTTTGCTTACCTGTTCCAGCGCACACAGGAGACTCTGCTAAAACCTTGATTTGTGTAAACCTATTTTAGGATTAGACACTAATCACTCATTCACACAATCGCTCAATAACTAGGTCTAAGCCGAGTCTCCCGTGCGCACTGGCTTGCAGCCTAGCAAGGGGACTCGGCGTTTTTGGGATTACTCTCTCCTCCACGCCGAGTCCCTTTGCTTACCTTTTCCAGCACACACAGGAGACTCTGCTAAAACGTCCGCCCCTTTGCTATGCCCTCTGCGTATCAATAATTCCCCCCACCGCCACCGCCGCCAAAGTCTCCGCCGCCGAATTTCATTTTTCCGCCTTGTCCGTGTGGTAGTGCCTGATTTACCAGAAAAGCCTCAAAATCTCGGTATTTACTGGCTTGGGTTTGTTGATACGTTAAACCCCATTTTGGTGTACGCAAAACCCATATTCCCCACACGGCAAAACCCACCAACGCAGCTCCACCAAATGTCATGGCCCATTCAAGAGGCATTACAGAGAAGTAAAAACGATAGGTAAATATTGAAAAAGCAAAGGCCGCTAAGCCAACCATTACCATTTTTCGGTCTTTTTGCTTCAAGCCAAAATATAGATAGATAAATGGTATAGCTAAGGTAAATAGATAGAAAAGCGGCGCAAACGATATTTGCGTAGAATCATTCAGGCCGTTCAATATAGCGTTACCTTCTCGCACTACCATGTAGTTTCCACCCAGATAAAACGTTATTAAACTACCCGTTTCAATACATATCTGCGCATCGGTATAGTAAGCCGAATTATCGTTTTTGCTCCACCATCGGGCAAATACAAAACTGATTACCGATACCGCCATAATCACAAAAGGCACTATTAATTTTCCTATCGAAAACTCAATGGTAAGCGTAAACCAAGAGCATATCCAGACCACAAAAATAGCGATAGCCACAAAAGGGTCGCCGTAGCGCAGTAAGAACGGAATAAACACAATTAAGGATAAAAAGTAGTAGGCATACAAAGACCAACGGAAGTCGGTAAAAGCAAAAATAGCTGTAAGAAACGAGCCAATAGCCACATAAAGCAAGGCATTATCAGTACCCGACCTATACAGCTTGCGACTTTTAATAAAATATTCCAACAAAAAAACCATACTTACCCCATATACCACACAAACAATACCCAGCCCAAGGCTTGTTTCAACTATAGGCTCAAGAAGAGTAATGGCCATAAACCCAAAAGTAGCCGAAATAGCCAGATTGGTAAATATAAATAGCCCAAACTCAATAAATATATTCGGCTGATAAAACTCTACCGGAAATAGCTTGCAGGCTTCGGTATATTGCTCCTGGCTCAGTACTTTTTCTTCATACCATTCCCGCACAATAGCCTGACTCTCAATATTCTCAACCCATGTTTCGTTATATGCCTTTTTCATTTTTTCAGTCCAATCATTTGTTTGATATTCATTAGAAAATACACAACTCCCACAGCCGATGCCATGAAATAGAAAGTGTACAAGGTAAAATCAAGCCCTTCTGTCCACGCTCCCTGAAAAATCCAGTACGTTACAGATATATAGCCATAAATAACCCCCATCAACATAAACAGATAAGATTGCGTGCGCCGAGCATACCATATACTGCCATAGCTTAATACAGCCATCACGAGCATATACACCAGTTTCATATCAAACTGAAACAAGCCGGCTAATGTTGCCACAAAAGCAATGTTGAAGCCAAAAATGAAATAGGTAAACGAGAAATGGCTTTTCCAGCGTTTGTATTCGCTTAGCCCTCCCATCGCTATCAATACCACACCGAGTAAAATTGATAGATGCGTAATATCGGCAGTAGAAAAGTTTTTTTGTTGCCAGAGTTTAATTGGCGCAATGTTTACACCCACCCACGACGCAAAAGCCGTAATAGCCATTGAAAGCACCCCTCGGTGGTCGAAACGATAGGCCAGAAAGAAAAACAGCACCGCAGGCAGAAAAGCCGCCAGCCCATAGCGTGTGCCAAAAACATTGTATTGGTATTGCAGGTAGCCTTCGAGCGTCAGAAACATCACGCAAGCGCCGAGTAGCGCAAAATCGTCGAGCTTTTCGGTCTCTACAACCTCGTCCCATGTGAAAGGCTTGCGATATTTGAAAGCATAGAACAAACAACCCGCAAAGGCCAGCACAATCAAGCCAATTAATACATTATGCCCAATGGAATCAATGTTTTCGTAGATAACCACACCCAAGCCAGCCCCTAGCAGCGTGATACCTGCATATAAAAAGGTACGCAACTCCCAATGCACCGAAAAAGGTTTGGTTTGCTCGTAAGCAGTAATCTTAGCCGCCTGTTCGTCGGGAATTACTTCTTTTTCAACCAACGTTTTCAATAACTCTTTGTAGTCCATAAGCAAGTTTTATTTGAAATAAATTGAGTGATTGAGCGGCCGCCGCTGCGGTGATTGTGTGATTAATTATGAATGGAAAATTAGCGAATAGTATTGTAACACATTGTGGCAAATAAAATCACTCAATTCTTTAAATATCTTCTATTCTAAACAAATGAAATGGCAGAATGTAGGGGTCAAGCTCTATATAATTATGCTCACCTTTCCAGTTGAAAGTTGCGCCGCTTATTAAATCATGTACCCGATACGTTTCCCAATCGTTTTTCTGAATCTTATAAAGCGGTACTTTTACCATTCCACTCTGTTTGTTGTACCCATCCAGGTTTACAACGCATAAAATTCTATTCCCATCAGGGGCGGTTTTCAGATACGCCAATAGGTTATCGTTATGAATTTCGCAAAATTCGATATTATTGGTCAACTGCAAAGCTGTATTCTCTTTTCTGATTCGATTTACCTGCGTAATTATGTACGTCAGTTTATTGCGGTGCTCCCAGTTCCACCATTTAATTTCGTACTTCTCCGAAAACCCATATTCTTCTTTATTCGGAAAAGGCTCATTGTAAAGGTACTCATAAGTAGGCCCAAAAATGCCATAGTTACTCACCAGCGTAGCAGCCATAAAATAGCGACTTAAAAACAAAGGTTCGTGGCGACCTTGCAACAGATAAGGGTTAATATCATGCGTATTAGGCCAGAAATTCGGTCTGAAATAATACTTCATTTCGCCTTTCGTGAGTTCTTCCATATACTGTATCAGCTCCCATTTCTGGGTGCGCCATACATAATAAGTATATGATTGCGTATAACCCAGCTTTGCCAGTTGTTGCATCACTTTAGGCTTTGTGAAGGCTTCTGACAAGAAAATCATATCAGGATAATCTATCTTGGTTTCGGCAATTACCCATTCCCAGAAGCCAAACGCCTTGGTGTGTGGGTTGTCTACCCTTATGATACGCACACCCCACTCGGCCCATGTATAAATCAGATTTTTGAGTTCTTGCCACAGGTTCTTCCAGTCGGCGGTTTCGAAATTAACCGGATATATATCCTGATACTTCTTAGGCGGATTCTCGGCATATTTAATTGTGCCATCTGGTAATATTTTGAACCAATCTGGGTGTTTTTTTACCCAAGGGTGGTCGGGCGAGCATTGGATGGCCAAGTCCATTGCTATTTCAATATCATATTTTTTACAGGCTTCTATCAGATGCTTAAAATCATCGAGCGTTCCTAGTTCAGGATGAATCGCCTCGTGCCCTCCTTCTTCTGAGCCAATGCCATAAGGCACCCCCGGCTCACCTTCTTCGCAGCTTACCGAGTTGTTTTTCCCTTTGCGGTGGGTTTTACCAATCGGATGAACCGGCGGCAGATACAGCACATCAAACCCCATTTCGGCAATGCGAGGCAACAGGTTTTCTACATCTCTGAAAGTACCGTGCTTACCATATTCTCTGGCAGCAGAGCGAGGAAACATAGAGTACCACGCCGAAAACCCAGCTCTTTTTCTATCAACATATATTTGTAGCTCTTTATACCTGAAAGCATCCTGCCGCTCAGGGTAGTTCATAGCCCAGTCGAGCATTTGTTGGCTCATAGCAATCTGAATAGCCTCATCGTAGCGTTCTTCACCTTTGCTGTAAGCCCCCTTCATGGCCTTTGCAGCCTCCTGAATCGCTTTTTTATGGTCGCCTTTGGCTTTTTTAGCCATATTATTCAGAAACAATTCGCCTTGCATCAGCTCTACTTTCAGGTGCTGGCCGTCACGTACTTTGGCGTCTACCTCATGTATCCAGCTAGCTATGTGGTCGGCCCAGGCTTCAATGGTATATACATAAAATCCTTGTTTCTGTACCGAAAAATGCCCAATCCAACGGTTGTTATCATACAATTGCATCAGCGTTTCGCTCCACTCTTTATCGGCCTCATGCTTGTATAGTAAGCGAGCCGATAGCTTATCGTGCCCATCAACCAATATATCGGCTTCAACAGTGATACTCTCGCCTACTATGGCTTTAATGGGGTAGCGTCCGCCATCTATTTCAGGCGAAACACGCTCTACTACCGCACGGCATTGCCCATTTACAGGAAAAGAAAAATGATTTTTCATAGATTATTGATAAACGGCCATTTAGGGCACTTCTGGCGCTTTTTTGCTAACAGAAACGCTATTTGAGGTTAAAGATTTTTTTCAAATTTCTTGTTTTTTTACTTCAAAAAAAAGTTTAGCACGAAATTTGAAACTGACCAAAGTATAAAATTAATTACAACAATATGAAAAAGAGTATCATATCCACCATCACAATGCTTTGCTTGTTAAACTTTGCCCATGCGAATGATGAACTGAATCCTGGCGATAAAGGCGGAAAATCGAGAGGGCGTGTAAAAGACAACGGGAGTTCGAAAGAAATGCTTGCCAATTTTGTTTATGTAAAACAAAAAAGCGATTTATCAGGCTATGGCCTGCAACTGGCTTCGTTCAGTAGTTTAGAGAATGCAAAAGCCTATGCCCGAAATGTTATCAAACAAGGAGACGCCGAGAAACGTCAGGTTTTTATTTGCAGTAAAAATATAGATGGCAAAACATTCTATAAAGTATATTTTGGTGTAACCAAAACCGACGACTCGATACGTGGCAAACAAAAATACTTTCTTGAAAACGGCCAGTATGCATTTGTAAGAGAATTCAAATAAGCACATACACGCTAGTACTTTCATTATCAGCTACTTAGCGGTAGCCGAAAAAAATATCGCTCTACCGCTTTGTTTTCAGGCTTTTTATTTGCTATTTGAGGGTACGATTAACACAGAAGTGGCAAATCGTTTTAATGAAGTCATCCGGGAATACGTGCTGATTTTTGCCTGTGATGCCACATCCATAAACGCTATTATGACTATGTTACGTGCCCCTAAAACCCTAGTAGGAATATTATTCCTTTCTATTGCTGCGAGCCCTGTGCTGGCCCAAAGCACTACCAATTTTGCTGACGCCCTTAAAAAATCGCCTAAGAAAGAAACAGGCAATACTACCAAAAAAGTAAAAATAACCAATCTTGAAACCGACAAATCGGTGGTTGTTTCTGTTAATGACCTTAATAAAACTACCAGAAACAACAAAATTGCGTATTTGTCTGACAAAGTTGACTTAAAAGCATCTAAGGCCAAAGTGAAGATTCAAGAGGTGGACGACGACGAGGTAGAGGTACTTTGGGCAACAGCCGAGCCCACAGCCCCCGTGCGTAGCTTTACACCTTTGAAGAAAACCGCTAAAGAGACCGAAATCAAGATTGAAACCTCAAAAATTGAGAATTTCGATGTAAATCATATTTATGACCTCAACGGCAAAATTCATGAACTGAATGGCTATGGCTTGCAACTGGGAGCCTTTGGGCAATTAAAAGCAGCCAAAGATTTTGCCAACCAATTAACACAAAAAGGAGAAATAGAAAACAATAAGATTTTTATACAAGTAAGTAAAGCTGCTGACAAACCCATGGTTTACCGAGTAATCTATGGTGTTTATGATTCTGAAATCAATGCTAAAAGTACACAAAAGCAAATTGAAGGTTTAGGTTACCCCGCTTTTGTGAAAGGATTCAAATGAATTTGTCAGGAAACTTTTACTAGATTATCATCATCTTCGAGTGATGAGTGAGTCAAAAAAAACTCCCCTCAAACGAGGGGAGTTTTATGTTTACATGGATTATTACTAAAAAGCCCGAGAAACTTACGCTCCTTCGAACTGTCTCAAAAATCTTACATCGTTCTCAAAAAACAAGCGCAGGTCGTTGATACCATAGCGTAGCATTGTAATACGCTCAACACCCATACCAAAGGCAAAGCCTGTGTATTCTTCGGGGTCAATACCGCTATTTTGCAATACGTTAGGGTCAACCATACCCGAGCCGGCAATCTCAACCCAGCCGCTGTGTTTACAAATATTGCAACCACTACCGCCACAAATAAAACACGAAACATCAATTTCGGCACTTGGCTCGGTAAACGGAAAATAACTTGGGCGTAGGCGGATTTTCGTATCTTTCCCAAACATCTCCTTTGCAAAATGATACAAAGTATCTTTCAGGTCTTTAAAACTTACGTTTTTATCTACATACAAACCTTCTATCTGGTGAAACTGGCAGTGCGCACGAGCCGAAATAGCCTCGTTACGATACACACGGCCAATCATGATTGAGCGGATAGGTGGCTTTTTGCGCTCCATCAGCCTAACCTGCACATTTGATGTGTGCGTACGAAGCAGTACATCGTCTTTTTGCACAGCTTTTTTCTCTACAAAGAAAGTATCCTGCATTTCGCGGGCAGGGTGGTTCTCAGGGAAATTCAAAGCTGTAAAATTATACCAGTCGGTTTCAACCTCGGGGCCATCTTCATGGCTAAAACCCATGCGGGCAAAAACCTCTAAAACTTTCTGGCGGGTGAGTGTAAGCGGATGTACCGAGCCTGCAAAATTCGGTGCAACCGGAAGCGTAAGGTCTACTTTACCTGAGCCAACCGAATCATCGGTAGCATTTTCGAGTGCTTCCGAAAAATCCTTGAATCTTTGTTCGGTAAAACCTTTTAACTTGTTCAGCTCTTGCCCTACTGCACGCTTCTGCTCATTAGCAACTGTCTTGAATTGCTCAAACAAGTCATTCAGAATCCCTTTACGACTAATGTACTTCAGACGAAAATTCTCCAACTCGTCTTTACTGCCAATTGCTGCAGCATTTACTTCATCTAATACTTCCTTGATTCTATCTAACACTTTTCTGCCGTTTAATAAAAATTTTTACAAATATATGCATATTGTTAGAATAGTGTATATTTTTACATAATAACTCAGCGTTTCAAGCATAAAAAAGTTCGGTAGTGCCTTACGTACTTTTACGCAAATCCTTAGGGGTTAATACTGAATTTAATCTATTATTTTAACACTAAATAGCTCATTATCAGTAATTTATAAGAAATCTCATCTTCTGTGCGGGTTGCATAATTTTTATTAAGCAGCTATGTTTGAGCCACAAAACTCAACCAAACTCATGGATAAGATCGATTTCAAACAACAAAAAGTAAAAACTGCTCTCGGTCTAGCACAATTGCCTGCTACCAATCAACAAATTAAAGTTTACTTTTCAAACAGATGGATAAAGATTCCGTTGAGAAGTATTGTACGTTTAAAGGGAGAGTGTAATTATACGTATGTGTACACACAAAACCGGGAGTATATAGCCGCAAGAACTTTAAAAAACTTTGAGAAACTTCTGGGAGAAGAAACTTTTCTGAGAGTTCACAAGTCGCACATTGTAAATATGATGTTTGTACAGGGGCTTAATATACAGAAAAATGCAGGTGAATTACGGATTGAAGGTGGTGAGCATTTGGGGGTTTCCAGACGAAGATTAAAAGATGTAATAAATAAACTAGTTTTTTTTCATAATTCATGAGACTTTTTAGAAACTATTACGTCTCAATAGAAGCTAAGGAAAAAAACTAACGGTATTATAATTCATAATACTTTTTAGTGGTTAGGTGATGAATAAAGCAACTACTCTTTGAGTGGTTGCTTTTTATTTTGAACGCTTGTTTGTTCGCCAGGTTTTGTCAGAAAAAACACCCCTAATCTGATGGAAAAATTTCTACATTTCCCGCATCATCACCGTTGCTTAAAACCCTGATTTCAGGGCAAGATATAAAATATTTTTAGCCAAATTTTATTTGGATAAACCCTAATTATACGCCACCTGTCAGAGTGGAGAAAGAAACTAGAAACCCCTTTATGCTTGATTCTGGCGACAAACACCGTTATATTCGCAGGCTAGCTTATCAGAGGCCACCAAATAATATTCCGTTTCACCTGTTTTTTATACCTCTGTTTTATTAGCATTTTAACTCAATGGTATGATATTTTTGATATTACCCATAAATGTATTTTTGACACGTTACCATTAGATAAAAAAACGTAAAAAAATACTGCTAAATGTTTAGCGAATATTCGCCTTGTACCTTAACTTTGTTACGACAATTTATCAACAGCAAATTACAATAATAATGAAAACCGCAACTATGCAGCCTCAAGGCCTGCTGCCTATTCAAGAGGCGATCGATTTAAAAGATGTGTTACGTTTGATTGGCATGAAAGAATTGACGAACAATGTTTTTAGCTTGCCAAACAAAAAGAAAAAGGCAAATGAAGTTTCCGTAAAATAATTGCGGCTCTTAAAAAAATCCGGTTTCAGAATATAAACAAAGGGTACAAATCATGTTTTTTAATGATTTGTACCCTTTTGCTAATTTTATGGTTTAATTTACTGTTTTGTGCCAAATAATAAGTTTTTTTAACGTATTTTTAAAGAATACATATCCAAAGAAAATACCATGAAAAAACAACTTACTCCGGCTTCATTAAGCTTAGGCAAAACTGTGCCCACCGATATCAGAAACGTATTAAAACTCATAGGCATGAAAGAGGTAGCCGCCAATGTGTTCAGTCTACCTACAAAAAATAGGTCATAACTCACAAGAGTTATGACCTATCTATTTTATTAATGAGCGATAGTCTAATAAAGCTATCGCTTTTTAATTCTTAATACGCTCTCACAAGTTTGCCTTCCATGAAGTTCACAAATGCCTGGTTCACCACACGGTTTCCGCCAGGGGTTGGATAGTTTCCGGTAAAATACCAGTCGCCAACGTGGTTAGGGCAAGCTTTATGCAGGTTCTCTACTGTCTGATACACCATGTTTACTTCGGCATTCATACCCTCTGGTGTTACAATCTCAGCAATTTTATCCGAAATCTCTTCGTCGGTAAACTTGTTGTACAATTGTTTTACAAAGTTCTCGTCATAGGCATTACCTGTCTGCAAAGCGCCCACACTTTGTGCATAAGCCTCTTGCTTCATGTAGTCAATACCGTTTTTCTTCAACAAGTCGAGCATGGCTCTGAACGCCACAAACTCTTTCATTTTCGACATATCGATACCATAGCAATCGGGGTAACGAATCTGCGGTGCCGACGACACAATGATTACCTTCTTAGGCCCAAGGCGGTCGAGCATTTTCAGGATACTCTTCTCAAGCGTAGTACCACGCACAATAGAGTCATCAATTACTACCACCGTATCAACACCTTTCTTGATAACCTCGTAGGTCATTTCATACACGTGCGATACCATCTCGTCACGTTCGTCGTCGTTGGTGATAAAAGTACGCAGTTTCACATCTTTCGAAATCAGCTTCTCAATCCTCGGCCTGAACGATAACACCCGTTTAATCTCCTCAGGCGATAGATTGCCTTCTGTGATGCGTTTCATACGCCAATCGGCCAGATACTCCTCAAGCCCCTCTACCATACCAAAGAACGCCATTTCGGCGGTATTCGGAATATAAGAGAAAACCGTATTTTCTAAATCATAATCAATCTTCTCAAGTATCTGCGGAATCAGCAAACGGCCCAGTTTTTTACGCTCTTCGTAAATTTGTGGGTCAGACCCACGTGAGAAATAGATACGCTCAAAGCTACACGAGCGTTTTTCCAACTGTTTCATTATCTGAAACTCGTTATACTCACCGTGTTTATCTATAACCAGCGCATGGCCCGGCTGAATCTCTTGTATTTCTTCATAATTGGCATTAAAAGCCGCCTTGATAGCAGGTTTTTCTGATGCCACAACCACCACTTCGTCGTTGGCCCAATAATAAGCCGGACGAATCCCTGCGGGGTCTCTTACCACAAACGAAGCACCAAAGCCTGTAATACCTGCCATTGCATAGCCACCATCAAAATCACGACAGGCACGGTACAACACCCTTGGCAAATCCATGTTATCTTCTATAATATCAGAAAGCGCCGGATTCTCATATATACCTTTGAAACGGTCAAAAACTCTTTGGTTTTCTTCATCTAAAAAGTGCCCGATTTTCTCCATCACCGTTACGGTATCACCTTTGTCTTTTGGATGCTGGCCAAGCTTTACCAATTTCTTGAAAAGCTCTTCGGCGTTGGTCATGTTAAAGTTACCTGCCATCAGCATATTTCGGCTACGCCAGTTACTTTGGCGGAGCATCGGGTGGCAGTTTTCAATCTCATTTTTACCGTGTGTACCATACCGCAAGTGGCCCAACCAAACCTCACCCGAATAAGCGATGTTTTCCTGCAACCATTTGGCATCTTTAAACTTCTCAGGGTTGTTTCTTAAGACCTCTCGATACTTTTCGTTAATTTTATTGAAAATATCGGTGATAGGGCGATTTTCAACCGAACGATAACGGCTTATGTATCGGCTACCGGGTGGTACATCCAATTTTACGTTACCTACACCCGCACCGTCCTGACCACGGTTCGATTGTTTTTCCATTAAAACATACAAGCGCTTAATTCCGTAGAGGGGCGTGCCGTATTTATCAATATAGTATTGGAGGGGTTTACGAAGACGAACCAGGGCAATGCCACATTCGTGTTTTATCTCGTCGCTCATTCTGAAGTATTGAAGATTGTGTTATACAAAGTTCTCAAGAATATGTATTCAGTACAAAGAATTTCTTACATATTTTAAAAAATACTTTTGTTACTTCGGGGGTTATCAAATTCTTAAAATTCTGAAAATCCCTTTATAAATCCTTAACGTAAAAAACTGTCGCTGAATATAATCCGTTTAGGTTTTTATAACACAATTTTACGGCAATAAATTCAGCTTTCAAAAATTGTGCTTATACACCAATACAAATGCAGGTTTTAAAAGATTGCATCAAACGGCTCTTAGAAATATTAAATAATACGTGTAGATACATTCATTTAAAAGAATATTTGGCATTTCTTTTTATAATCCAATTTTTTAGTGCTTTACAATTATTTTTTATAATTTTAATACTATCTACTTTTTGCGATAAATTTCTTTAAACTGTGACTAATGATATGAAAAAACTACAAGATTATTCTTTCTTTAAGCAATGTGCTATTATTTCCCGTTTTTGCGCCCTTTTACCTTTTCATCGCAAGGCTTACGCTAATTTCTGTGGCTTTATAAGCATTCTTTTTTGTCCTGTATTCATAAAAGCATCAGCACAAGCAATACCGGAAGATTATAGTAATATTATTAAAACCAATGTATTTATCGAAAAAAGTCTTCAGCAATGGACACTTACACTAGAAACAAGAACAAGACTTGCTAAACAAACCAATAATTATACCATTGGCTACAACAAATTTTCAACCTTTAATGATGATACCAGAAAAGCTACCTATGCAATGTATGAACGACGGTTCTATGCTTCTCCTTTATTTCATCATTTATACTTTTTTATAGCTCCCTATGGCAAAATAGTTTATAGAGATGTAGATGAAGCTGGTACTTGGTTTACTCCAAGCCGCTATTTTCAATCTGTATCAGTAGTGGTTGGCGGTAATGCTGGCATACAGTCAACTGTTTTTAAAAGAATGTCACTAGGTATTAATATAGGCCCAGGAATAGGTCTGGTTCTCTGGCAAAAAAGCGGCGATGATAGAGCAAATGTAGCTCATCTTGACGGGCTAGCATGGCTACAAGTCGGCTATATATTCTAAACACTCCAATTCTTACAGCACACAAAAAGCAGTAGTTAAACAAAAATATTTTAATACCTCGTATTGCATAGTATTACCTTATACGATATATTTGCAATATGAAAAATGAATTTATCAAAAACTGGGACACCCAACTAAAGAAAGGACTCTTACCATTTTTTGTACTGAAAGCCCTCGAAGCCAAAGAATGCTATGGCTACGAACTGATTCAGACACTTAAAGATACTTTCGGCATTGACATAACCGAGAGTACCATATATCCGCTACTGGTGCGCCTTATGAAAGAAAACCTGTTGGTGCACAAATGGGTAGAGCAAACATCGGGTATCCCCCGCAAATACTACTTTATCTCTGCCGAAGGCAAGGCTAATCTTGCCGAAATGAAACAAACTATTGAAGAAGTTATTATAAAAATCAAAGGCCAATGAAACCCATCGAATTTAAAAATCAGGCAAGCCAACGTGTTTACAACGATTACATGAACCGTTGCAAGAGAGTCATAAAAATTTTGTCAGACTCAGACCAGCAAGAATGCCTGATGGAAGTAAACAGCTATATATATGAATATGTAAACAACCATCAGCACGAAGAAGAACTCACGGCTCTGCTAAATATAATAGAAAGACTAGGCGCACCCGAAGTAACGCTGAAAGAGGTTGTGGCTTCAAAAAAAATCAATCAGGCCGTCAGGACTTTCAATCTGAAACACCTTATACAAGCCCTTTCGCTCAACCTCCGCAACGGAATCGCCTATATCATTCTCTTTATAATGACACTTACCTTGCTGTGTTTTCCGGTAGTAATTATCATGGAAATCCTCAATCCTGTAAAAACAGGGCTTTGGGTTGGCAAAGGCCATTTTGTATTTGGCCAGGTATTACCACAAGCAGGTGTCAACGAAGTGTTAGGTAATTTCTTTATTCCTGTTGTAATCGTTCTAGGCATCTTATTGTACTTACTCATCATATTTTTATTGAAACTTGTAAAAAGCAAAAAATCATGAAAAAGCTATTAATCACTATCCTCACCATTATTTTTTCGTCGGTGCTTGTTTGCGCTCAAGACATTGTTGGCTCTTGGAACGGAGCACTGAAAATTACTGACAAAATGCAATTGCGTATAGTAATAAACATTAGTCAAACCGAAAACGGCTATAAATCGACCCTTGATAGCCCCGACCAAGGCGCAAAGGGGATTCCGGTAAATAAGACAACTTTTAATGATGGCATACTAAAATTTGAAGTTCCGGCAGGTAGAATTGAATACACAGGAACTTTAAAAGATGATAAAATTGTAGGCACATTTACACAAAATCAGAAAGATTTCCCTTTAGAATTAGTAAAAGGTGATGTAGTGATTGAGGTGCCAAAACGTCCGCAAGAGCCACAAAAGCCTTTCCCTTATTATTCTGAAGATGTTACGTTTAGCAACCCAACTGCCAATATCACATTGGCTGGTACGCTTACCTTGCCACAAAAAGAGGGTGTGTTTCCGGTGGCTATCCTTATTTCGGGAAGTGGGCCACAAAACCGTGACGTAGATTTGTTTAACCACAAGTCTTTCTTAGTGATTTCAGACTACCTGACACGTAATGGAATTGCTGTGCTGAGATGTGATGATAGAGGCGTAGGACAATCGAAAGGAAATTTTAGAACTGCTACTTCATTCGACTTTGCCAGCGATGTAGAAAGCGCCGTAGCATACTTAAAAACCCGCAAAGAAATCAAACAAATTGGCTTAATTGGCCATAGCGAAGGCGGACTTATTGCCCCTATAGTAGCAGCCCGAAACAAAGATGTAGCATTTATTGTAATGTTGGCCGGAACTGGCATAAGTGGCCAGAAACTACTACCGATTCAGCAAGAGCTAATCAGCCGAGTTACCGGAGTTTCGGAAACAGACATTGCAACAACCAAAGAACTAAGCGAAGCTACCTTTAAGATTATAGCCGAAAACGATGATGACGAGAAGATAAAAACAGGATTGACTGAGTACTTTGCCAATCGTTTAAAAACCCACCCGGACGAAAAACCAAAAGATATTTCGGATGAAGCCTATGCCTCTGCAAAAGCAAAAGAATTAATGAACCCGTGGCCTTGGATGAAAGTATTTTTACAATACGACCCTGCCACAAGCCTTGCTAAAGTAAAATGCCCTGTGTTGGCTGTAAATGGTGATAAAGATTTACAAGTACCTGCCGATATAAACCTTTCAACTATCGAAAAAGCATTGAAACAAGGCGGAAACAAAGATGTTACCATTAAAACATATAAAAACCTGAATCACATGTTTCAGGAATCTGACACGGGAAATCCAGCCGATTATCGTACAATTGAGCAAACTTTCTCACCGCTAGTGCTCGAAGACATGAGCAAATGGATAAAATCAAAAACTGGCGGGAAGTGATTGGGTGATTTACTAAAATAACTTTTCAAATAACCCCACCCTAACCCTCCCCAACTGTGGGGAGGGGACAAAAAAGCCCCTCTCCCTATTGTTGGGGAGAGGGGTTGGGGTGTGGGGTCTGGGTATCCTACAAACTCATTAAATCCTTAAATTTAATAGCCTGGCGGCGAGAGATTTCTATTTTTTCGGGGTTGCCTGTTTTTTCGGCATACTTTAAAGTAACCAACAAACCACCCGAGAACCAAGGCTCAATTTTATCAATCCAGGCCAGATTAATAATGTGCTTGCGGTTGGCTCTGAAATAAATCTTAGGGTCAAGGCGCTCTTCAAGGCTGTTCAACGATTTCAGAATCATAGGTTTCTGGTCGTCGAAATGCAGGCGCACATAATTCCCCATCGATTCGAACAAACGAACTTTACCTAGTTTCACAAACCAGCACTTCTCGCCATCTTTCACAAATACCTGGTCGCTTTCGCCTAGTAGTTTAATACCCTCTTTGCGCTCTATTTCGTGCAATTGCTCTTCTTCAACCCTTTGAATCGCCTCGGCCAGGCGTTGCGTATCAATAGGTTTCAAGAGGTAATCCAGCGCATTGAATTCAAAGGCTTTCAGGGCATATTCGTCATAAGCCGTCGTGAAAATCACCTCAGGCACTTTGCCTTCAATGGCTTCAAGCAATTCAAAACCGTTTTTACCCGGCATCTGAATATCCAGAAACAGCAAATCGGGTTGCAATTCATCTATCAGGTTGAGGGCTTCTTCGGCATTGGCGGCCTCCCCTACTATATTAATCTTCGGAAAATTTTCTAACAAACGGCGCAATTCATTACGCGCCAAACGTTCATCATCTATAATAAGTGCTTTCATCGTAAAGTTTGACCGGTTCGCCGGTGCGATGAGTATTTAATTGGTGAATAAAATTAGCTAGCAGTTACGGCAGGCGTAGTGCTTTTGGTTTCGGTGCTTACGGTTTTCACTTCGTTACTGCTCAATGGAATCATGATTTCGGCACAAACCGTCAGGCTATCTTCCTGATAGATTTTAAACGAAGCCTCGCTCCCATACAACAAATCTAAGCGTTGTGTGGTATTTTTCAAACCAAAACCACCTGATTCAGATTTTGACTCAGTTCCTTGCAGTTGGCCCGTATTCCGTATTTTTATATAAAGTTTATTATCTGCAATACTCGTGCTAATATCTACAAAGCCCCAGTTGAGTGCCTTTTGTACCCCGTGTTTAATGGCATTTTCTACCAATGTCTGCAACATCATAGGTGGTACTTGTATATTCTGGGTTTCGGGGGCAATGTCCCACTTCATTTGCAGACGCTCTTCGTAGCGTACTTTTTCTAGCGCCAGGTAATCTTCTACCGTGCGGAGTTCTTCTTTCAGGGCAACAGTTTTGCGGCGGTCGGCCAGTAGCGAGCTTCTGAGGATATTTGATAGCTGTGTGATACCCTGCTGGGCACGTGAGGGGTCTTCGAGCACCAAAGCTCTGATACTATTCAGGGCATTGAACATAAAGTGCGGGTTCATTTGCGCCCTTAATACTTTGGCCTCGGTCTCTTTTATCGACGATTTCAGTTTTATTTCTTCTACTTCTCGCTGGCGTCTTTCTTCCGAATAATTATAAAACATGTATATCAAGGCCCAAACCAGCACAGGCTTAGCCAGATTGATAAAGTATTCAATTACCAGAATTGGTTTTTCGTGCAGTAGCTCGCCTACATATTTGGCATCGAGCGGCAGGTTAAGGGCCACCAGAATCATGGTTATTACAAATACACCAAGCCCTACCCGCAGTGCCAGCTCCGACAGTTGAAGCCTAACCCATTTCTTAGCTATAATACGGAAAAGGTGCGTGAGAAGAATAGAAAGAACAATGTTGGCGATGGCATTCGAAATCATAGAATTATCGAAGCCATATTGCAGACTGTACTGAAAAACCTCATTACAGTTATACAACGACCACCCCCCTATCTGAAACAACCAGTATAATTTATTTTTATTCATCAGAAATCTAGCTCTGTTTTAAAGAAAAATGCTGTACTCTACAGTATTTTAAAAACCGAATAGCTTTTTCAAATTTTGTATGCCCAGCCGATAATTCAGGCTGCAATATAAACTTTGCAGACAGAATTATAACACTTAAAACATACTGGTTGATAAAAATAAAGCAAAAAGTTACCAGATAAGTTTTTTATACATCAATGGAAATATGCTTCTATAAGCGGAAGATTGCCTATTCAGCCAAAACCATCAGGTGCGCTACATCATTTCTTAGTTCTAATGTAAACGCCTTAGTATCATAAGAATACGTAAGTTTGTATAAGCAAAGATTGGTATGCTCAAAGTCGTCCATTGTTGAAAGTGGCAAACCTAGCAAGTGCGGGAGCAAAATTCTGATAGCACGCCCGTGCATTGCTACAAGTATTGTTTCTTCTTCCGGACGAGATAATATCTGCTCAAAAGCAATTTTTTGTCTGGCTGCTACTTCGTCGGGGCTTTCGCCGCCTTTTGCTGCCGGAATATTGGTTTCACCTTGTCTCCACCTTGCCAGCACATCCAGATAAAACTCATCTTCCTGGTAATTTGGTGCTTTGCCTTCTTTCTCTCCCCAGCATATTTCGTTCAGCCCTTCAAAGCTTTCATACGCAATACCAAGGTCGATGAAGTGCTGCACACTCTGAACCGTACGGCGGAGTTTTGAGGTATAAATCTTGTGGAAAGGCACATCCTGGTAGGCTTCAAAAAAAGCACGTGCTTGCGAAAGGCCCAATTCGTTGAGGTCTGAATCTACGCCACTTCCTTGTACAATTCCCATGCGGTTAAATTCTGTTTCCCCATGGCGAATCAAATAAATTGTTTTCGTTGACAAATTGGTAATTTTTAGATTAATCAAATAAAATATTGAATTATCTAAAACAAAACTTAGTTTTAGCTTTCAATAATGGGATACTTACAAATTTACGAAAATTTCGGCTTAAAAGTTGCACTTTTTCGGGATTTTTTAAAGAATCGACAACTTCTAAAAATTTAACATTATGTTTAAAAAGCACCTTGATCTTGAAAATTTCAAATCTTTTGGCGCAAATTCGATGAGCGACCACCTCGGTATTGAATTTGTAGAAATCGGAGAAGACTACGTTACAGCCCGAATGCCTGTCGACCACCGCACTACGCAGCCTTTTGGTATTTTGCACGGTGGTGCCTCAGTAGCATTGGCCGAAACTCTGGGCAGTATTGCCTCATTTCTATGCCTCGACGACCCCTCTAAACAACAAGCCGTAGGGCTCGAAATAAACGCAAACCATATTCGCTCGGTTAGTAGCGGGCAGTGGGTTTACGCCAAAGCCACCCCATTACACATTGGCCGCACTACCCATATCTGGGACATTAAAATCAACAACGAAGCACAAAAACTGGTATGTGTAGTAAGGCTTACGGTGGCTATTATAGGCGGTAAATAAACCCACCTTATGGCTTGATTTTTGCTCTATATGGCATAAGTATGGCTTGTCTATACACTTGTTTTATTATCACTACTCATTCATCATTTATGAAATCCCGATTATTATTGCTATTGAGTTTAGTATCTACAACAGTATTGGCACAAGTACAAAAAGACACAGTGGTTGCTCCCAAAGATTCGGTAAAAATTACACCATTTGTAATTAACGACGAAAAACCACAGAAAAAACGCAAGAAAAAGCCCGAACCCGACACCACAGGCTATACGCAGGAGTTTAACCGCAACGAAGTGGGCTTTCAGTGGGGTATCAGGGCAGGTGGCGGCTTAAATTCGCTCACTACCAAAGAAGTAAGCTCCGTAAGAATTGCCCCATCAGGCACGCCTCTGCTCGAAAACGGCCGTATCATCAGAGACCAAATATTATCAAACAAAGACCAGGTAATGGGCTACCTGGGCGGTTTCTTTGTGCGTATGACACGTGGTTTTTTTTACCTGCAACCAGAGATATTCTACAACCGCAAAGGTGGTAAGTTTGATATTCTGCAAAGCGATGGCCGACTTTTCAAGCGTGTAAACACCACATATTCGGCCGTAAACGTGCCATTGTTGCTAGGCATACGTTTCCGCCAAGCCCGCCTATTTGCAGGCCCTATGCTTGAGTTTCCTGTCAGCTTTAACGATGAGCTAAGAGATGCCGTAAAGGTGTATACCAATAATGATTTAAAGAAAGAGCTTTTCAGCCGACCGTCGATGGGCCTGAGTGCCGGACTAGGTTTTGAGTTCAAGCATTTCTTTATCGAAGGGCGTTTCGAGACCTCAATGGGCAATATCATTGATTATGGCATTGGCCCGGCTAGTAATCCATCAAAATTACAGGTTTCGTCTCGTTCGTTGGTATTGGCTATTGGGTTTATTAAATAGGTATTTCAATAATAATAGTTCCTAAAAAAATTATATTTTCGTAGAGCCGTATTGCAATCGCGCGGCGAACCGTACGGCTCAAGGGTCTATCGAAATTTTTGAATGATTTATAAGGGAATCTCCTCAAAATAGTAGACAATTCGATCAGATTTAATAAAAAAAACAGATTCGACGACAGGAGCCTGTCTCAAAAGTTTTTTGTACCAAATAATATTTGGAAATAACCCCACCCTAACCCTCCCCAACAATGGGGAGGGGACTAAAAGCCCCTCTCCCCACAGTTGGGGAGAGGGGTTGGGGAGTGGGGTCTCTACCTTGCCAAATATTATTTTGTACTATTTTCTTTTGAGACAGCCTCTACGAAAAATACACTTTTTAAAGAACGCTTATTTATTAAAAATACGGTTCAATCACAAAACAAAAAAGCAGTTGCTGATTTCTCAACAACTGCTTTTTTTATATGCGCATCAAGCGAAACCTTACACGTTTTCTTCTACTTTCTTTTCGCTTTTATCGTTTTGCTTATCTTGCTCTTTTTCTTTGATATGGTTGTCGCTATCGCTGTCCATAAACTCCTGATAGTTGGTTAGCTTTTCAAAAGGTCTTTTACCAATCAAATCAACGAGGTCAGACTGATAAATGATTTCTTTTTTCAACAACTCCTGTGCTATTTTCTCTAGTTCTTCACGTTTCTCAACCAAAAGTTCTCTAGTGCGTTTATAAGCCGACTCAATTAGTTTCTTCACCTCTTCGTCAATAATCTTCGCTGTTTCTTCCGAATAAGGCTTAGTAAACGAATACTCGCCTTGTCCTTTAGAATCGTAGAAAGACACATTACCGATGCGCTCGTTCATACCATAAACGGTTGTCATGCCATAAGCACTTTTGGTTACTCTTTCAAGGTCGCTTAGTGCACCTGTCGATATTTTACCAAAAACAACGTCTTCTGCGGCACGGCCACCAAGGGTCATACACATTTCGTCGAATAATTGCTCGGTGCGGTACAAGTATTGCTCTTTTGGTAAATACTGCGCATAACCTAATGCCGCAATACCACGAGGCACGATACTTACTTTTACTAATGGATTAGCGTGCTCCAAGAACCAACCAGCCACTGCATGGCCTGCTTCGTGGTAAGCAACAATCTCTTTTTCTTCCGGCGAAATAAGTTTGTTTTTCTTTTCTAAACCACCAATCTCACGGTCAATCGCATCGTGGAAATCGGTCATGTCGATAGCAGTCTTGCCACGTCTGGCGGCCAGAAGGGCGGCTTCGTTACAAACGTTGGCAATTTCGGCACCTGCAAAGCCCGGTGTTTGTGCTGCCAGTTTTTTAATATCTATCGAATCAGACAGTTTCAATGGTCTCATGTGTACCTTAAATATCGCCTCACGACCAATTAAATCTGGTGTATCAACACTAATCTGGCGGTCGAAACGACCCGGACGCATCAAAGCTGAATCAAGTACATCAGGGCGGTTGGTAGCTGCAAGAATAATAATACCTGCATCAGAGCCAAAACCATCCATCTCTACAAGCAATGAGTTAAGGGTATTTTCACGCTCATCGTTTGCACCCGGCATTGCGCCACGGCCACGAGAACGACCTACGGCGTCAATCTCATCAATAAAGATAATACAAGGTGCTTTTTCTTTGGCTTGTTTAAATAGGTCACGTACACGTGCAGCACCTACCCCAACAAACATCTCAACGAAGTCAGAACCTGACAATGAGAAGAATGGCACACTGGCTTCGCCGGCAACGGCTTTTGCCAACAAGGTTTTACCCGTACCCGGAGGGCCTACCAACAAAGCACCTTTCGGGATTTTACCCCCCAATTCGGTATATTTTTTAGGCGTTTTCAAGAAATCAACAATCTCTTGTAGCTCTTCTTTAGCTTCTACCAGACCTGCCACATCGGCAAAGGTGATTTTTACTTTGCTGTCGGCATCAAATAAAGCCGCTCTTGACTTACCGATGTTGAAGATAGCACCACCAGGGCCGCCACCGCCTGCCATACGGCTCATTAAGAAATACATCAAGCCCAATACTACAATAAATGGCAGGAATTGCCACACCATTGTCATAATATCCTGGCGTTCAATACTTTCAGGGTACAGCGTATTGCGGTACTCTTCAGTAATCTGAGATGATTTCAGAAACTCGGTGTAATCACGCATGAAAGACTCAACCGAAACTACATCTATTTTCAGGTGTGGGCCTGTAACTGTAAAACGATTATTACCTAATTCTTTTTTGTATTCAGGTTTTTGAAGAGCCTCACGAGTCAGGGTGATTTCAACCGATCGGTTTCCTTCTACTACGGCTACACTTTGTACATCTTTTTGCAAAATCATTTGCTCAAGGTCTTTGTATTTAATTGTGGCAAGTGTTGCCTGCCTTGAGTAAAGCAAAAAACCTACAATACCAATAATAATAGCCGCTACAATCCAACCCTGCAAACCACCTCCACCACTATTTTGTGGTTTTTTCCTTGGAAAGTCATTACTGTTTTCAGACATGTTTTTATTTTTTCAAAGTTTAATGCAATTATTATTAATAAAGAAAACCTTTACATAAAATTGCTCAAACTGTAAAGGTTCACGTTTTTAAAACATCAATCTATTAGTATTTGTTTTGTGGGTTCTGGCTCCATGCTTTCAGCTATTTCGGTCAGTTCGGCATCACCCCATAGAGACTCCAAATCGTAAAATTTACGACGGTCTTTTCTGAATACGTGGGCAACCACATCAACGTAGTCTAACAAAATCCATTCTCTGTTTTGTTTTCCCTCCTGATGCCAAGGGTGTAATCCTGAAGCTTTAAATATCTCTTCGTCTATCGAAGTGGCAATCGCATCAATTTGTGTGTCAGTGTTACCCGAGCAGATAACAAAGAAATCTGTAATTGCATTTTTAACATTCCTCAAATCCATCACTACAATATTGGTCGCTTTTTTCTCTAACATACCATGTACTACTAAGCGACTTAATTCTTCACCTGAAATTTCTTTATTTTTTTTTGCCATCTTGTATTTTTGCGTGAAATATACCGCTTTGAAGCCTATTATTAGGATGTTTCTCGGGTGTAATTCAGAATAAATTAATGTTAATTAACTAAATATACGCTTTGTTTACTATAATATAATATTATCTTATAGATAAAACGCTAAATTAATAAAAAGTTGCACAATTTTCAGCCCAAAACTTTATTTCTTGGCAAAAATACTCTATATCTGCCAAGTTGTCATTCTACTAACGACATCGCTGCCGAAATAATTCAAAAAGAACAATTTTTTGATGGCACACTTGTCATAACTTCTGACCAAACTGCCGGACGTGGCCAACGTGGAAACAACTGGGAGACACTACCCGGCCAAAACATCACGATGTCTGTCATACTCAAGCCCGATTTCCTGAGTGCCACCGCACAATTCAGCCTCAATATAGCTGTATCTTTAGGTGTATACGAATTTTTGAGCAAATATGTTGCAAAAGATTTAAGCATCAAATGGCCAAACGATATGTATGTAGGCAAACGCAAAATAGTGGGTATGCTCCTTGAAAACAGCTTGGCAGGCAACAGAATAAGCCATTCAATTGTAGGTATTGGCGTCAATATCAATCAGTTAAGTTTTAATAACGACAAAGCCATCTCTTTAAGACTAGCTGCCCGGCACGACGAGTTCGACATCGAAATGCTGATTGGTGAGCTATGTATATGCCTCGAAAAATATTACTTACAATTGAAAAACGGCCACCTTGCCGCT
This sequence comes from Emticicia soli, assembly GCF_037860775.1. Taxonomy (NCBI): domain Bacteria; kingdom Pseudomonadati; phylum Bacteroidota; class Cytophagia; order Cytophagales; family Leadbetterellaceae; genus Emticicia; species Emticicia soli. The sequence continues at coordinate 85,250 of NZ_JBBEWC010000012.1, read as the reverse complement.
CAGAAAAAACAGTACTTACAACACCTTTTCCGCTTTGAAGAAACCCATTATTTTAACAAAAATGGCAGTAGGTTTCTGGGCAAAATTGTAGGCATCGCCGACAGCGGATTGTTAATGATTGAAGTAGCCGGCGAAGTACAGTATTTTGATTTTAAAGAGGTGGCGTTTGAGATATAATTTATTGAGTGATTGTGTGAACTGTCTGAACTTTGATTTACCTGATTAAACCTATTGTATTGATTTTATTATGATACCTTTATGTAATCACACCAAGCGTCGTATTGATGTAAAATTTACAATCATAAAAATCACAAAAATCAGGTAAATCAAAGTTCAGACAATTATTCAAAATAAGCCTTCAACCTATCAGTAATCTCCGGTGGGCAGCCTGATACACGGTTGGTAGCCATTTTTACAAATACCAATGTAGTTTCTCCGGTGTGGAGTAGCACGTTTTCTTCGTTATATATTTCATAATAGAATACAATGCGAGCCCTGGGCATTTCTTTAATAATAACCCTGATGGTTACCAAATCATCATATTTGGCAGGTTGCAAGTATTTTGAGTGGCTCTCGTACACGGGCATCATAATGCCCATTTCTTCTAAGGCACGGTAACGTAAACCCAAAGAACGAAGCGCCTCTACACGGCCAATTTCATATAAACGTGGATAATTGCCATAATACATATACCCCATCTGGTCGATGTCGGCATAGCGAATGCGGTACTGCCAGTCAAACTGATACATTAGTGAATTTTAGCTTTGTTGAGTGCCTCCTGATAAATGCGCGCGTTGTTTAGGTGCTCGCTATAACTTTCGGCAAAATTATGATACCCCGAGAAATCTTCCTTGGCACAGAAATAAATGTATTTGTGGCGCTCGTAGTTCAATACGGCATCTAGTGCCACAGGTTCAGGCAAGGCTATCGGGCCGGGTGGCAAACCCGTGTTACGATAAGTATTATAAGGCGAATTAATAGACAAGTGTTTCTCCATGATACGCTTAATACTGAAATCGCCTACGGCAAACTTCACGGTTGGGTCGGCCTGCAAAGGCATATTAATAGCCAGACGGTTGATATAAGACCCCGCCACACGTGGCATTTCGTCTTTTTTATTGGTTTCTGACTGCACAATAGAGGCCATCACAGCCACCTGAACGGGCGTCATGTTGATAGATTTGGCTTTTTGTAGTTTTTCGTCAGTCCAGTATTTCTTATACTCATCGTGCATTCTGTCCAGAAACTTATCAGGCGTGGTTGTCCAACGCACAAAATAAGTATTTGGCAAAAACATACACATAATAGTAGTGGTATCGAAACCATATTTGGCGCACACCTCTTTGCTTTTCAGCTTTTTCAACAATTCTTCGTCGCTGAACTCAAAGCGGCTACCAATTTTCTTGATTAAGTCTGATTTCAGGCGAATATTATTAAAGGTAAGCCTTACGTCATCTTGTCGGCCGCCTTTAAGTTTAGAGATAATCTCTTTATTACCCGCATTAGGTTTAATTTCATAACGCCCCGGCTTTACGTTCTCAGGATACTCCATCCATTTTGATAAAAACTGAAACGAAATTTCGTCATGAATCATCTTGTACTTATGCAGCGAGTCAACCACATTTTTGTAGCTTCCTCCCGTAGGCACATATAACACAAAGGTTTTTTCGCCTTTTACATTCAGATTGGCACTGCTAGAAACCTGCCAGAAGTAAAAAGATAAAGTTGCCGCAATTGTTGTTACAATCACGAGTGCATAGGCAATGAATTTTCTGTTTTTAAGCATCTTGCTATTTCAAATTTTGTATAATACTTTCTATGGTATGTTTGGTTTGCTCGCCCGACAACATATTTTTAAGCGTAAGCGCTCCGGTTGCCATTTCTTCTGAACCAACCACGCAAACATACGGAATTTTTTTGCGGTCGGCATACTCAAATTGTTTTCTTAATTTGGCGTGGTCAGGGTAAATCTCGGCATTGATACCCGCATCACGCAGTTTTTTAAGTACAGGCAACGAGTAAGCCTCGGCATCGGCATCAAAGTTTGTAAGCAATACCTGAGTTGTAACCCCCTGTTTATCGCCAAACAAGCCTAGTTCTTCCATTACATCATACACACGGTCAACGCCCAGCGATATACCAACACCAGATAAGCCCGGCAAGCCGAATGTTCCGGTAAGGTTATCATAACGCCCCCCGCCCGATATGCTGCCTATCTGCACGCCATTGGCTTTTACTTCAAAAATGGCACCTGTATAATAGCTCAAACCACGGGCCAGCGTAATATCCAGTTGAATTTTAGGATTCTGTAAACCAAAGCCCTCAACCAGATTCCATACTTTTTCTATTTCTTCAACCCCTTTTAAACCTGTTTCTGAGTCTTTCAACCATGCTTTCAAGCCTGCTATTACTTCGGCGGTATCGCCTTGCAGGTTGAAAATCGGTTGTAGCTGCTCAATTACTTCGGCCGAAAAACCTCTTTCACGCAATTCGTCTTCTACTTTTTCTTTGCCTATTTTATCTAGTTTATCAATAGCTACTGTTAATGGCACTTCGCTGCCTTTCATGCCAATGGTTTCGGCAATGCCCGATAATATTTTGCGGTTGTTTATCTTCACCGTAAAATCTACAATACCCAGGTTTTGCAGAATCTCGTGTAGCATCAGCACAATTTCAGCCTCACAAATCAATGAATCTGTACCTACTACGTCGGCATCGCATTGGTAAAACTCACGGTAACGCCCCTTTTGCGGGCGGTCGGCACGCCAAACGGGTTGTATCTGATAACGTTTAAAGGGCATGGCAAGTTCGTTGCGATTCATGACAACGTATCTGGCAAAAGGCACGGTTAAATCATAACGAAGCCCTTTTTCTGAAATTTTATGGGTTAGTTTTTTATAGCCTTCGTCAAGGTCTTTTTGAGCCAGGTCTTTCGAGTAATCGCCTGAGTTTAGTACTTTAAAAAGTAGTTGGTCGCCTTCGTCGCCATATTTCCCCATCAGCACATTCAGGGTTTCAAGGCTTGGGGTTTCCAGCGGCTGAAAACCAAATTTTTGAAAAGTATGCTTAATGGTATCAAAAATAAAGTTTCGTTTCACCATCACCGATGGGCCAAAATCACGTGTTCCTCTAACTAAACCGGGTTTACTCATTTGTCTTTATAAGGTATATAAGGGCTCGGAAAATAAGCCCTAAAGATTTTCAGAAATTTTTCTGCTACAAAATTAGCGTAAAAAACTTATTGTTAATTTTAAATATTGATTGAATTTCTTAACTTTGCACCCTGATTTTGAATCAAAGTCTTTAAAGGCGATTTTAGAATATAAACTTTTTAATACCTCTCAGCCCTTTTGCTAGGGTTTTAGAGAATAAAATACCTAAAAAAATGGCAGTAACTCAGTTAAAACGTAAGGCAAAAAGAAACCAAGCGGTAGCAAAAAACAGAATAGCGGAAATCAAACGTTTGTCGTTAAAAGTTGATGTTCAACGTGTTGATGTTGAAGCTTTAAAAGCAGAATTCGCAAAATAATATATTATAGTTTTTGCTTAAGAAATTATAAGAGACACCCTGGGGTGTCTCTTGTTTTTTATATGATGGTTTGTTTACTAACGATTAACCGTGAATAAGAGTATGTTTAAATTTTGTTATTCTGACCGAGAAGTAAAGATTTTTTTGCTAGACAAGGCGTATTTTGCAGATGTAGCCAGCAGCTACATCGAAAAAAATGCAACGCAGTGTAGCTAAAAAAGATTACTTCGTAGGCCGAATCATAATTTTTAAACATACTCTAAATTCGGTGAAATCGTTCACTCCTCTCCAACAAATGCTATTTGCCTATGGCTGGCCATGCTTTGTTTAATATACAAAATAGGTAGTTTGGTGCTACAATGCACAAAACCTGTTTCTTTAACCGACCGCTCTGCTGTTGTTCCTTCGTTCCAGACTATCATGGCGCCATCACAATGAATCTTGCCTACATAGTCCAGAAAATTAAGATACGTTTGCTCTTGCTCAACCAAAAAATTAAAAGTAATTGTTGAATCAAAGAAATCCTGGTATTCTTCAATCAATCTTTTCTCATCTTCCAGTTCTTGTTTGTCTTTGGCAAACAGTACAAAATTCATGAAAATATCGTAGTGCGACACAAAGTCGTAAATAATAGTCATGAAATCAAAACTTGATTTCTGAATTTTTTCTACCAGAATACACACATTAGCCGGAAACGAAAGCGCAATACTTGGTGGCACTGCAATAACACTTACCTGCAGGTTTGTCAGAATCGCCTGCGCATTGCGGCCCATCTTCCCTTCGCCGGGCTTATTGTTAGTGCCTATAATAATGGTACCGAAATTTTCACGGGCATGCAGGGCCTTTAGTTCTTCAACAAGATTCCCCTTTGCCACATGAATTTTAAAAGTGCTACCAACCGTTTCATTCAGATACGCCCTTGTTTGCTGCAATATCCGGCCGATACGCTCGTGCGCCTGGTTTTCGGTAATTGTGCCATCAAGGCAATGAAAGATTGTGTATTCGCTTAAAATCTCTTTGGTGAGAAGCAGATGGTAGGAGATAATTTTTTCGGAGCATTCGCCCAGGTCAATCGCAATAAGTGTTCTCCTCGACTCGCAGGCACGTAATTTAGTAAGAGGTAATTCCATTTATATCGTTCTTCACAAAAACTCACTTGTAGGTCTTACAAATGAGTTTTCTAATCAAATCCGGCACAAACCTAGTGATAAATACCCAATAAAATGGCATAAAAAAAGTCAAAATCCTGAAATTTGACGACCAAAAGCAAGAAAACATCTTAAACGGTAGCAACACCCAGGCATCACTCGGGCTTCGGATGTTCTATTTTTGTAATCGTTAACACACCTCTTTTACTTTTTCTGTCTCTGTCTTTCAGAATATTTTTAATCAGCTTACGATTTTCAATTCTCATTTTAAAAATCACAGCCTGCCCAAACAGCGCAAGTCCCGAATTAACCATAATCAGGCTATAAGTACCTAACAAAAACCATCTCACAAAAGGCGCATTAGTATGCTTCAAATGCCCTGCTTCACTCAGCACGCTCAGGCCATAGCCAACCAGCATCATGCCGGTCATGGCTGACAAAAACCACTTTACACGCAGAGGCATATTTTTGATTAACCTTTTTCCGGGAGGCTTCCGTTTTTTTATTTCCATATTTTTATCGAATCTTTAGGAAAATGTTTGAGTTAAATCTTGAAAATAAAAAAAGCGGTGCACCGCTGCGCTGATTTTGTTTCAAGACAAGATTTAAAAACCGGAGTTTAGCATCGCTAAATGAGGATTTTTAAAGCGCAGTATTGAGACAAAAGCAGCTTTTTTATTTCAATGATTTTAAATCAAACAATTTCTAGGTATATTGGTGTAAAAGCAAAGACAAAAATAATTAATTTTGGGTTTAAATTACAACGATATACACTCATAAGTTTAGAGCATGGGCAAAATTATTAGTTTCTTACTACGTTTTATTCCTCGAAAATACCTGCAACTATTTAGCCATATCCCCCTTAAAGTTTATACTTTTATTCTAAAAGGCAATACTGTTGAGTGTCCGGTGTGTGATGTTAAGCTTGATAAGTTCTTGCCTTATGGCCGTTTGGCCTCTCGCAAAAACGCGCTTTGCCCTAATTGCCTTGCATTAGAACGCCACCGCCTGATGGCTCTTTACCTGCGTGAGAAAACAAATTTCTTTAGTGCAAACCAGCTAAAAGTATTACACGTAGCACCCGAATATTGTTTTATCGACCGTTTTGAGGCCATGAAAAACCTTGATTACATAACGGCCGATATCGAGTCGCCGTTGGCAAAGGTAAAGATGGATATTCACGAGATTCCGTTCGAAGCCAATACGTTCGATGTGGTTTTCTGTAACCACGTAATGGAGCACGTAGAAGACTACCACAAGGCGATGTCGGAGCTACACCGGGTTTTGAAACCGGGCGGCTGGGGAATCATTCAATCGCCTCAAGACTGGACAAAAGCGCATACTTTTGAAGACCCTACCATTACTGACCCACGTGAGCGTGAAAAGATTTTCTGGCAAAACGACCACCTGCGCCTATTTGGCCGTGACTATGGCCGTGAGCTTGAGAAAGCAGGCTTTAAAGTAACCGAAGACGATTTCGTGCTCAAAATGCCTAAAGAACTGGTAGAAAGATTCGCCCTTCCGGCAGGAGAAATTATTTATTTTTGTGAGAAGTAGGTGTCTTGAACTTTGATTAAACTGATTTTTGGATTTCACTGAAACAATCTTTCTGTGAACAATTCAAAATCTGATGTTAGTCTATTCTTAATAATCAAGATTCAAATCTCATCAGTATAATCAGTTTAATCAGATAAATCAGAGTTCAAGACAATCACCCACTATGAAATTCAAAGACAAAGTTGTTATCATCACAGGCGGGAATTCGGGTATAGGCAAGGCCGCTGCTATTTTATTTGCCAACGAAGGTGCCAAAGTAATGGTAGCCGATTTGTCGGATGTAATAGATGATGAACTGGCTGAATCAAAAGGAATAATAGAATTTATCAAGGCCAACGTTACAAGCCTCGATGACATCGAAGGCATGATAAAATATACCCTTGCCCTATGGGGCAAATTCGATATTCTGGTAAACTCTGCCGGTGTTTTAGGGCCACGCATCCGCACCGACAAGTATCCCGAAGATGCCTTCGATACCATAATTGATATAAATGTAAAAGGTCTTTGGCAATGTATGAAAACCGCCCTGCCCTATTTTGTAGAGCAGCGTAGCGGCAATATCGTAAATATTGCCTCGGTGGCGGGGCATCTGGGCATGGTAGGCCATATTGCCTATGCAGCCAGCAAGCACGCCGTAGTAGGCATGACCAAAACAGCCGCCATTGAGTTTGCCAAATATGGCATCAGAATCAACGCTGTGTGCCCGGGTTTTACACAAACCCCTATGCTCGAAGGTGCCGATACCGATGCGGCTTATCTGGATGCATTGCAATATGCAACGCCGATGAAACGCTTTGGTAAACCCGAAGAAATTGCCAGTGCAATTTTGTATCTGGCAGCCGACGAGGCATCGTTTATTACAGGCCAAAGTGTGATTCTGGACGGCGGGCTGATTTTACAGTAAGTATCTATCTACCCTATTCAATATATAAACCTATGAACAACGTTTTTGACTTAACTGATAAAGTAGCCCTTATTACAGGCGCAAGCAAAGGCATCGGCGAGGCCATTGCCCGTATATTTGCCCAGTATGGTGCTAAAGTAGTAATAAGCAGCCGCAAACAAGCCGACTTAGACGAATTGGCCAACGACATAAAAGCAGCAGGTGGCCAATGCACAGGCATAGCAGCCCATGCAGGTGAAATGGCTCAGTTAAAACTTTTGGTCGAAAAAACTGTTGATACTTATGGAGGTATTGATATTCTGGTAAACAATGCTGCTACCAATCCGGTTTACGGCCCATCACTTGATTGCCCTGAAAGTGCTTTCGACAAAATCATGCAGGTAAACGTAAAAGCCCCTTTTGAGCTTTCGAAAATGGTACACCCAATCATGAAAGCACGTGGCGGCGGAAGCGTAATCAATATCAGTAGTATTGCGGGGCATACGCCAGACCCAGGCCTGGGCATTTATAGCGTAAGCAAGGCCTCGTTAAATATGCTCACTAAAGTATTGGCCAAAGAATGGGGCCAAGACGGCATCAGAGTAAATGCCATTTGCCCGGGGCTTATCAAGACCAAATTCAGCCAGGCACTGTGGGATAATGACAAAACCCTTGCGCATTTTACCAAGCGCCTGCCAATTGCCCGCATGGGTACAGTAGAAGAAATTGCCCCAATGGCACTGTATCTGGCTACGTCGGCCTCAGCCTATACCACCGGAGGCTTGTTTTCGATTGATGGCGGAACTATTATATAAGAATAAACCCTTTTTGAGATTAACCTTTTTTTAGTTTGAAAAACCCTAGTGTCTGTATAATAATTCCGGTTTATCAGCAACAGCTTAAACCTTACGAAGCCATATCGCTTGAGCAAGGTGTGCGGGTACTGGGCCATTATCCAATGATAATAGTAAAGCCGGCCTCGCTCAATGTAAGCCACCTGCTCGAAAAATACCCTCAACTGCAAACAGCCGATTTTGATGATGCCTATTTTAAAAGCACATTAACCTACAACAAGCTGTTGCTGTCAGAAACGTTTTATGAACGTTTTCTGGCCTATGAGTATATGCTCATTTATCAGACCGATGCCTTTGTGTTTAAAGACGAACTAGCCTACTGGTGTAGCCAGGGTTACGACTACATAGGTGCGCCCTGGCGAATTGAGATAGATTTTGATGCCAAATGGAAAGAGTGGGTCTGGAATCTGAAAAAGAAAATAGCCATCTGGTTCAACCTAAAAGAAGAGCGTTATGGCAAATACGGCCCAAAAGAAATCATCATGAAGCGTGGCGTAGGCAATGGCGGTTTCTCGTTACGAAAAACCCGTAAATTGCTGAGTCTGATTCCGAAAAACCAAGAGAAAATTAATCAATATTTAGAACTAGCCAAAACTCACCCTGCCTACAACGAAGATATGTTCTGGTGCATTGAGTTGAATCGTTATTTTCCAAAATTACGCATTCCTGAGTGGCGTACTGCCCTCCGTTTTGCCGTTGAGCACATGCCCGAAAAAGCCTATACCCTCAACAATGGTTTACCGTTTGGCTGCCATGCCTGGGACATCTACGAAACCGAATTCTGGAAAAAACACATTCGCACGTTTGGCTATAAATTATAAGCTATGAGGAAATATTGTGGAACTCCACGAGAAACCATTCCATTTAAGTTCATGGATTTCTTTGTGGATATTTATGCGAAGCTTTTTTTTAAGAAACGTACCCGAAATTTTGATACTGCTGCCCCTAAGCGCATATTAATTGCTTCTTTGGGGCATCTGGGCGACGCCCTTACGGTTACTTATATGTTTCCGTTGATTAAAAAAAAGTATCCTGATGTAAAAATAGACCTGCTGGCTCCGCAATGGTGTGAGGCCGTGAATCAGCATAACCCTTATGTTGACCGCACCATCATTATCAACCATTACCAGACCAACCGGAAAAAAATTTCTCGTTCGGCTAAAATCAAAGAGCATTACAGGAGTTTTTTAGCCGCATTGCCATTGCTAAAACAAGAATCGTACGATTATTACATTGATATTCGTTACAGCGATGCCGTTGCGCACTTTGTGCTGCCTTTTATTAAGGTAGGCAAAGCCTTTGGTTTTGCCCGCAGGGGTCTCGGTGGCTTGCTCGATGTAGAATTTGACGTGCCACAAGGTGAGTTTCATCATTTTGATATGTATCTGATGCTCCTGCGTGAGATAGGCGTTACAGGAACACTAGCCGATATAGAACCTTATTTCCCGATTGCACCCGATACCACAATTGCGAAAATTCAGCAGAAGGTAAGCATACCAAAGACCCATTACCTGATGGTATTTCCCGAATCCGGTGGTGAGCATAAACAGCTTTCGCCTCATTTCTGGGCTTCTATTCTTGGTGAGTTATTGGGGCAAACCGACTTCACGATTTTACTTTGCGGACAAACAAGCCTTTGTACCCAAATTTATAATCTGGTAAATATTCCCGGCCTGAACCGCCTGATTGATACTTCGAACAAAATCAATATTCACGAAATAGCGCTTTTGTCGCAAACAGCCACTTATGCGCTCACGCTCGACTCCTTCCCCGAGCATCTTTGTTGTATTTTCTGTAAAACCATTGCTGTTTTCAAAGGCACGGGTTACCCGTTTTTTCCATTGGCAAACCACCCTGTTTATCTTATACATAATCACCAGCCAAGTGTAGGCTTGCCTTTCGACCGTGAAAACGTAACCATTATATACCAGGAAGAAGTAGAAACCACCGAAGTAAAAAAATTAATAGTAGACAAAATAAATCAGGTAATTATACATGAGTAAAGTTATTTTAGATAGTGCTGTTTTAGGTCTGGGTTATTTTAATCAACAAGCCCGAACAGGGGTTTATCGGGTTGCCGAAAACCTTTTCGAAGGTTTGGTGGCCAACAGCTCTACGCAACTGGCGCTGGCAAGTACCCAACACCTGCCTGAAACTATTGCCTATCTGCAAAACTTTTATTCGAAGCAAAAATTACCGATTGTCAATAAAGCACAGGATTTAAAACTTGCAAGGTTTGAAAACAACATTGTTTCGAGCTTTGCCTATAAGTCTTTTCCGCAGAAGCTAGTCAGAGAACTATTTACCCGCCTGAGAGGCTATTTGAAACCCGCTTATGATTTTGATTTGGCGGCTTTAAGTGCTTATGATATTTATCATTCGCCCTTTTTGCCCATTCCTGATGTGCTGACAGGTGCTTCAAAACCCAAGAAAGTAATTACGATACATGATTTGATACCGCATTTGTTTCCATCGTATTTCGGCGAGTGGAATGTAATGATAATGAAGAAAATCCTTGATAGTATTGACGAACACACTTACCCTATATGCGTTTCAGAAGCCACCAAAAACGATTTATGCGAAGCAACAGGCATTTCGCCTGACAGCGTTTTTGTGGTGCATCCGGCCGCCTCAGAAGATAAATTTTATCAGGTAAAAGACGATGAAACGATAGAATCTACATTAAAAAAATACAACATTGATACCCATAAAAAGTACCTTTTATCGATCGCCACGCTTGAGCCCCGCAAAAACATTGAGCGCACCATCAGAAGTTTTCTGAAACTGATTCAGCAAGAAAAAATAGACGACCTCAACCTTGTGCTGGTAGGCACCAAAGGCTGGGACTTTGAAACTATTTTTGAAGAAATAAAAGCCAATCCAATCCTGAAAGAGCGGATAATCATCACAGGCTTTGTGGCCGACCAAGACCTTGCCGCCCTGTATTCAGGCTCAATGGCCTTTGTGTACCCGTCTCTGTATGAGGGTTTTGGCTTACCTCCGCTCGAAGCCATGCAATGTGGCACACCCGTAATAACATCAAACAAAAGCGCACTTCCCGAAGTGCTTGGAGATGCCGGCCTACTCGTTGAACCCACCGACGAAAACGCCATTGCCGATGCCATGCATCAGCTCTATATAAGTACTACGCTGCGCCTGCAATTAAGCAAAAAGGCCCTGCAACAAGCACAGAAATTCTCATGGAAAAAATTTACTGATACACATATCAAAATTTATCAGCAAATTTCCTAAATTCGATACTTGTATAGACAAGCATTTATTCAATCTAATTTTACCCTTATGCTCTTCGCAAAGAAAGCGTCTGCTATCTTGTGGCTTAGCACAGCTTTGGTATTAGCTACGGCTTTTGCGCCAGGCTACAACGACGATAAAAATAAACTCTACGTACCCGACGACCTCGAGGCTACTCTCTGGGCCGAAACACCAATGCTACACAACCCTACCAATATGGATGTTGATGCAAAGGGGCGCATCTGGATTACCGAGGCCGTAGACTACCGCAATTTCAACACCAAGCCCGGCGAACGTATCAATAACGAGCAGAAAGGCGACCGTGTGGTAATACTGGAAGATACCGACGGCGACGGCAAAGCTGATAAGTCGAAGGTTTTTGCACAGGATAAAGACCTGATAGCACCATTGGGCATTGCCGTAATTGGCAAAAAGGTAATTGTATCGGCCGCCCCAAACCTGATTGTGTACACCGACGAAAACGGCGACGACGTGCCCGATAAAAAAGAAATACTCCTGACCGGATTCGGAGGGCTCGACCACGACCACTCGCTGCACTCGGTTACTGCAGGGCCTGATGGCAACTGGCATTTTAATACAGGCAATGCCGGCCCGCATATAGTAACTGACAAAGGCGGCTGGACGCTCCGCTCGGGCAGCAGCTACCACGGCGGCACACCTTACAACAAATCGAACCAAGGAAATCAGAAATCAGACGATGGCCGTGTATGGGTTGGTGGCTTGGCATTACGCATGGATACCGACGCCAAAAACCTGAAAGTAATGGGGCATAATTTCAGAAACAGTTACGAAGTATGCCTTGATTCTTATGGCAATATGTGGCAGAACGATAACGACGACCAAGTGATAACCTGCCGTGTGAGCTACCTCATGGAAGGTGGCAACGCTGGCTATTTTAGTGCAGACGGCACACGTTTCTGGCAGGCCGACCGCCGCCCGGGGCAAGAGATGTTTACAGCACACTGGCACCAGGACGACCCCGGAGTGCAACCAGCCATCGATAATTCAGGGGCGGGTTCTCCAACAGGTATTGCTTTTTATGAAGGCGATGCCCTTGGCGAAAAATACCGTGGTACTTTGTTAAGTTGTGAAGCAGGCCGAAACGTGATTTTCTCGTATCAACCTACTATTGATGGAGCAGGGTTTAAAATGCAACGCCACAACCTAATTAGTTCGTTTCCAAAAACCGACGACCATTATATTTGGCACGATACCAGCCAAGACACCCGTAAGTGGTTTCGCCCAAGCGATGTTACCGTTGGCACCGATGGCTCTATTTACATAGCCGACTGGTACGACCCCGTAGTAGGCGGCCATGCCATGCACGACAAAAAAGCACATGGCCGTATTTTCAGAATTACACCTAAAGGCAAAAAGCTCACCCCTCCTACAATCGATTTAAGCACCACACAAGGGCAGATTGCTGCCTTGAAGAATCCGGCAATTAATGTGCGTAACCTAGGTTTTGAAGCCCTACGCAAAAGCAATAAGATAGCCGAAGTACAAAAACTATTGAGCGATGCCAACCCTTATGTACAGGCAAGAGCCGTATGGTTGCTCTCAAAAATGGGAGATGAAGGCATAAAAACAGTAGAAAAAGTACTCGATACCGACAATGCGGCCCTGAAAACAACGGCTTTCAGAGCCTTGCGGCAGGTAAAGACCGATATACTGCCCATAGCCGAAAAATTATCGACTGATAAAGCCACCGCCGTGCGCCGTGAAGTAGCCATTGCTTTAAGAGACCTGCCGTTGGCAAACATCAAAAGCATTATTGATAATCTGGTAAAAGCCCACGATGGCACCGACCGCTTCGAAACCGAAGCCATCGGGCAGGCATTAGATGGTAAAGAAAGTGCCTATTATCAGGCAATCAGACCTACGCTAGCTAAAGACCCTACTTCTTGGAATAACGCCACAGCCACGCTTGTATGGCGCTTGCACCCTGTTGAGGCCGTGAACGATTTAAAAGTAAGAGCATCAGCCCAAAGCCTGACAGAAGCGCAACGGAAACAAGCCATTACTGCACTGGCTTTTATTAAAGACAAACAAGCTGTAACGGCCATGCTTGCCCTGAGCAAAAGCCCTTTAAAAGACGTATCGGAGCAGGCTTTCTGGTGGGTAAATTTCAGAAAAACCAACGAATGGGCTAGTTTGATGGATTGGGAGAAAGCCGTTAATACGCAACTTTCGGCGCAGCAAAAGCAAATGCTGGCACTCGAAAAACAAATGCTCGATAAAAACCAGCCAAAGGCTACCAGAGAAAAAGCGGCCGAAAAATTGGCAAAAGATGCCATAGGTGGTAAAATGTTGTTGAGCCTTGCGGGCGAATCACGCATACCTAAAGAAGTAAAAGGGGTAGTTGCACAGCATATTTTCAATAATCCTGATAAATCTATACGCATGATGGCGAGCGATTATTTTTTACGCCCAAGTGGAAAAGAATTATCTGTGAGCCTTGCCCTTGATATGCCCTCTGACTTGAAGAATGGCTATGAAGTTTTCAGAAAAAACTGCGCTACCTGCCATAAGTTCGACAAAGAAGGGGCAGAAATAGGCCCCGAACTTACGCTGATAAGCAAGAAGTTTGATAAAGCGGGCTTGATTGATGCCATCGTAAATCCATCAGCAAGCATGGCCTTTGGCTACGAGCCCTGGATTATAAGCACCAAAGACAAAAACACTTATTACGGTTTTCTGGTAGGCGATGGCGAAACCCTCATGCTGAAAGACGTAGCAGGCCAGTTGACGAGCATCAAAAAAGCCAATATTGCCAGCCGCAAACAACTCACCAACAGCCTCATGCCCGAGCCCTCATCAATGGGTTTAAAAGAAAAAGATTTATCTGATTTGGCAGGTTATTTATTGAAACTGCCTTTGGAGGAGTAGAACAAGAGGCTGTCTCAAAAGAAAACTACACAAAATATTATTTGGCAAAGCTTCAACCCCACACCCCAACGGCAGCGGCCGACCGTCCCTCTCCCCAACTGTGGGGAGAGGGGCTCTTTTGTCCCCTCCCCATTGTTGGGGAGGGTTAGGGTGGGGTCTTTTCCAAATATTATTTGGTATAGAAAACTTTTAAGACAGCCTCTTCTTTATCATCACTATTTACGCCAAAGTAGCATCAACAGTTATTTTGGTATTCAACAATTTAGAGATTGGGCAGTTTTTCTCTGCATCTGCTACCAGTTCATCAAATTTCTCTTTCGAAATCTCAGGCACTTTGGCTGTCAGGGTCAGGTGCGAAAGCGTAATCTCGCCGTTTTCAAACGTAATATCGCATTTGGTTTCAAGGTTTTCAGGCGTAAATCCGGCACCCGACAGGTTAAAGCTCAGTTTCATAGTAAAACAGCCTGCGTGTGCTGCTGCCACCAATTCTTCAGGGTTTGTACCCACACCGTCTTCAAAACGAGAATTAAACGAATATTGAGTCTGATTCAAAACTGTACTTTGCGTGCTAAGGTGTCCTTTACCTTCTTTGCCTGTTCCTTGCCAAACGGCTGTTGCATTTCTTTTCATTTTGTTGAATTTTTTAGATGTTCAAAATAGATTTTGTAGAAGTTTTTCCTACTTAATCAGCTTTAAAAGTAAACAAATTTGTGGCACTAATGTTGTAATAAAAATTATTAGAGTATCACTTAACTTTTGTATTTTAAAATTATTTAAAAAAGCGATAATTTTGTAAAAATTACGTAATGTCCATTCCCAAATGCCATCTACACTAAAATTAATCTATGTGCTCTGTTGTTTAATAGATGCCATAGCATACACGTTCCATAAAGATTGGCTTGGCTTTGCCAGTGCCTTTCCGGCTCTTTGTCTGCTCGCTTTTTATTACGCGCGCCGCCGAGGCGAATACAAACTTAAAGATTATACTTACTCATTAGGCTTACTACTTGCTGCCGTTGGAGATATTACATTTGAGTTCAGAACCGAAACCGCTAAGGCTATATCGCTCATTTTTTATATGCTTAGTTTCTCTTTCTACATAGCTACCGTTCGGAAAGAGACCGTTTTTACGGGCACCACAAAAGAACTAGCCAAAGTGAGCCTTAATTTACTGCTTCTTATTTCTCCTTTTCTTATTATATTTTCAAGGCTACCTTCGGGCTTCTTTTTTTCATCAATCATCTATATGGTTTTTCTGTCTTTGCTTTATATTACGGCATTACTCCGTAAAACCAACAAGAGTAGTTATCAATGGTTTATAGCAGGCTCACTGGCATTTACCTTGGTTACTGTGTGCGAGGCCTATTTCTCGTTTGTGATAAAAGTGCCTTACGATGCCGTAATCAACAAGGTATTTTATGGCTTTGCGCAATATGCTACGTTTATGGGTGTTATCAAAACTTTTAAGAATTTTTACCCGGCCAATTGAAAATGAGGGTTGTAGATAACACCTACCACATTGCCCCATAAGTCTTTTACTGCGCCTACTATTATGCCGCCACCTACTTCGGTTGGCTCTTCATATATTGTAGCGCCTTTTTCTATGAGGTGATTAATGGTTTGTGCCACATCGTCAACACCCCAGTAGGTAATTACGCCATCGGTTTTGCCCTCGTTTTTTTCGTCTGGTTGCAAGCCTAGTTCGTAGCCGCCTACATTAAAGCCTATATAAAAAGGCTCATCAAAATAGGCTTCAATGCCAAATGCATCGCTATACCATGCTTTAGCCTGTGCCATATCGCTTACCTTGTAAATTGTTGTTCTGAGACCCAGAAGAGGAGATTTCATAAAATTGAGTGATTTGTGATTTAGTGAATGAGTGGCCGCCGCTGCGGTGATTATTTTTCCTAGTGTTTTTTGTCGGTGAACGAGGATTTTAATAAATATTTCTAAAATAAAATACCGCTTCGTAGAGACGACATGCTGGCGTCTCATTGGTCTATGAAATCCCCAAAATGTTATTTGAGGAACATAACCTACTAGATAGATTTCTGATTTTTATAGACCCTCGGAGACGCCAGCATGTCGTCTCTACGAGAAACCCATTTTTCCTGAAAACCTAAAATTCTACCCTAATCCATCCCCCAAAAATCCACAAGCCAAAAATAGTATTTTCCTCCGGCAAATTTACTTGTCGACTTATTAATAAATTAAAAATTCCCAATCACTTTAAGGCACTGCTACTTCTCCGTTTGCTTCCGCAATATATTTCAGAATCGAATCAATGTCCTCGTCGGTATAGTTCGTAAAAGTAGTCATCGCAGTTTTGTTGTATTTATTAAATAACTCAACCGCATATTTATCGCCACTTGCAATCACTTTTGGCGAATTACGTATCCAGTCTCTCAGCCATTTTAATTGCCTACGCTCCTGTATGCCTTTCAGCCCCGGCCCTACTACAACCTCATCGGTAGTTGTATGGCATTGCGCACAGCTCTCGGTAAATAAACTTTTACCTTTAAGGGCAGTTTCAGAAAATTGAACGCTTTTGGTTTCAGAAGGATTAACAACAGTTGCAGTAGAATTTTGCTGAGGTGGTTTATCTTGCTTGAAATAATAAAAAGCACTTGCTACAAAAATTACCAATGAAATGCCATAGAGAATGGCAAGCATTCGGAAGAGTTCCAAAACCCTGATTATCGTTTTTTGTACGTCCATTGTATGAGTGGTTTGTTAATTAAACAACAAGCTTTCAAGGCAATTAGTGCTTCCGATTTATAAAAATTAAAGACAAATTTGTGCTGCATCTTTGCTTTATAACTCATTAGGTAAGATATTTGCAAAAATACCCCTTTATCTGAATGTCTGCCGAGCAAGTTATACTGATTAACCTATTATTGTACTTAGTGGGATTCTCGTTTTTATTATTTAAACGGAATTCTTTGAGCGAACAATCTGTAGGGATGCTATCAATAACGCTCAATGTTATAGGTGTGCTGTTTTCGATGGGTATTCGTATCAGCGATATTATGGGTGAAGTAATTCACTACGACTGGTTCTACATTGGCGATACCCGTATTTCAATCGATATTATTTTCAACGACCTTACCTTTCTGATGTATTTTCTGGTGCAGTTTATTGCACTATGGGTACAGGTTTTCTCTTTGAAATACATGGCCGGCGACCCGAGTTTCGGGCGATATTATGCCTACATCAACCTTTTTGTATTGGCAATGATAGGCATTGTAGTATCAGGCAACCTGCTCATGATTTACATTTTCTGGGAGTTGGTGGGTACGTGTTCTTATTTGCTGATAGGCTTCTGGTACGAAAAACAATCGGCTACCAATGCCGCCAAAAAAGCTTTTTTGGTCAATCGGGTTGGAGATATAGGTTTTCTGATTGGTATTTTTCTGGTTTACCGCTATTTCGGCACTTTTGATATTCTGGCGATTACCGAAAAAGCCAGGTTGATTCCGGCAGCGGCGCTTAATACACCAGTATTAACCACGATGGGCTTGCTCATTTTCTGTGGTTGTATAGCCAAATCGGCACAATTACCTTTACAAATATGGCTACCTGATGCCATGGAAGGCCCAACCCCTGTTTCGGCCTTAATCCATGCAGCTACAATGGTGGCGGCAGGTATTTTCCTGATGGCTCGCATCTACCCTATTCTATCGCCCGATGCCCTTATGGTTATGGCGGTAGTAGGTACACTCACGGCTTTCTTTGGTGCTTGTTCGGCACTCAACCAATACGATATTAAAAAACTACTGGCCTATTCTACCATTTCGCAGCTAGGGCTTATGGTAATAAGCCTTGGCATAGGCGCAGTAAATGCAGCCCTTTTCCATTTGGTAACACACGCATTTTTCAAGGCTGGTTTGTTTCTCTCGGCAGGAGCAGTTATTCATTACACGCACCACCAACAGGATATGCGCCACATGGGTAATCTGCGCAGGCAAATACCAATTATTTTTTATTGCTATACCATTTGTGCGGCAGCTTTGGCGGGTATTCCACTATTTTCGGGTTTCTTGTCGAAAGATGCCATTATTGTTGCTGCTTTCGAGTGGGCGGCCAATCAGCCTTCGCAGTTTTACTTCATTGTTCCGGCGGCTTGTCTGGTTGTATCGGGCATGGGTGCCTATTATATGATGCGCCAAGTATATCTGGTGTTTCTGGAACGAGAAGACAATCCGCTCGGACTTATTTCGTCGGGTGCGGTGAGTTTTTATAGAAACGTAGCCAAGCGCATTGAGGGCATTGTAAAAGTAGAAGATGATAACAACGAAGACGACAAACTTACGGTAGAGTCTTTTTACGAAGCACTATCAGTAATTGGCCCTATGGAACTATCGGTTATCGTGATGGCCTTTGCTTCAATTGGTTTTATTTTCTCGGTAAACCCGTTTTATGCCGAAAGCAGTTGGTTTTTTGATATTTTTCCGCATGAATCTAAAAACTACCATTGGATAGCCTACGTAGCCATTCTGGTATCGCTCAATGGCGTATTACTGGGTTATATTTACACAAAAGAAGAAAGCAACCAATTAGATAAATACAAAACCCAGCCTGATGGCTTTATTGCCCGCCTGGTGTTTCATAATTTTTACCTGAGCGAGCTATACCAGCTCGTAATTGTAAACCCAATGGTATGGATAAGCCCTGTTTTACATACATTCGATAGTGTAGTAATTGATGGATTCGTAAACCTGATGGCGCGCCTGTTTCTGGGTATTTCGGTTGTTATGAGTTGGATAGAGCGCAACATTGTTGATGGCACTGTAAACTTTGTAGCAAACCTTACTTATAGAGCCGGGCATTATACCCGACAAATACAAAATGGCAAAGCCCAGACCTACATCATCACTATTTTTGTGTGTCTGGTTTTAATCATAGTCTTATTAATCGTATAACCTAAACAAATGCTCTTTTTGAGAATCGTGGCATGAATAATATTTTACTTTCAACACTTATTTTCCTTCCGATTATTGCGGCAGCATTGGTGTTGTTATTGCCAAATGCTTACAAAGATTCGTTCAAATGGATTTCTCTGCTAGTAAGCGTTATCAATATTTTAAACATTTTTACCCTCTATAATACTTTCGACCGCAAGCTGACTTCCTTTCAGTTTGTAGAACAATACGAATGGATAAGGCTTGGGCTCGGCAATCTGGGCATTTTGTCTATCGATTACATTCTGGGTGTCGATGGTATCAATATGGCTATGGTGCTGCTTTCTGGCATTGTGTTTCTGGTGGGGTCTATTGCCTCGTTTACTATTGAGCATCGGCCAAAAGCCTATCACTCGCTATTTCTGTTGCTTTCGGGCACAGTAATAGGCTGTTTTGTTGCACTCGATTTCTTCTTGTTCTTTATCTTCTTTGAGTTCATGCTCTTGCCTATGTACTTCCTGATAGGTATCTGGGGTGGCGAGCGCAGAGAATATTCAGCCATTAAGTTTTTCATTTATACGTTTGTCGGCTCTGTTTTTATTCTGATTGTGATGATTGGCCTAGCTATGTCGGTCAATGATACTTTCTTTTCGCAAGAATTAGGCACAGTTGTACATACTTTCGATTTCAGATTCCTGGCCGACTTCAAAAATTATATTCCTGGTTCATTACTATCGCCCGATAGCACCCAACAGATTTTTGGTATTTCGGCCCGTATGTTTGCCTTTATTTTATTGCTGATAGGTTTTGGTATTAAATTGCCTGTTGTGCCATTGCACACATGGCTACCCGATGCCCACGTAGAAGCTCCAACCCCTGTATCGGTAATACTGGCAGGTATATTGCTTAAAATAGGTGCTTACGGTTTTATCCGAATCGCCTATGGCTTCTTCCCTGATATGGCCCTTGAGTGTACTTATATTGTAGCCGGCGCAGGCGTGCTGTCTATCATCTATGGGGCTTTCAATGCCTTGGCACAAGAAGACTTAAAGAAAATGATAGCCTATTCGTCGGTTTCGCACATGGGCTTTGTGTTATTAGGCTTATCGTCTATCACGGCCGAGGGTGTTAATGGTGCAATTTATCAGATGTTTGGGCACGGTATTTTATCGGCCATGCTCTTCCTGATTGCTGGGGTAATTTACGACCGAACCCATAACCGCTTGATTGATAATTTCAGAGGTCTGGCATCAAAAATGCCGCTTTATACAGTAGCCGTTACAATTGCTTTCTTTGGTGGTTTAGGCTTACCGTCGCTACCGGGTTTTATAGGTGAGTTTTTCACGCTGATGGGTGGTTTCCAATCAACTATTTTACCCGACTGGGTGCCTATGCTGGCTATGCTGGGTTTGGTGCTATCGGCAGGGTATTTCCTCTGGACATTGCAAAAAATGTTCTTTGGTAAATTCTGGGTAAACCGCAACCACGAGCAACACATGAAAGACCTCGACCTACGAGAAATCATAATGCTTTATGGTTTGGCTGTTTTGGCTATCATATTCGGGGTTTTCCCGGGTCTGCTTTTCGAACTCAGCGACGCAAGCGTAAAAGTATTTTTACAAAAATTTTAAACGAACATTGATTCCTGATGGCAGCCCAACAAGCCACCATTAGCAGATAATACAGGTAATGCTCGAAAAACTCTCACATATTTTATTCAGCACAAGGCTTTTATTGCCCGAGTTGGTTTTTGCAGGTATATTCTTAATTATTGTTACAATTGTTGCTTTCACAAAAAAAAATCAGCAAAGCCACAATCTGTACAATACGTTTACTATCAGCATACTCATTACCATCGGCTTTGTATTTTATGTGTTTCTGAATTTTCTCGACCAGTACTTCAATTCGGGGGTGGTTTTGTTCAATAACCTGCTTTATCTCGATAAACTCAGCATATTCTTTAAACTAATCATCACCACTTCGGCTATTCTGGTAATTCTTCACTTATGGATTATCGGCTACAAAGTAGTGGGCGAGTTCTATGTTATTTTTCTGGCATTAATCTTAGGTTTGTTTGTTATGACCATGACAACCCACCTGCTGATGCTCTACATTGCGCTCGAGATGGTTTCTATTTGTTCTTATATACTGGTAGCCATCAATAAGACAAAGAATAATGCCGAGGCTGGTATCAAATACCTGCTTACAGGAGCTACAAGCTCGGCCGTGATGCTCTATGGTATTTCGTTGCTCTATGGCATGACAGGCACGCTGAACTTTGCAGGGCAGGAGTTTGCTACTTTTCTGGGTCAGAATCCTTCGTGGGTGGCAAATGTAGCAGCTTTTATGACAATCGGTGGCTTATTGTTTAAACTCTCGGCAGCACCATTTCATAGCTGGACACCCGATGTTTACGAAGCCACGCCTACGCCTATTGTAGCATTTTTATCAATAGCGCCTAAAGTAGGTGTTATTGTAGTAATGATTCGTTTTCTCGGAGGTTTAAGTGTCGATTTCAGACTCTTGCTGGCAGTTATCATTATAGGCTCTTTGTTTATAGGCAACCTATCGGCCTTGTGGCAGAACAACACCAAGCGGATGCTCGGCTACTCAACCATTGCGCATGCGGGCTTTATGCTTGTGGGGCTTCTGGCACTCAACCAATTTGGGGTGCAGTCGGCCATTTTTTATGTAGCTACTTATCTGTTTATTACCCTGGCGGCCTTCTTGCTTGTTGATTTACTGGCACTCAAAACCGAAAGCTACGAATTATCGAGCCTGCGAGGATTAGGGCAAGAAAACATATTTTTGGGCTTGGCTGCCGTAACAATCATGATTGCGCTGGTGGGTTTCCCACCAACGGTAGGCTTTACAGGCAAGCTGCTCATATTTACCGCCCTTTGGGAATCTTATCAGTACTCAGGCAATCAGCTTTTACTTATTGTCTTGATAATCAGTTTGCTCAATACCGCCATTTCGGTTTTCTACTACCTGCGTATCCCGTTCTTTATGATTTTTAAAGACCCACAAGGAAGCGCCAAACGCTATCATCTTGATTTATTGAAAAGAGCATTTCTGCTCATATTTGTATGCCTATTGGTCTATCTGTTTATCAAACCAGATATTATCATGAATATGATTGAGACGCTTTGATTACTTCAATCGCTTCAACCGCATAAGCAAAGAGTCTTTCTTATATACGCCTCGCATCACCATTGTACTATCTTGTATCTGATAATGTAGGTTCATTATATCGGCATTCTCTAATTTGATTTGTGCCATGTGTTTTGGCTCATCTACCGTATATTGCCCAAACAAATCTTTCTTTTTATTAAACTTATCCGGGTTGTATTTAAACAAAACACCGTAGTGTTCTTCAAAATATACTTTCGACCACACCGAGTCGGCCGTAGCTACCGACGGAACAATTGTTTGGTTACGCATGGTAAGTTGGTCTACTTTCCAGACACCAATCAGAGCCGATTTAGCCTCATATTTCTTCTTAAGCAGGTAAATATGTAAAAATCCACCGCCTATTATCACAATTCTTACCAGTGTGTAGATAAGTGTTTTTTTATTAAAATAGAAATACTCTTTGTACGATAAAAAGGCATCTACCAGTTTATCGACATCAAGAAACATAATGAATATCAGGATAAAAGTATAATGAAGCGAGTTATAAAAAGCCATCGGCGATATTTGATAGAAATAATCGATAAAATCGATATTTATCATAATCGGCAACAAAATAAAAGTTGCCAGCAGGCGTGTTTTACGGAAAATGAGCAGAATAGCCCCCCCTACCTGAATAGCCCCCAACAAGAAAGCAAAAGAAGGCGAGTAACCAAAATATGACCAAGTAAGCCAGAATCCGTGTAGCTCCCCTATCGGACTTTCCCAGATATAATTAGGTACCTGAAACTGCGTTTTTAGTATTTTGGCAGCGCCATAAATAGTAATCTGATGCGCTACATAGTAGGTAATAATGGGCTGAAACCACTGATGCAAGTCTGTTTTTTTTATAAACTTATGCCAAATAAAAGCCAGCCCTGCGCTTAAAGCCAGAAGCACTCCGCAAACAATCCAGATAAGTTTAGCATTGGTAACAACCTGCCCTAGTAAGTTAGTAAAGAAGTCGAAATACTGCGTGAGACCGATGATAACCAGTAGCATAAAAAACACCTCAAAGAACTTGAGGAAGTAAGACCTGTTAGATTTCATGTAGCGCTATAAAATTGATTCGAACGGGAAAATTAAGCCAAAACCCTCGGAATTTCAAATTTCGATAAAAGCTTGAAAAATCCCCCGCTTAATAATACGTTTATTTTATTCTAAACATTAACGTAATAATGAGGGTAATTGATATAAAAAAATTGAACTCTTCTCAGTCTTTTAAGTACAAAACACGCAAGCAGCCATTATTTTTTGATTATATTGCATGAATATTCCTTAAGGAAAAAAAATATTACACAACAGTTTTTTGCCCAACTAACATCTATCAACTATGAAAAAACATCTTTTAATCCTCTTGCTATTAGGCTCGCTCGTAGCCCAGGCACAACAAACAATAGATTCCCGACAGAAAGAAATAGTTTTCACCAATGTTTCGGTGATTCCGATGACTTCTGAAACCGTTTTAGACAACCAAACAGTAGTAGTAAAAAATGGCGTAATAACAGCCATTGGCGCAAAAGCAAAGTACGATAAAAACGCAATAGTAATTGATGCCAAAGGTAAATACCTGATGCCCGGCCTTGCCGAAATGCACGCCCACGTCCCCCCGATTGATGATATTCAGCCCATGAAAGATGTGCTGCTGCTTTTTGCTGCCAACGGGGTTACCACCATCAGAGGTATGCTAGGGCACCCGCTGCATCTGGAGCTACGCAGTAAAATTAAATCGGGTGAGGTTCTAGGGCCACGTCTGTACACCTCGGGGCCGTCGTTTAGCGGTGCCAGCATCAAAACACCCGAAGAAGGCAGCGAAAAAGTAAGAAGCCAGAAAAAAGCCGGATACGATTTTATGAAGATGCACCCGGGCATTAGCAAAAATAACTTCGAGGCCATTGTTAAAACAGCCAAAGAAGAAAATATGCCATTTGCCGGGCACGTATCTTTTGGTGTAGGTGTTTGGCGTTCGGCCGAAGCTGGTTATGCCACTATCGACCACCTGGATGGCATTGTAGAAGCCATGATGCCACGCATTGACACACTTACCGAAGCCGAAGCAGGTTTGTTTGGCTTGTTTGTAGGGCATAATGCCGACGTATCGCGCCTTGATAAAATACTGAAAACGCTTAAAGATAATAATGTATGGCTTGTACCAACCCAGACATTGGCCGAGCATTGGCAGTCGCCGAACCGTACGAGTGAACAAATACTTGCATGGCCGGAAATGAAATATATGGATAAAAAGACACTTGATAGTTGGGCTAAAGCCAAAAACAGCACTATGCAAAGCCCACAATATAAACCAGAATCGGTATTGAAATTTATTGATGTGCGCCGCACCATTATCCGTGAGAGCCAACGCCAGGGTGTAGGTTTATTGCTGGGGTCTGATGCGCCACAGGTTTTTAGCGTACCGGGTTTCTCATTAAAACACGAACTGAATTATCTGGTACAATCGGGCTTGACACCTTATCAGGCATTACAAACGGGTACAGTAAACATCGGTAAGTTTTTTAAAAACGATAATTTGGGTGTAATAAAAACCGGAGCCATAGCCGATTTAGTATTGCTTGATGCCAATCCACTGAAAGACATCAACGCCGTTGGCAGCATACAAGGCGTAATGCTAGATGGCCGCTGGCTAGCCAAAAATGAAATTGATAGTGTTTTGAAGAAATTGGTAAAGAATTGATTGTGTAAAACCAGTTTTCGTAGAGCCGTATTGCGATACGGCTCTTGTCGTAGAATACGTTTTTCATTGACAATTCGACAAATTAGCCAAAATTTTAAGATTTCGTAACCATATTTTCATTTATAAATATGATATTCCCTTGGAGCCGTATCGCAATCGCGCGGCGAACCGTACGGCTCTACGAAAACTATACTATTTATATAAAACAATCACATAATTGCTCCCTTCATCAATCGCAAACCTCAGAAATAAAAATATTTACATTAATACATTTTTTCTTAGATTTGCTTAACTCAAAAGACTCTGAACCCGATATGTCATCAAACTCAAATCTCGGAAAGCTACAAATACTTGACCGTAAAAATACAGAAGCCGAGCAAGGCGGAGGAATAAAAAGAATAGAAAGCCAACATGCAAAAGGAAAACTCACTGCACGAGAAAGAATCGAACTGTTGTTAGATGAAAACACATTTGAAGAAATCGGCAAGTTTGTAATGCACCGCAGCAAAGATTTCGGGCTTGATAAAGAATATTACTTAGGAGATGGCGTAGTAACAGGCTACGGCACTATTGCAGGCCGCTTGGTATACGTATTTGCGCAAGACTTCACGGTATTTGGGGGCTCATTGTCAGAAACCTACGCCGAAAAGATTTGTAAAATAATGGATATGGCCATGAAAAACGGTGCTCCGCTTATTGGGCTTAATGATTCAGGCGGTGCACGTATTCAAGAGGGCGTAAATTCATTGGCCGGATACGCCGATATTTTCTACCGTAATACATTGGCTTCGGGCGTTATTCCGCAAATATCAGCCATTATGGGGCCTTGTGCGGGCGGAGCCGTTTACTCCCCTGCCCTGACCGACTATATTTTTATGGTCGAAAACACCTCTTATATGTTTGTAACGGGGCCAAATGTAGTGAAAACCGTAACACATGAAGACGTAACCTCAGAAGAACTCGGCGGAGCCATGACGCATGCCACCAAGTCGGGCGTAACGCATTTTGTGGCGGCTAACGAGGTACAATGCATCAACGATATTAAAAAGTTATTCAGCTATATCCCTTCCAATTGCGAAGACCAACCGCCTTTTGCACCTTATGAGGCTGATGGGAACGAGAAACGTGTTAAACTCAACGACTTAATACCAGAAAACCCGAATCAACCCTATGATGTCAGAGAACTAATTGACGAGCTTGTTGATACGGATAGTTTCTTTGAAGTGCATAAAAACTTTGCCGAAAACATTGTAGTAGGCTTTGCCCATATCGGCGGCCGCAGCATTGGTATTGTGGGCAATCAGCCATCGGTAATGGCTGGGGTGCTAGATATTGATGCCAGTATAAAAGGCGCAAGATTCGTTCGTTTCTGCGATTGTTTCAATATTCCATTGCTGGTTTTAGAAGACGTACCCGGCTTTTTACCCGGCACCGACCAGGAATGGAACGGTATAATTATGCATGGAGCCAAATTGCTTTATGCTTTCAGCGAAGCAACAGTGCCACGCATTACGGTTATTACCCGTAAAGCCTATGGCGGTGCTTATTGTGTAATGAACTCAAAACATATAGGTGCCGACATGAACTATGCATGGACATCGGCCGAAATTGCCGTAATGGGTGCAGCCGGAGCGGCCGAAATCATTTTCCGTAAAGAGATAAGCGAAGCACCTGACCCAGCCGCCGAATTACAGAATAAAATCAGTCAATATACCGAAAAGTTTGCCAATCCTTACAAAGCCGCTCACCGTGGCTATATAGATGAGGTGATTAAACCGGAAGATACCAGAGAAAAGCTGATAAAAGCCTTTAAAATGCTCGAAAATAAAGTAGCTACTTTGCCACGTAAAAAACATGGCAATATTCCGCTTTAAGGATAAACATACTGTGGCACGCCTATACTCGAACGAATAAGGGCGTGTCACGGTTACATCTAAGAGATTTTTCAACTACCTTTGTACAGAAATTAAAACCGTGACACGCCCTGTCTTCTTCCGAGTATAGGCGTGCCACGGTTAACGACTCTTAAATATATCATTCTTCGAAAAGAGCTACTCTTTTCAAAAATTTGTTATCTCGATTATGCTTGGAAAAACTGGAGTATTAATAGTAAATTTAGGAACGCCTGACACTCCGAACGTACCTGATGTAAGAAAATACTTACGTGAGTTTTTGATGGATGCCCGTGTGATAGACATCCCTTACACTTCTCGCTGGTTTCTGATTAATATGATTATTGCCCCTTTCCGTTCGCCTAAATCGGCTAAGGTTTACCGTGAACTATGGACAGAGGAAGGTTCTCCGCTAAAAATTTATGGAGAAAGAAACGAAAAGCAGTTACAAGAAGCACTAGGCGACCAGTATGTGGTAAAACTGGCCATGCGTTACCAAAACCCTAGCATAGAAAAAGGCCTGAAAGAATTGCAGGTAATGGGTTTAAGCAAAATTATTGTTGTGCCGTTTTTTCCGCAATATGCTTCAGCTTCTACGGGTTCGGTTTATGAAGAAGTAATGCGGATAATAGGCCAATGGCTGGTAATTCCACAGCTTAAGTTTGTCAATTATTTCTACAATCACCCTAAATTCATCAAGGCATTTGCCGACAGTGGCAAAAAATACCTTGAAAAAGGCAATTATGAGTATGTTGTTTTCAGTTATCATGGCTTGCCTGAAAGACAAATGATTAAAGCCGACTGCACAGGTAACACCTGTAAGCTAGGTTCTTGCTGCGATAGTATCCATGCTTTAAATCAGCATTGTTACAGGGCTTCGTGCTTTGAAACTACTCGTTTGTTGGTTAAAGAACTAGGCTTGAAAGAAGGCACTTATACCACAAGTTTTCAGTCTCGCCTGGGTAAAGACCCTTGGATTCAGCCTTATACCGACAATGTGGTGAAAGAACTGGCACAAAAAGGAATCAAAAGAGTATTAGCTTACTCGCCAGCCTTTGTAGCCGACTGCCTTGAAACCACCATTGAAGTGGCCGAAGAATACCGTGAAATGTTTGAAGAAAACGGTGGAGAACACTGGCAAATGGTAGAAAGTCTCAACGACTCAGCTGTCTGGATTGACTTACTTACTGATTTAGTTAAAGAACAAGAACATTAATAGTAATGATATTTACTGCTAAGGGCTACGCAAAACAAAAGCGTAGCCCTATTTGTTTTAAGCAATAAATCCTTACCGAAAAACAACGTGCTATGAATGTAATTTCTATCTGGGCAAGCCGTAACACCAAAAAGGCAATATTGTTGATTATAATTTTTGAAGTATTAAAACTAGGTATCGGTTTCGACATCGGTCAGCATTTTATACCCACCCTCTCTCCTGTTTTTATTGAGTTAGCCGTATTAAGTCTGGTTTTGCTGGTAACTTATGTGCAAAATAACTATAAACACAAAGCGCCGGTACTTAGTAAAGAAGCACACCGACAATTCAGGCTACGCAGCACCGGCATTATATTTTTAAGCAGCCTGTTTTTGTCTATGCTTTTGGGTAATCACTTCAAAGGTTTGGGCTACAATATCAATAGCCTGCAGCTAGCCAATGCAGCGGTTACGATTCCGGCTGATAGCGTACAAGCAGCGCCTAGCGATGATATAAAAGATAAAAAACAAGTCAAAAAACATAAGTTTCGTTTATTCTCAAAGAAAACTACTGCCGACGACGACCCACATAGCAACAAACGTATTGGATATATATTGCTTTTCTTAGCAAGTCTTGGGCTTAGTTATGCTGGTGTGTTTCTGGCTTGTAGTCTGGCCTGTGGTGGGTATGGTGTGCTGGCTGTGCTTTTATTTTTAACCGTACTAGGCATATTAGCTGGCGGTATCTATTTTCTTATTAAAGCATTCAGCAATCCCGTCAGGCCAAATTCTTTAATGACTCCGCAGGAAAAGAAGAAAGAACGCAAAAAATTCTTTATTATCTGGGCATTGGTAGGCGTAGCTGCAGCAGCATTATTTATAATTGGTACTCTTTAACCGTGAAACCTTGTGGCTCCTTAGTGTACGCTGTGGCTAACCTCTTTAATTATTTTGCCACAATGTACACAACAGGCACTATGTTTCACTATTAT
Organism: Emticicia soli; assembly: GCF_037860775.1. Lineage (NCBI taxonomy): Bacteria > Pseudomonadati > Bacteroidota > Cytophagia > Cytophagales > Leadbetterellaceae > Emticicia > Emticicia soli. The sequence goes on along the minus strand of NZ_JBBEWC010000012.1, from coordinate 56,275 downwards.
CTATTCGTTCTTATCAAAATCGTGAAACCTTGTGGCTCCTTAGTGTACATTGTGGCTGGTTTATCTTATTCTTTCGCCACAATGTACACCAAGGCACTATGTTACACTATTATCTATTCGTTCTTATCAAAATCGTGAAACCTTGTGTAAATAGTGTACATTGTGGCTGATTTCTTCAATTATTTTGCCACAATGTACACAAAGGCACTATGTTACACTATTTTATTCACCATTCGCTAATCCGCAATTCACAATTAAAACAATCACTCAATCACTAAATTTCTAAAACCCTGCTGCATGCCCATCTTTTCGTGGGTCTGATGCGCCTGTGTAGGTTTTGCGTTCTGCATCGTAGCGAATAGCCTGATAGCCCCCGTACATACCTAAAATATAACCCACTTTGTGCCCTTTCTGCATCAAGCCTCTGATGGTTTCATACGGAATCCCCGACTCCATCGTAATCATTCCACCATCAATCATTTTTTCGCCTGTTGGTTCCGATGAACCCTCATGGTTTAGGCGTGGAGCGTCTCCGGCGTCTTGTGGATTCATGCCAAAATCAACCATATTCATTACTATCTGCACATGGCCTTGTGGCTGAAAAGAACCACCCATTACCCCAAAACTCATGTAAGGCTTACCATCTTTGGTTATAAACGCCGGAATAATGGTATGAAATGGGCGTTTATGTGGCGCAAAAGTATTGTTTTCGCCCTCGGTGAGGCTGAACATTTCGCCTCTATCCTGAAACATAAAGCCTAGCCCATCGGCCATCATGCCTGAGCCAAACCCACGGTAATTACTCTGAATCAAGGCAACCATATTACCCTCTTTATCAGCTACCGTCAGAAAAATCGTATCACCATCTTTTAAAGCAGGGTTTCCGGCATCGTAGCGGGCAGCGGCTCTATCGGTAATCAGTTTGCGTCTTTCAGCAGCATATTCTTTCGAAATCAATTGTTTTACCGGAATCTTGGCAAATTCAGGGTCGGCATAATATTTGGCACGGTCTTCAAAAGCCAGTTTTTTAGCCTCCGTAACCAAATGAACGTGTTCGGTGCTGCCATAAGGTATTTTCGAGAAATCGTAGCCTTCCAGAATATTCAACATTTGCAATACTGTTATGCCTTGTCCGTTTGGTGGCAGCTCCCACACATCATAGCCACGATAATTGGTCGATACAGGCTCTACCCATGTCGAAGTATGGTCGGCAAGGTCTTTTGCACTTAAAAAGCCGCCGTTTTTCTTCATAAAGGCATCTATGGTTTGCGCTATTTCGCCTTTATAAAAAGCATCACGCCCTCCTTTGGCAATTTTCTCAAGCGTATTAGCCAGATTCGGATTCTTGAATATATCTCCCTTTTTAGGCACTTCGCCATTTGGATAATAATGCTCTTTTACATTCGGAAATTTACCATACAACCTTGGCACAGCCGCCAACGAACTAGCCAACTCGCCATGCACCGGAAAACCGTTTCGGCCATAAGAAATGGCGTGCGACAAGATTCTATCCATAGGCAGTTTACCGAATTTCTTATGCAACTCAAACCAGCCATCAACACAGCCCGGTACGCTAATTGGCAAAGGGCCGGTAGAAGGCAAATGCGTAAGTCCACGTTTTTTTAGTTCGGCAAGGGTTAAGGTATATGGCGAGCGTCCCGAGGCATTTAAGCCGTATAATTGTTTTGTTTTGGCATCCCACACAATGGCAAATAAATCGCCGCCGATGCCGTTCATGTGAGGCTCAACCATTCCTTCCATGGCATTGGCTGCAATAGCGGCATCTATGGCGTTGCCTCCGGCTCTCAGTATTTCAATGGCGGCTTGTGTGCTAAGCGGATGCGAGGTGCAAGCCATACCGTTCTGAGCAATTACCTCCGAACGGGTAGCACCTACTTTGCCGTAAACACGGTCTTGTGCTTGTAATGTTTGAATAGAAGCCAAGAGGCTTAAAGAAAGGAAAATCTTTTTCATCGTAGGTTTTATAGGTTGAATTGTTGGTTTATTGTTAAAATTATACTTGTTGTGTGAAATTAAGAATACATCTTTTCTACTAGACATTGATACTTTTATTATATCCAACCGATTAAAGTTATAGGTTTCTATAGTTGGAAGGATGTTACTTTTTTTACCTGAAAAAAAGTAACGCAAAAAAGCAGGCATCATTTAAACTCGCACAATTAAAAAACCGTAATTTTTAATCCTTTCACATCATTTAAACCTCGTTTTTTAACTGTACTCAAACAGGAAATGATGATATAAGGTTACAATTTTTAGTTGTTATTTGGTTGATTGGTAAAGATTTAACTTGTTGCAAACTAATGTATAAACGTTACTAAAATAAATTAAACCGCTTCGTAGAGACGTATTGTATACGTCTCCAAGGGCCTGTGAAAATTAGAGATTTATCTATCTTGTTATCATCTCAAATATCTTTTTTTGGGGTTTATAGACTAATGGAGACGCTCATTTACTAATTATATTCTCTTATAACAAATATACAATTTTTACTGACTCTATAACTTTACACGGCTTTAATATGACTTAAAAATTTATGTAGCCTACCTGACTAATTAACTTTATTTAACACACGATTCTTGAAAATATCGTTGGTCTTGGTGACGGTATTTTATTTTTTTACGTTCTAGAAAGAAACGATGTATGCTTCTGCAATATTAAAATTAAAGTAAACAAACCATAGGTTTGTGCCACAAGAATGATGAAAGGCTGGATTATTGCTTTTATTTGTTGCTCTTTTTCTGTGTTTGCTCAACAGGCAAGCATGGAAGACCACGGCGATGTGAAAGTTGTCTGGAACGATTATCTTAAAGACCCTTTTTTCAGAGATTTTCAGGAGGGCATCAAACGGACTAAAATCTTAGAGGCCATTGCGCACGATATAAACGGGTATCTGGCTTTGCCAGAAGACTTGTACATAACTTTTGATGAATGCCAGACAAGCAATGCCTTTTATGACGAACACAGCAAAAAAGTAACCATCTGTTATGAGATGGTGTCGTATCTCTACGAGCTGTTTAAAACAAAAACCAAAGACCCTGCACAGCTTCGGGAAATGGTGATTAACACAACACTTTTTATCGCTTATCACGAACTAGGCCATGCCTTGATTGACCTCATGGATTTACCGGTAACTGGTAAAGAGGAAGATACAGTCGATAATTTTTCAATTTTCCTGCTGACCGATGGGAGTAGAAAAGGTGCTAAAGCTGTGCTTGATGGTGCCATTGCTTTTTATCTGATGGGGGAATCAGAACAGAATATTCCACTAAAAAACCTGCAGTTGTGGGATGAACACTCGCTCGACCATCAGCGGTTTTACCATATCATTTGTATGCTTTATGGCTCAAATCCAAATCAGCACCAGGCGCTTATCCGTCGGAAAATGCTGCCCATATCTATGAGTAACCGTTGTATTGAAGATTATCAGAAAACTAAAAAAGGCTGGCTAAAAGTACTCGACCCATGGATAAAAAAATAGGGATATGCCACATGACACATCCCTGGTATATTTCACTAAAATCAGCTTAGTAGTTTACTTTAATCACCTCGAACCATATCTCACCTTCATAAACTACTGCTTTGTATTGTACGCCGTCAACCATATAGTAGGTTTCGCCATCTATTACTAATTGCTCGTAGCCATCAGGCAAACTTTCAACCAAAGCACCTACCGGAGGCGGCACAACTTCGTATTGATTACCTATTGGGCGATAATACGAACCATTGTAATAATGGTAAGGGCGACCAAAGAATGTATATATCTGGCAATCGATTGGTAATATATTGATTCTCAAACCAATCGGCGGATACGCCACTACGTAGGTATCACGGTAAGGGCGGTAGTAAATACCATTGTAATAACTATAACTAACCCCACCATAGTACACAGGCACACAAGCCGTTGGCAGCACACGTACTACCGATCTGTAGCGTGGCAGGTCGTAATATCGCCAGCTTGGGCTGCCATAGCGGCCATCAAATCGGCGGTTGTCATAGCCTCGGCGGTCATATCTGTCGTTGTCTCTGCGGCCTCTGTCGTTCCATCCGCCTCTGTTACCATAATTGTTGTCACGGCTGGTATAAACTCGGTTTCTATCGTTGCTGCCATAGTTTCTATCGCCATCGTTACGTCTCGGATACGCACTGCTTCTGCTATTATCGTTGTCTCGGTTGGTATATACCTGTCCTCGGTCATTATTATCTCTTGCGCCTCTGGTGTTATCAGTTCTTGGCGTTTCTGCTCTTCTGGTTTCAGAACGATAATCAGGCTGAACTCTGTCAGGACGGCTCAGACTAATGTCATCTCTGCCGGTTCTGCCCACTTCGCTTCTACCTCTGCTCTCAATTCTCGGCGACTCGCTTCGGGTTTGCATTCTGTCTCCTCTAGGCTCGGCACTTCTGCTGCTCATGCTTCGGCTTTCGCCACCGCTACGGCTCATTGAAATCCGCTCGTTGCCTCCACTCCTTTCCGACGACACTCGCCCACCTCTGCTTTCTGACGACACGCCACCACCTCTGCTTTCGCTTCTACTGCCACCGCCATCTTCGCCTCTCCTTTGCGCAAAAGTATCAAATGTGCACAGACTCAAACCTGCCATCAATAAAATTGAAGCAGCAATACCCCCTTTCTTTACCAAAAAGTGAGCGGGTTTTATAGCACTGTTTTCTATCTTTTTCATTTTCTCCTTATTTATAGCTTATAGATGCTAATATTAACCAAATAGTTTAATCGATTACTAATCATTAACAATCGTTAACATTAATACATGATAATGAGGCATATACGAAAACGACCTAAGCAACTATTACTTATTTATAACGCTGCGGCAATGTGCATTATTCTATTTTTGGTGTTCAGGTGTTGTGTAAGGGTATAATTTAATTAGCACTAATTTACCACGGAGTTTCTCGAAGTAAAACACTCGGAGTTACACGGAGTTTTAAGAGAAATACATTGTGCAACTCCGTGCAAAACTCAGTGCAACTCTGTGGTAAAACATTTTTAAATAATTGACCTTATATACGAACTCACCCACAAACAAAAAAGCCACCTCATAAGAGATGGCTTTTTGCTACAACCCTAACCACTATGATGAAACAAAAGTCTACTTTAAAAATTTATTTCTTTGCCCGAATCCTCTACCTAAGCCTGTAGAGTGATACAGCACATATAGCCCTAAAATCAACAATATACCAACTATGAGGATTTGTAGCGGGTAAATCATGGCTATATTGTTGAGACTATTTCCGACTTCTAAAAACGTAAACATTTTCTTATAATATTATAAAGCTGAATGAACAATACAAAGGTCTGAAACTATGATGGAATATTTTAGCGTAAAAACCCCTAATCTTTATACGTGTTCTACGGTATTTTTCTTTTAAGGTAGCCTCAAGAGCCGCTAAAAATCAGAAAATCGTAACAAATAGGCTAGTAACAAATAACCGAACACAAAAATCAGAGATGCAGAACTCTACTTTCTTTACATCAAAACTATTATTACTATGACGTAAAATTCATGCAAAAGTTACAGGATATACGAAAAAATTTATTCTATGGTTTTAAATGCCCGATTAATTAAAAAAAAACATTTTTTTAAGCCATAAAGCGTTTAAAAATAGAAGATTTGAGAGAAAATGCTTAAATAAACCAACATTAGCCTTGCTAGTATTTTGACTACTTGAATTTTTTAACCATTATTGTAATAAATAAAAATTCCCGTTGTCACTCTACCCCTAAAGAGTATCCGTATACGGAGCCATAACCTAAACAATACCGCCCTGTAGGGAAAGGGATTCAAACTTCATTATGAAACTAAATATTACCTGGAAAATTTTTATAGGCATGACCCTCGGTATCGTTGTCGGATACCTGATGAATGTCTATCTGACTTCTGACCCCGAAGCACTCGATTCGTGGAGCAAGTACTTAAATATTTTAAGTAAGGTGTTCCTCCGAATGATTAAAATGATTATCGGGCCCTTAATCTTCTCAATCCTGACGGTAGGTATTGCCAAGCTGGGCGATTTTAAAACCGTAGGCCGTATTGGTGCCAAAACCCTTGGCTATTTTTATTTTGCTACTATCCTTTCATTAATCACAGGTTTGGTTGCAGTAAACGTATTGAAACCGGGTAAAATGATGGAGATTGCCTTGCCGCAAACTGGTGCTGATACAGGCATAGAATCGAAAAAAATGACCTTAGAAAATTTTGTTACGCACCTTTTTCCGCAAAGTTTCTTTGAGGCATTGGCTACTAACGAAATCTTGCAGATAGTTGTGTTCTCAATCTTTTTTGGTATTGCTACCGCCGCCATCGGCGACCACGGCAAGGTTATTATCAAAGGGCTTGATGCCGTTTCAGAGGTAATGTTTAAGATTGTAGGCTACGTAATGGGCTTTGCGCCTTATGCTGTTTTTGGTGCAGTAGCAGCCGTAATTGCGCAGAAAGGCTTGGGTATTCTGGGCGGATATTTATACCTTATCATTTGTTTCTTTGCCACGCTGGCATTCTTTATACTGGCTGTCTTGCCTATTATATGCTTGTTTGCCAAAGTACCATACTGGAAACTGCTCACTTATGTAAAAGATGCCTTGTTCCTGTCGTTCAGTACAGCCAGCTCTGAGGCTTCAATGCCATTGCAGATTGAGCAATTGAAAAAATTTGGTGTACCAGAGCGTATCGTGAGCTTTGTATTGCCATTAGGTTACTCTTTCAACCTTGATGGCTCTATGATGTACATGACCTTTGCCACAGGCTTTATTGCACAGGCTTATGGCGTTGATTTATCGCTGGGCCAACAGATAACAATGTTGCTTACCCTTCTGATAACCAGTAAAGGTATTGCGGGTGTGCCTCGTGCATCGTTGGTTGTGATTGCAGGTACAATGGCTTTGTTTAATCTACCTGCCGAAGGTTTGATTCTACTATTTGCCGTTGACTGGTTGCTTGATATGGGCCGCTCGGCTACTTCGGTAGCAGGTAATGCCGTAGCAACTGCCATTGTAGCCAAATGGGAAGGTGAATTGCAGCCATCGCAGCCTGTTTGAGGTTGATTACTTGCGATACTTTAAATAAAACCCCATCCCCAACCATTCCGCGCGGCGTCCGCCCCAACAGTGGGGAAGGTGTGAAGTCCCTCTCCCCACTGTTGGGGAGAGGGATTTAGGGAGTGGGGTTACTTACCCCAAACTCTTCTCCAGCACCTCTACCAAAGCCCACATATCGGCTTCGGTATTATATACATTAGGCGAAACCCGAATGGCTACTCCCCTGTTAGAAATAATGATTTTATTGCTTAATAATTGCTCGGTAAAACCTGCGTTATCTACCCCCTGCGGCAGACTTATGCCTAGCAAATGATGCCCACGATAAGCCTCTGTTTCGAGGCTACAGCCCATACTTACCAAGGCTTCCAAAGGTTTTTGGGTGATTTGCTTACAATACTCTTGAATATTATTTACACCCCAATCAAGAATCTGCGTGAGCGAATCTTCGAGCATTGGTAAATTGATAAACTGTGAGTATTCTCCGGCATTGTAGCGTTGGGCAAAAGGCCGGTAGGCTCTTTCGTACTTGATAAGCTGCGAAAAATTCTCGCTATTCATGCGGTTCAACCATGATTCCTCTACCGGAACACCCTCATCAAAGAACGCACCGAAATAAGCGAGTCCGATGCTATAGGGGCCGAGTAACCATTTATATCCGGCGCAAATCACAGCATCGGGTTGAATGGCCTGCACATCAAAATCCATTGCACCAACCGATTGCGTGCCGTCAACCACCATCAGCGCGCCAACTTCTTTGCAACGTTTCGAAATGGCTTCCAGATTAAACTTCACGCCGTATATCCAATGTACATGAGGCACAACCACCATAGCGGTTTCGTGGCTGATTGCGTTCAGTATGCGCTCGTTCCAGATTTGCCCTCTGTTTTCTAAAACATCGGGCCTGGCAATTGTGTGATAAGTAAGGGAAAGTTGTTTGCTCACTCTTTCAAAAGCATATACATTATTCGGAAATTCGTCCTGAATTTGTATAATATGTTTTTTGGCTTCAATATTGGGTAAGCGATGCAAGTTGTTTGCCACCACAGCCATGCCATACGACACGGCTGTGATAATGGCTACCCGTTGAGGGTTATCGATGTTTAATAATCGGGCAAATAAATGCTGTACCCTTTCGGCAGGTTCAAAATGGCTGTGTGGATTTATTGTGAAAGGTCGTTCGGCTTTCAGCAGCATACCCTCGGTTCCTTTTTCTATTGATGTTCTGAGCATGGGGCCATACGCCGCCCCATTCAGATACGTAATGCCTTCTTCTAAGGCAAACAAATGTTTCTGGTTAATCATATCGTTCAGGATTGTACAACGAAATATCAATACTTGTTTTTTCATTGTCAACAATTTCCTGTACTAATTTTCCACTACCCGGTGCAAGGCTCAGCCCCATCATGGCATGGCCCGAGGCAATAATAAGGTTTTTGTACTTCTTTGTGCGGCCAATATAAGGCAGGCCATCAGGCGAACAAGGACGAAGTCCCGACCATACTTTTTGCTGTGCAGGCACTTCTATCGGGTAATCAGGAAAAAACTCAGGCACGGCTTTAATGATACCTCTCACCCGATTCATGTTAATATCCTGATTAATGCCGCCAATCTCCATTGTTCCACCAAAACGAATCAGGTTATCGTCCATTGGTGTAATGGCCACTCTGGCTTCAAGCAAGATAGACGGAATATTCAGTTTTTTACCTTTTTGTTGTTGGTAAGTGGTACTATAACCTTTACCTGCCTGCATTGGCAAATTAATACCCAATTGCTTAGCCAATATCGGTGACCACGACCCAGTAGCAATTATCAATTCGTCGACAGCTATACTATTACCCGATTGGGTTTTAATGCTTTTTATGACTCCGTTTTCGGAGCTAAAATCTACTACTTCGGTATTATACATAAACGTAACACCTTGCTTCTGCAATAATGCTTTCAACTTTTTTACCAAGTCATTTGGGTACAGATGCGCATCACCCGGATAATACACCGCTCCGGCTACATCTGGTTTTACTTCTGGCTCTAAGGCGTGCAAAGCGGCAATATCTAACACACGGGCCTCAATACCTAGTTTATTGGCTGTTTCGGCTACTTCGGCTTCTTCATCAAAATTATGCGCTGTTTTGCATAGCATCATCAGCCCTTTTTCTTCAAAGGCGAAATCGTTGTTTTCGTCTTTGGCAAACTCCTGATATAGCTTTTTGGCAAGCAGGCTTATGTCTCGCAAGGCAGGCATGGCTTTCTCAACCTGCTTATTGTTGGCTGCCTGATAAAACTTAAGTCCCCACGAAATCAAATCCCAGTTAAGGCGTGGTTTTACATAAAACGGACTCTCAGAATTAAACATCCATCTGATACCCTTTTCTATCATGCCCGGCACAGCCAAAGGGATAAAATGGCTAGGTACTATCATACCGGCATTGCCATACGAACAACCGTCGGCGCCATCGGTACGCTCAATGATAGTTACTTTATGCCCTTTTTGCAGCAGATAATAGGCCGAATACAGCCCGATAATGCCACTGCCTATAATTACCACCTGCGGTGATTTTGAATCTGTTGCCATGAATATTCTATTAGCGCTTGTATAATGTTTATATAAATCAACCTGTTTTGGTAAATAAATACGCTAAAAAAATACCATATCGTAGAGACGCCAACATGTCGTCTCTACGGAAATGGTTTAATTTATTTTAGTATTTATATCACCTGAAACCCAAATGCGTAAGGGTCGTCCTGGTCGTCAATCGTAATGGTATTGTTACCGTAGATTCTCGCCCAACCCTCAATACTTGGGTAAATGGCATCAAAATCGCCTACTTTGGTAGTACCTTCAATACGGCCAATGAATTTACTGCCAATGATACTCTCATGCACAAACTCATCCCCTTGTTTCAGCTTACCTTTAGCAGCCCATTGCGCCATTCTGGCCGATGTACCCGTGCCACATGGCGAGCGGTCAATGGCTTTATCGCCATAGAAAACAGCATTACGAGCCGTTGATGTCGGGTCGATAACCTTGCCCGTCCACTCAATATGGCTTAGGCCATTGATAGTGGGGTTTTCGGGGTGCACAAACGTATGTTTTTCGTTGATACGCTCTCTTAGCACCCTTGCCCATGCAATCAGTTGGTCGGCTTTGAAATGTTCTAAACCCGGAAAGTTTTCCTGTACATCAACAATGGCATAATAATTACCACCATAGGCTACGTCAACTTTCAGCGTACCAAGCTCAGGGCATTCAACCTCTATATTTTCAGCAGCCAGAAACGAAGCCACATTTGTCAGCTTCACGGTTTTCACCTTATTGCCTTCTTGCGTATATTCTATCATTACCAAACCCGCAGGTGCTTCCATACGTACAAAACCAGGCTTTTTAGGCTGAATCAGGCCATGCTCAATGGCAATTGTAATAGTACCAATAGTGCCATGCCCACACATAGGCAAGCAACCACTGGTTTCGATAAACAGCACGGCAACATCGTTTTCGGGGTCATGCGGTGGGTAAAGAATACTACCCGACATCATGTCGTGTCCTCGGGGTTCAAACATCAATCCTTTGCGTATCCAGTCATATTCACGCAAAAAATGCTGTCTTTTCTCCGACATATTCTTTCCTTCAAGCACAGGGCCACCACCGGCCACCAAGCGCACCGGATTCCCACAGGTGTGAGCATCTACACAAAAAAAGCTTTTTACCATGTCTTTATCAGAATTGAGGTAATACTGGTCTGGTTGCCAACGAATCGTTAATGATTTTCAACACACGCTCACGCTCTTCGCCTACCAATGGTAATCGTGGCTCACGAACCCACTCAGTACCTAGCCCGGTTGCAACCTCGGCCAATTTAATATTCTGTACAAATTTAGTTGAAACATCTAAGTGCATCAACGGGAAATGCCAACGATAAATAGCACGGGCTTCTTCAATACGGCCTTGTTTTACCAATTCATAAATAGCAACCGTTTCACGAGGGAAGGCATCAACCAAACCTGCAACCCAACCATCAGCACCCATAATAAGGCTTTCGAAAGCAAGGTCATCAACGCCTGATAGAATCTTGAATCTTCCACCAAATTCGTTGATAATATCTGTCATGTAACGAATATCACCTGTTGATTCCTTCATTGATTCAAAATGCGGATTCGCCGCTAATTCACGAAACATCGGAATCGAGATAAAAGTCTTATAAGCCAACGGATTGTTGTAAGCCATTACAGGCAAATCGGTCGAATCGGCTACTTTATGTAAATAATGTAAGGTCTCTCTGTCGTCAGACGGGTAACGCATCGGCGGCAACAACATAAAGCCTTCTGCCCCTGCTTGCTCACATTCTTTGGCAAAAGCAACTGCCTCACGTGTGATACACTCAGCAATACACATAACCAAAGGCACACGGCCGGCAATAGCAGTTTTAGCGGTATCGAGCAAAGTAAGTTTTTCTTCTTTGGTCAAAGTTCCGTTTTCGCCCAATGAGCCACAGATAATAATACCATGCACACCTGCCTTGATTTGCTCTTCGATATTGAATGCAAAGGTTTTCAGGTCAAGACTTTCGTCCTGAAAAAAATTAGTAGTTACTGCCGGATAAACGCCTGTCCACGAAGGTTTCATATAAGTAGTATTAGATTATGATTGGTTCTATTTTACTGATACAAAGCTAGCATACAAAAAACAAAAAAACTTATTCTCATTTCGCCATTACTTATACTTTTTTACCCCATATATTTGTACAGTATATAATATAGAGGTAAATTAGTATTTATTTTAAAATGTTTAATCTTAACATAAACCCCACTCCCCAACCCCTCTCCCCAACAGTGGGGAGATGGGCTTTAACTCCCTTCCCCACTGTTGGGGAAGGGTTGGGGATGGGGTATCACCATTAAAACATGAAACCCCTACTCTTCCGAATACCTAAAACAGAAACAGAATCGTTTCGTGTGCAGATTGATGACTTACCTTATTTTTATGATACGCTCCACTTTCACCCCGAGTGGCAGATAACCCTGATGCTTGAAGGTACCGGAACACAATTTGTGGGCGATAACATAGACCGTTTTCAGCCCTACGATATTTACCTGCTTGGCAGTAATCTGCCGCACGTTTTCCGAAGTGATGCCGAATATTATACCGAAAACCTACGGGCACATTCTATATCTATTTATTTCAGAGGCGATATTCTGGGCGAAAACTTCTTTGATATTCCCGAAACGCTACACCTCAAAAACCTGCTCAACGAAGCCTCGAGGGGCTTCAGAATCCGAAACCGGGAAGCAAATGCGCTTACCACACTTGTTGCGTCTATTATCAATAAAAAAGGCTTCGAAAAACTGCTTACTTTTCTTGAAATACTCAACGCCCTTTCTGTATCGGCCGACAAAGAATTTTTATCGGGTATTACTTACCAGAGTACACAAAAAGAGACTGACAACCAGCGCATAAACGATGTTTTTGAGTTTCTGATGCGCAACTATGAGCGAGAAATAAACTTGGAAGAAGTAGCCGGAATTGTAAACATGACCCCCAATGCCTTTTGCCGTTTTTTTAAATTACGTACCCGAAAAACCTTCTCTGAGTTTCTGAACGACATCCGAATAGGCCATGCTTGCCGTATGTTACAGAGTGGCGATACCAGCGTGTTAGAAATTTGTTTTGCCAATGGCTTTAACAACGTATCTAACTTTAACCGCCAGTTTAAAAACCGAACTAAAATGACCCCAAGTGCCTACCTGAAAAAATATGATACCAAGACATAAATTAAATTTTATAACTTTGCGCAAGTTTCGGCTAAGAAACTTACACATGGTATAATTTTTGACCCACGTTTATTACCTTTCTATTCTTACGCTTATTTTGCTTAAACTAAAATTGATTTTGTTTTATTGCAAGAATTAATAACGGGCACTAATAGTCCTGCCAAACCAATTATGTTTGAAACACATCAGTTTAATGAAACTCTTGATAAAGAGTTTTTAATGGAAAATTATGATACACAAGAGTATCTTGTAGAAGTTTTTGGTGATTTTTTAGCGCTTATGCCCGAAGAAATACAAGAAATCAGAGCCGGACAAGCCGAAGGAGATAAAGATAAAGTAGTGAAAAAAATTCACGCTATTAGCTCGGCAGTAGGTTTTGTAGGTGGTACTGAGCTCTCAGACCAAATGAAGAGATTTGAGGTAAAAGCAAAAAACGACCCCGATTTCGACATCACTAACGAAGAATCGACCGCACTCATCAACCAACTAGATGCTTTTATTGGTATTATTAAAGAAGAACACGAGCAATTAAGCTAGTTTTTTACGTATCTATCTACAATTTTCAGGGTGCCTTGGTTAGCAATAATCAGGCACCTATCTACACAAACGCTTTCTTCTTCTAATAATTTAATCTTAATATAAAAAAAAATTATCAAGCGGATACGACCTTTCCGATAGCATTATTTTGGCTTGATTTTTGCATTATTTTACTTGTAATAGATGTCTTAGTTCTAGTAAAAGATGCCCCAATGACCTTACAAAACAATGCACCAATGATAGATTCAGAAGAGCAAACAATCTGGTCGAATAAATATGTCAGGTTCTTTAAAACAACCATTGGCATAAACGATACCATCGACAAGATTATGAGTGTGTTGTTGCAAACATTGAAAAAACTCGATGTTGCCGAAAAAATATACTATGTACACTTTTTGCCTTCTAATGTTGCCGAAATCGCTTATAGCACCGATTCATCGCTGGTTGGTTTAAAAATCCCTTTTCTTTCCTCTCACAACTTCAGCGAAAATACTTTCAAGGTAATTGAAGAAGATACAAGCGCATTCAGCTTTGAGCAAGCACCTAAAAAAGTTATCATTCAGGCTATAAAAACCGAGCATAGCACCGGCTTGCTCGTAAAAATATGTGAACCCGATGCCCTAATACATAGTTCATACCGTTATTTTTCGCTCCTATGCAAAATCAGGTTCGAAGAAATCGTTTCTACCTACCAGACAACCACACAGCTAACCGAGCTCAATATCCGCTTTGAATCTATTCTTAGCAAAAGCCCGATTCCGATTGTGTTTGTCGACGAAAGCGCCAATGGCGTTTTTATGAACACCAAAGCCTACGATTTGTTTGGTTTCTCTTCTGATGCGCCCATTACGGCACAAAAAATCGCCGAGGGTTTCAGCAACCTTATCAATATGTTGCAGAACAAAGAAGAAGTACAAAGCAAAATGCAGGAGTTGATGTTCTCAAACTCTATTGACCGCTGGCGATGGAAATTCGGCTCGCCCATCAACCGCACTTACAATGTTATCACACAGTTGATTCATGTAAACCGCTACACAGGCCGTATCTGGATTTTTGAAGATGTTACCATTGAAGAACGGGTAGAAGAACGCTTGCAGGTTATTAACCATCAATTGATTCATCTGGCAGAAAAAGAAAGACGTGATAATATCATGAAAACTACTTTTCTGGCCAATATGAGCCACGAGATTCGCACGCCTATGAATGGCGTGATTGGTGCCGTGAGCTTGCTCGAAAACACTGCTTTATCGCACGAGCAATTTGAATTAGTAAATATTATCAAGAAAAGTGGCGAAAGCCTCATTTCTTTGATTAACGATATATTAGATTATTCTAAAATTGAAGCAGGCGAACTGCTTATTCAGGAAGAGGTATTTTCGTCGGTTGAGTTATTTGACGACTGCATTGACGTATTCTATGCTACGGCTCTTGAGAAGAGTATTCAACTGCGCCTGATGCTGAACCCTAACCTGCCGGTGTATATCAAGGCAGATAGAAACCGCCTACGCCAGATTATACTGAACTTTATTTCGAATGCCGTAAAATTCTCACCGAATGGCAGTTGGGTAACCATTAAAGTTTCTACAAAAATTGTCAACGGCAAATCTATTCTCACCTGTAAAGTAATAGATAAAGGCAAGGGTATTGACGAAAACGAGCAGGAAATAATATTCGACCGCTTTAAGCAGCTTACCAATAAGCATTCGGGCGGAACCGGACTAGGTCTTGCTATCTGTAAACGCCTGACCGAAATGATGGGTGGCGTAATTGGCGTGAAAAGCAAGATTGGCCAAGGTGCAGAGTTTTTCTTTGAAGTACCATTCCAAAACACCGATACCAAACCTGTTATTCTGGGCGATTTATTTACGAAATATGCTAATACCGACTCTTGTATCTGGGCACTCGATTCAAAAGAGGCTGTTGAGACTTTTTCGGAATATTTTAAAGATAAAAAACTTAAACTGGTTTCGTTTGATACCCCTGAAAAATTCTTTGTAGAACCCCACCCGACACCATCGCTGATACTGGTCGACTCAATGCAGATTGGCTGCCAGTTAGAGAAAACCATCAAGGTGTTCAGAGACAACGGCGTACCAGCCAATGTGCCTGTGGTAGTAATGGCATACAGCCACGAAAAAGATGCTAAAGAATATGCAACATTCGACTACAGCGATATGATGATTAAGCCCATGAAGCTGAAAAATCTGATGAAAGTAGTTGAAAAATGGATATTCAAAACAGTGATTCAGCAGGCTACCGTACAACCAGAAACCAATAAACCGCAGAAGATTCTATCGAACCACAAAGTGCTGGTGGTTGAAGACAACGAATTTAACCAGAAGATTCTGAAACGGATTCTGGAAGGCGTGATGGATAACTTTGATATTGTAGATACAGGCGAAAAAGCCGTAGCCGAGGCTCAGAAAAACAAATATGATTTGATTTTTATGGATATTCAGCTACCGGGTATCAATGGTATCATGACCTCGAAACTCATCAGAGAAACGTATCAGGATACCGACCAGCCGTTTATCATTGCTCTAACAGCCGATGTATTCCTGAAAGACTCAAGTACGCTTGAAGAGGCAGGTTTTGACGATTATCTGCCAAAACCTTACCGTCAGAAAGAAATAATTGCCAAAATTGAGAATTACCTGCAAAGGCAACCTCACATGGTTTTATAACCTGCCGTTGAAAACTTGCTTGGTTTGTTACTGATTTCAGTGCAAACCATGCTAAACTTTTCTTTCGTTTTTTTATCAATAGATTGTATTTCCAGAGGAATACCTTTCATATCGGCTGGTAATGGCATGCCTGTACTGGTAAGCAATTGCTGCGACATTACCTTGAAAAATCCGGCTGAGGCAAATGGCGGCTTCTGGCTTACCCACATTGTTGAGGTATTTTCTGCACTCTCAACCAACCATTCGTCACACACATAGCCTAGAATACTCTTGGTGCGGCCTGTTTTCTTGGGTGTACTTATTTTGGTTTTAGGGTCGTCTTGCACATCTTTCATGCTCTTATCTATATCTAGCGGAATCCCCATTACCATTTTTTGTTGCTCCATAAACATAATCATGGCCTTTTCTTTATAATCAATCACGCTTAATACAGACGGCGAATTGGGCATACTCATTTTAAAAGCAAAAATATTCTCATTTCCGGCTGGAAAATACCACCATTGTTCGCCTTTAAACGGTTTGCCTTCGTGCATAGCAGAAGACTGAAATTTGAGTGCTCCTACAAAATTATACTCAGGCTTTGGCTTTACTTTTTTACCACTGCCCATGGCTTTCATCATATCGCTGGTACTTTGCCCCCAAACGCTGAAAGACCCTAAAGTAATTAATACAACAAATAGAATGTTTTTCATAAAGTGTTTTTTTTCGTAAAATAGAAAGTGCCATCTACAAAACCGACAAAACCTTAATTTTATGAGAAAAGTTTTTACTAAGCGGCAAAACACAAATAAAAAATCCCCATAGCAAGCTACAGGGATTTATATCTATATCAATATCTTAATTTCTTACTTACCTAAATCAGCCAGTTTGTCAACAATCAAGCCTTCAAGGTATTCTCTAATAGAATCGATTTTGATTTGAGAAACTACGTCTTCGGCAAAGGCTAGCAATTGCAAACGAATGGCTTCTTTTTTCGGAATCCCACGCGACTGCATATAGAAAATAGCCTCATCGTTTAGCTTTCCGGTAGTAGTACCGTGCGAACACTTCACGTCGTCGGCCCAAATCTCCAACTGTGGCTTGGTATTCATGGTTGCCTCGTCGCTCGTTACTACGTTGCGGCAATTCTGGTAAGCATTGGTTTTTTGTGCATCTTCCTGCACAAATATTTTACCATTGAAAACCCCCGTCGATTTATCCATCAGAATACCCTTATACAATTCATTGCTTTCGCAATTAGGTTTTCTGTGGTCAACAAGTGTATGGTTATCAATGTGTTGCTTACCGCTTGGCACATATAGGCCATACAAATGGCTTTCGATGCGCTCGCCGTCTAAAGCAATATTCAGGTTGTTTCTTACAAAACCACCATTTACCGTAACAGTTGCTGCATAAAAATAGCTTCTGTCTTTTTGGTAAACCTGTGTAGTACCAATATGGTGCGTGTTATCGCTTTCGTTTTGTACTTTATAGTAATCGGCTCTTGCGTCTTCAAAAAGTACGAACTCTGTAACAGTATTGATAAAATACTTGTTATCGCCAATTGTGCGGTATGCCTCAGCAATTTTCACCTCGGCATTTTTGCCTACTACAATCAGGTTGCGTACCTGAGAGCCTACGTCTTCTTTGCGGGTATCGCCAATAAAACGCAGAATAACAGGTTCTTCAAGCGTTTTGTTGTCGGCAATATGCACTACTACACCATCTTTTGCAAGGGCTGTATTCAAGGCCGTGAAGGCATCGTTTTTGTAGTCGGCATATTGGGCAAAATAACGCTCAATTACTTCAGGCATTTTTTCTTGCGCTTCGGCAAAAGTTACAACCTGCAAGTGCTCGCTTGGGCTTTCGATGTGCGACAATTCTGCATGAAATACGCCATTGACGAAATAAAGCACATTGCCTTTCAGGTTTGGCAGATGTATTTCTTTTAAATCTTCATTGCTGAAATCAGAGGCCGCCTCGAAATTGTAGTTTTGTTTCGCCAGTGTCGAAACATTGCTGTACTTCCATTCTTCATGGCGAATAGACGGGAAACCCAATCTATCAAAATTCTTCATGGCTTCGCTACGCAACACATTTACAGGCAAAGTGCTTTTGCCGTTGAGTTGTGTTTGCAAAGTCTGAAAATCAGCAACTAATTGATTTTTTAATTCTGTATTTTGTATAGAACTCATCTTATAATTCTGCTACTGCTTCTAATTCTATTTTATAGCCAAAGTGCAACTCTTTTACCGGAATAATCGACCGGGCTGGTCGGTGGT
The DNA here is from genome assembly GCF_037860775.1 of Emticicia soli. Lineage (NCBI taxonomy): Bacteria > Pseudomonadati > Bacteroidota > Cytophagia > Cytophagales > Leadbetterellaceae > Emticicia > Emticicia soli. Next base: position 37,958 of record NZ_JBBEWC010000012.1, on the reverse strand, counting down.
TTCCGAAAAAATCGGCATACAATTGGTTGACAATCCCCCAGTTATCACCATCGGCAATATAAACCGTTGCTTTCACAACTTTATCTATACTGCTTCCGGCTTCTGCAAGCACCTGTTTCAGGTTATCAAAAACTACTGCCATCTGCTCTTCCATCGACGATTCGATAGGCAACTTTTCGGCAGTTTTTATTCTGATAGGTAAAATACCCGATGTAAACACCAGCCCATTGCTCACAATTGCGTGCGAATAATGGCCTACGGGTTTAGGGCTGTCAGATACCTGAATGATTGTCATGGAGTGGTTGGCTGATCTGATTGGTTAAGCTACTTCAAGCGAATCAACTTCGGCTTTAATCCAGTCGTAACCTTTTTCTTCTAGCTCAAGTGCAAGTTCTTTTGTACCCGACTTCACGATTCTGCCTTTGTACAATACATGCACATAATCAGGCACGATATAGTCTAACAAACGTTGGTAGTGGGTTACTACAATAAACGACCGGTTTTCGTCTCTTAGTTTGTTTACGCCTTCGGCTACAATTCTAAGGGCATCAATATCAAGACCAGAATCGGTTTCGTCAAGAATACACAATTGTGGTTCTAACATTGCCATCTGGAAAATCTCGTTACGTTTCTTTTCACCGCCCGAAAAACCTTCGTTCAACGAGCGTCTCAAAAGCGTATCGTCAATTTTAACCAACTTCGCTTTTTCCTTCATTCTTTTCAAGAACTGAGCCGCATCAAGAGGCTCTTCTCCGTTATATTTACGGATTTCGTTCAAAGCAGTTTTAAGAAAATTAACGGTGGTAACACCCGGAATTTCAACAGGATATTGAAATGCAAGAAAGATACCTTCGGCGGCTCTCTCTTCCGGAGACATATCTAATAAATCTTTACCTTTGAACTCAACAGTACCGTTGGTTACTTCATAGTATTCTCTACCTGCAAGAACCGAAGCAAGTGTACTTTTGCCAGAGCCGTTTGGTCCCATGATTGCATGTACCTCGCCTGGTTTTACCTCAAAATTTATTCCTCGTAATATCTCTTTCTCCTCAATTCTTGCATGTAAATTACTGATAGTGAGCATTTTTAAGCTTTATTTTAAATGATTTCTGACTACTGATTAGTATGTATACTCTGATAGATATAAAAAATCAGGCTGCAAAGATACAACCAAAATAGCCAAGATGCTATTCTTAATTTTATTATAATAACCCTAAATAGTGCTTGCTCGTTCCTTTTTGCCAATAAATTTAATATATACGTAGCAAAAACCACATATATTGGCTTAGAAGCTTTATTGTGAGGCAATTATATGCAAATAAATAAGCCGCATAAATAGCCTTATCGGCATTATGCGGCTTATTAAAGAGCTTTACGAATAGCTGTTAAGCTACTACCTCATAGAGCTTTATGCTCTGTGCTTTATTTTTGAGTGCTACCTCTCCTACTTCTTTACAATTAAACGATTCTTTCACTTTCTCGTAGGCTGCTTCGCTGATAATAATCTGGCTTGGTTTAGCTGCCGACTGCAAGCGTTGTGCCGTATTTACGGTATCGCCTATTACGGTATAATCAAGGCGTTTCAATGATGCCGAACCAATATTGCCCGAAATCATTTCGCCGGTATTGATACCGATTGATACCTTAGGCAGATAGGTTGAATGGTTTGGCAACACCTCTTCAATTTTATCGATAGCCGAGCGTACAGCCAACGAGGCTTCAATGGCACGGTCAAGGTGATACTCACCTTTGAAAACCGCCATCACGGCATCGCCCATAAACTTATCTACGTAGCCGCCCTGGTCTATGATACCCTTCACCATTACATCAAAGTATTTGTTGATGAGGTTTACAACTGTATCGGGCGATTCTTTCTCTGAAATAGAGGTAAAACCGCAAATATCAATAAAAACAACCGATGCCTGAATGGTTTCGTTGGCCGTAAGCGACGACTCAAACTCCTGGCTGTTCATGAATTTCAGCACTGTTTCGTCGACATACATTTTCAGGATATTGTTTTCTTTAATAGCCTGTAAGGTCTGGCGCAGTTGCGTAACGTGCTTAATGGTTTTTTGTACTGTTAGCTCTAAATCTTCGAAATTGATAGGTTTAGTTAAAAAGTCAAAAGCACCTCTGTTCATGGCAACTCTGATGTTCTCCATGTCGCCATAAGCCGATACAATCACAGCCTTTAGCAAAGGGTGATTATCTGAAATCTTACTCAAAAGCGTGAGGCCGTCCATCTCTGGCATATTAATATCACTCAATATCATATCAATATCCGGAACCTCCTGCAATAGCTTTAGGGCTTCGGCACCATTTTGTGCAAAGCTGAATTCATAGGTTTTCTCTCGAATCTGTCGGCGGAATTTCTGTTTGATGAGCGTTTCTAAATCAGCCTCATCGTCTACAACCATTATCTTAGCGTTCATATCGAACTTTTAAGTTTTTGTTTCAGTTCTGCAAAATCTAAAGGCTTGGTCAGGAAATCGTTAGCTCCTAATCTCATGGCTTGTGCATGGCTTTCTTGGTCGCCATAAGCCGTAATCATCATCACAACCGGGGGTGCACTTGGCGATTTGGTCCGAATCTGTTTCAGCAGTTCAAGGCCACTCATGCCCGGCATGTTAATGTCTGATAATATCAGAACCGCCTGTGAATCCTGCCCTTCCAGATAGCTCAATGCCTCTTCGCCAGAGCCACTAAAATTAAAATCAAACTCACCCGCCCTGATTTCCCGACGAAAACGTTGTTGGAATAAAACTCTTACATCTTCTTCGTCATCAACTACTAAAATTTTCATAAAAACTGGGTTAAGCGATTAATATATGTCAAAGATAAGGCAATTTGATGATAAACGTTGTTCCTTCGCCCTCTTTTGTTTCTACTTCAAGCGAGCCGCCGTGTCCTTTGCTAACAATATCATAAGCCAGCGAAAGCCCCAGCCCCGTGCCCTGCCCCGTAGGTTTCGTAGTAAAAAACGGCTGGAAAATCTTGGCTTTTACGTGCTCAGGTATCCCCGTGCCGTTGTCGCTGATTCTTATCTCAATTTCATCATCAATCTTGCTTGTTTTTACAATTACCTGCCCTTTGCCAGTTTTGTCTTTTATGGCATAAAAGGCATTGTTGATGATGTTGAGCAATACCCGCCCAAAATCTTGCGTAATAACAGGCACTTTTGGTAGGTTTGGCTCTAGCTCAGTCTTAAAGTCGGCATTAAAACTCTTGTCTTTGGCTCTTATGCCATGATACGCCAGGCGCAGGTATTCGTCGGCCAATGCGTTTATATCGGTAGGCTCTTTTTTGCCCGAACTTGCCCTTGAGTGCTCAAGCATACCTTTTACAATGCTACTTGCCCGCTTGCCATGATGGTTTATTTTTTCAAGGTTTTGCGAAATATCGCCGAGCAGTTCTTCTTCCAGCCCTTCGTCTCTGTCGGCTTTGTCTTTGCTTCTTTCTTCTTGTAGTTCCTCAATCAGTTCTCTGCTCAGTTCCGAGAAATTGTTTACGAAGTTCAGCGGATTCTGAATCTCATGGGCAATACCTGCCGTAAGCTCACCCAGCGATGCCAGTTTTTCGCTCTGTATCAATTGGGTTTGTGTGGCTTTCAGGTCTTCGAGCGACTGCGCCAATTCGGCTGTGCGCTCTGATACCTGCCGCTCTAGTATTTCGTTCTGAGCGGCCAATAATTGTTGTTTTTCTTGCTCATGTCTAAGATTTTCGGCTGATAATTTCTCTACCTCAGCCAGTTTTTTGCTCAACGCCTGATGTGTTCTTGTATATTCTCTCACCAACGATAACGACAGCCCGATTGGAATACTGAAAAACATGATTATAATAACCAGTACGCCCACACTTAAAATAATACTTGAAGAACCACCATTAAACGTGCCAACCGAGCCCCCAATCATGATGATAATGATACCTGCAGCAGCACACGCTGCCACTACAATAAGCGAATAAATAGGCACTTTGGCGTTGGCATCTCTGCGGCGGTCGGCCAGAATGCTTACCCTGATGAAATCGACAAAAAGTAATAAAAATGCCGGCCACGAATCAAGCGCATAAGGCAGATTCCAGTTAAAAATGTAAGATAGTAAGCCACCCAACACCAAAAAAGCCAAGATGTAAAAAATAACACCGAATTTCTGGTTGAGATACTTATACAACGATACATTAATCAGGAAAATACCTACATAAGTTGCAATAATAGAAAGCAAGCCGAATATCTCTCGGGTGCTTGTGTTATACTGATAACTTTCTATGCTTCGCAAAAAGAAAGCCAGCGTAAGCACAAGCATATTTATGCCCAGGCTGAGGCTCACTTTTCTGGTTCTGTTTGAGGCATAGAACGAAAAGTGCAGAATAGCGAAAAGCAGAAAAATGCCAGTAAAGAAATACAGAAACCCGGCGGAGCGGTTTGTTTGCTCTTCAAGAAACTGACCTATGGTACGGGCATCGTGTATTTTCAGAGTAAACACGCTTGAATTAGTACCCGGATAATAGAAATTACTCTTGGAAAACGAATAACGAACGGCCAATATGTGCTTGTTGGTATCTGCTAAAACAATGGGCAGCGCATCTACTTCCGAGAGTGTTTTTTCTACCTCGGCTTTTTTACTTACTACGCCTAGCTTGTAGACCAGTTTACCGTCGAGGTATATCTCAGATGCACCCATTTGCCTGACACTGATAGAAAGTGTTTGGTTTACTAAGGCCTCTGTTACCTGTATGGGTCTTCTGAACCAGGCTATTTCGGCCTCTCGGAGTTTTGGAAACTCTTCAATAGATTCACTAATATCCATTCTCTCCCATTGGCTGTCGTCAAAATCGGGTTTTGCCCAAAGCAGATTATCACCCGTCTTCCATTTCCAATGGTTGCTAAGGTTATAACCATACACTGGAATCGAATCAAGTGGCGAAAACTTCTTTTGCCCTTGCACCTGAAAGCTTAAAAGAAGTATAAAAACAACTAAAAAATGCTTCATTAAATTGGTAAGTGTCTTTATTTGAGTAATGTCTTTTAGTCTTGAACTTTGATTTAGCTGATTTTACTGATTTACCTGACCTAATATGATTTATTATTTTCTAAATTCATAATTGACATCATTAAAGTAAAGCGAATTATAGAAATCAAGCACGGAGAAATTTAGCACTTCAATAACTAGAATCAGTAAAATCAGATTAATCAGGTAAATCAAAGTTCAAGATATTCTCAATTCACAGGTATTACAATCACAAACTCGGTGCCTTCGCCTTCTTTTGAGTTTACTTCTAAGGTACCATTATGCCCTTTTACGATAATATCATAAGCCAACGATAAACCCAGCCCCGTACCCTGCCCTGTTGGCTTGGTAGTAAAGAAAGGCTGAAAAATCTTGTTCTTTACACTCTCGGGGATTCCGGTGCCGTTATCGCTTACTTTTATCACAATTTCCTGGTCTTTTTCTACAAATTCGGTGCTTACTTCTACCAATGGCTTGTAGCCTTCAATACCCATTCTGGCCTTTTGTTGCACAGCATAAAAGCCATTATTAAAGAGATTAAGCAATACCCGCCCGAAATCCTGCGGCACTATGCTAACTTTTGGCACTTTAGGGTCAAGGTGTGTCTTGAAGTCGGCATTGAAAGTTTTGTCTTTCGCCCTTAACCCGTGATACGACAAGCGCAGGTATTCATCAGCCAAATCGTTCATGTCAGTTTCTTCTTTTTGCCCTGTGCTGGCACGTGAGTGCTGCAACATACCTTTTACAATACTTGCCGCACGCTTGCCATGATGGTTTATTTTCTCTTGGTTTTGTACCAAGTCACTTACCAAATCAACAATCAAATCTTTATCCTGGTCTTCACGGTCGAGCTCTTCTTGTAGCTCTTTGGCTAGTTCTACACTCAACTCCGAGAAATTATTTACAAAGTTGAGCGGATTCTGAATCTCGTGGGCAATGCCTGCCGTCAGTTCTCCTAATGAAGCCATTTTTTCGGCCTGCACCAACTGGTTTTGTGTCGATTTCAACTCGGCAATGGTTTCTTCCAGTTCGTTTTTCTGGCGTGTCAGCTCGGCTGTTCGCTCTGCTACCTGATACTCCAATTCCTGCTTTTTAGCCTCACTTCTCAATCGTTCTTCTTCTGCCTTTTGCCTTTGCGTTTGCTCTTCTTTATTTTGCCTGTGGGCATAAAAACCAAAACCAATCATCCAGAAGAAAGCAAAGCCATACGCCGAACCAAATATTTCGTCGTACTCTTTATGAAACGATGGAAAAATAAGTTTAAAGAAAGTGTTGATACCTATCATGATTACAACAGGCAGCACAGCCGTAAACAGCACACGGGTATTGCGGTTGTATCGGGCTCGGTAGATAAAATACGCCCCCACCAATATAAAAACCTGGTAGTACCAATCATTAATAAACCGTAGGCCGGGTATATTTGCCACCAAAAACAACGGAATAACAAAAAGCCATGTTTTTTTAAGTAGTTTATCTTGCTCCGGAAATCGCTTGGGAGTATCGTAATACATTCTGAGGAAACGTATCACGAAAAACGTAAAAAGACCCTTTTCTACCATGTCGCTGTAATCAACTTTCATATTGCTCTCGGAGTAATAGAGTTAAGTGTTTTAATTGGCTGTGTAATAATAAATCATATCTATTAACTAAAATTGAAAATATATTATCCCTACGGGATACATACATTCAAAATGTATAATTTATCTACCGATATAACGTTCCTCTGGAACTTAAAAAATTTCAAATTTCATATCCCGTAGGGATGGTATATCGGTAGAAAATAAAAGTTCACAAAATCTGTATCCCGTAGGGATAATATATTTTTAACTTCATCCAACAGCTACTAAATCATTTTCAACCAAAAATAGAGAAGAATCCTGCAAAATACAATTTTAAGGCTTTCGCAGAAGCCTGTTTCTTTAATTCAACAGAAAAAACCGCTTGATTAGAATTATTTGAATAAAATTTGTGATAATATTTGCACTCTGAAACCAAAAGTAAAATTAAAGAGGCAAAACCAACAGACAGATGAATATTGAAGCGGCTGAAGCATACGTTTTTGAAAAACTTGAAGAGAGTTTATCAGATACCCTGTTTTATCATGGGGTGCATCATACTGTTGATGTAAGCAATGCCGCCTTACAGATAGCCATAGCCGAGGGAATACACGATAAAGAAACCCTGCTGCTACTGCAAACCGCTGCACTTTACCACGACCTGGGCTTTATAAGCACCTACAAAGGCCACGAAGAAGAAGGCTGCCGCCTTGCACGGGTATCGTTGCCGAATTTTGATTATACCGACGAACAGATTGAGAAAATATGCGGCCTGATAATGGCTACAAGAGTACCACAAGCCCCTGCTAATCATTTAGAAGAGATTCTGGCCGATGCTGACCTTGATTATCTGGGTAGAGACGATTTCTGGCCTATTTCAGATTCGCTTTATCAGGAACTCAACAAACGTGAACTCGTAACAGACACCGATACCTGGAACAAACTACAGATAGAATTTCTGCAAAACCACCAATACTGGACCAAAACCGCCCAACAATGGCGCCAACCCAACAAACTAAAGCGTATTGAAGAATTGAAGGGAATGATAAAGTAAATGCTTATTTTATAAGGTCTAATTTCCCCAACTCGACAATCTGCAATCGAAATTCGACAATAATTTTCAGTGTACCGACAATCGCTTCAATTTATCATTTTGCAGACGAATGCGTTGGCACAAGATACGTAACACACTGCGCAGCAATTCGTCACGCTCTTCCATCAGGTCGTAGAAATCGTCCTGGTCTATTCTGAATAACAGCACATCGGTTTTTGCCAAAGCCGTAGCCGAACGAGGTTCAGAATCGAGCAGAGCCAACTCGCCGAAAATATCACCTTTGCCCATTGTGGCAAAAATCACCTCGTGGTCAACAATCCCGATTTCGCCCGAGTAAATCACATACATACAATTGCCAATTGCTCCCTTCTGAAAAATCTCCTCTCCTTCATGATACGTTACCTCATTCATAATCGGCACAATCGATGTGAGCACGTTTTCTGGCGTTTCAGAAAACAATGGTGTGTTTTTCAATACAATTACACGCTCCAGCTCCGATATTTCGTTTTCGTGGTGTCCGTGATGCATAGCTAAAATATCTTTATATTTTTCTGTTAAACTCGCTTCTTTTACTATTATTTCTCTGCTGGCTTCATTAAATAACTTTTTCTGATGCCCCACATATTTTTCAAAAAGTGTATGATTTTTATTAGCCTTAAAATCCCACTTACGCATAGCTGCTACAATTGTCCAGTCGCCAAAAGCAAGGCTTCCTTTGTCGAGCACATATTGCACAATTGGTATCCGCTCAATATCTTTATCGAAATAGGCCTCAAAAACAGCTCTTTTCTTATCGATTTCCGACTCGTCGAGTATCGCATGCAGACACTTATAAATAGACCTCGGAATAATATTATCCAGAATCTCAAGCGCATTAGCTCTTTTCTCTTTCGACGAATGCTCAACACCCAACATGGCATCTTGCACCATATCTTTGTCATAAAGCAGCATCAACAAATAAAAAATGCGGTTCGACGACTGCCCCAATTCATATTGTAACAAGGTATCTTCAAGCACACCAAAACCATTCAATACCTGGTAAGCGTGCGCCAGTTCCTCCTCCAGAAGTTTTTCAAATAGTGCTTCGTAATCTTCGGCATTATTGCGGCGGCTTAGTACTTTCAGTGCCATTTGTCTTACAATAAGCGACTCATTCTGTACCAGGCGTATCAACAAGCGTTCGCTCGAAAGGCTCTGGTATTTTTCGCTAAACAAAACCACTTTCTGCAACAAGCCCGTATCAACCCCTTTCGATAGTGCCTCAACCTCGGCAAAGCCCCTACCCCCCGATTTTATCAGGCTGTTAATGGCTTTCTTGCCCCATATACGGTCTTCTAATAAGTGTACAAGCCCTTTTATTAAAACCGAAGAATCAATGGCTCCTGCTACTTCTATGGCTTTTTCTTTTACGGCTCCGGTCTCTTTTTCAAGGCATATCCGCACAAAGGTTTCGTATTCTTTCAGGCGTAAAAACTCAATAATTTCGAGTGCTACAATCAAGCGTGATGTTTCTGTACTTTCACAAAGTTCATCCAGCTTGGCCTTTGCCTCAGAGCGTTGTATTTTCCAACAGGCTATAATTGCCCCTTCGAGCGTATAAATATTTTTAGAATTCAGGTAAAACGAGCGTTGTTCTGACGACGTGGCCGACGTACAGGCTATCTCGGCCGAAATACGACGAGCCAGCGGATTAGGCTCATTTTCGTTGAAAATCTTTAAAAACTGCTCATCTAAAACCAAATGCCTGTTTCTGACAACCGTCAGGATATGTAACCTTACTTTATCTGATTTATTCTTTAGCAATATCGATACCTGATTCTGAATAACCTTAGGTTCAAACTTCACCATCCAGTCAATGGCGCTGATTACTTCTTCTGGCTTATCGCTCGTGAGGTTTTTCAGTATAATACCTACGGCATCGCCTTGCACAACCAGTTCGTTGCTTTTCAGGAATCGCTTGCTCAAAGCATTTTTCAACTCTATAATATAGCGTTTGTAGGCTTTATTCAGGAAAAACAAAGCCACTAACGATAACACCACCGTAAACGAAAAGGCTATCCAGATGGCCGTAGAATGCGCATAATAGGCTATCAATAACAATATACCTGCCAAGCCCATACCAAGTGGCTCATAAAACCCTTTGGCCAGAGTATGCCCTTTAAGCCTTTGCTGGGTTGATAAAGGCTGAAACATAACCAGAAAAACGGGGTCGAAGGCGGTACGTCTTAATACCTCAAAACACAAATAAGCCGCGCTGAAATCCCAGAGTAAAGAGCTATCGTCGTGTTGGTAAGACGACATTCCGACCAACAACACTGACATCAGCAATGTACCTATCGGCAATAAAAGAAGCACATTTTTCAGCCCGAACTTATCAATTACTTTGCTCGATAAAACTAATTTAACAATAGTAGAAATAGTATAAGTAATGGCCAGCAAATAGCCCACAAACTGAATTACATCGTGCTGATGATGGAATTTATACTTTACGTTTACGAAGAAATTATACTCTACCCAAGTAGCCGAGGCCGCTATGGCAACCAAACCGATACACATTTCGAAAACCAGATGGCTACCACCGAATAGTGTTTCTACAATCTTGGAATCGGTATGGCGGCGCACTTTATTCTGATGATGGCTCGGAATCTCGGTTAATTCAAAAGTACGTTTTTGTGTTAAAAATGCCAGCAAAAACGTAAAAAAGGCCACAAGCACCAATATTGCCAGCACCGAGGTAGAATGGATTAATGCCGCCAGAATAGCCCCGATAGCCTTGGCAGGCACATCGCCCGAACCAATTACGCTAAAGAGCCGCTTGCTCTGCCGCACATCAAAAACCAAAGCCGAAACTCCCCAGAACTCAAGATTTACGAGCAAATAAATCACTCTGAACCCTACCATGATACCAATGGCTACAATGGTTGAGTGATTAAAAAACAAAATTGTACCCATAATAACCGACAACACCAGCACCGCCAGCAAAACCCGCACACTGAGCTTTTTGAGCACCAGGTTATGCTCATAATGCTCATAGATTTTCCCTACGCCCATCATGGCAAAAGTAGAAACAATATAAGCAATAGGAAGCGATACTTCAGGGTGATGTTCGAGCAGAATTAGGTTCGCAGATACGTATACTAACACGGTTCCTAAACTAATAAAGAAATTGTGTAGGAAAAACAATATAAGCAGTCTTGATTCTTTAGGGCGTTCGTCTGTCTGGGCTATGCCACTCATATTTTTAGTTTCAACCATTTGTATTTTAAGAATGGACTACGCAATTTAGGAATGTTTTTTTAAAGATTTATTAAGTTTCCGAATTTGAGACCAAGAAAGAGCCACGAAAAAACCGGCAATTTTGAAATCTTTGATATAACTTGTATTATTGCAAAATAAAATGGCACTTTTCAACGAAAATATCGCACTACCCAAAAACAAGCACTATCGCCCCGATAATGGCTACGGATTTGCGCTGAAAAACTGCTTGTGTCATTTCTCAAAACCCCAGCCCATACTGGTAGCATTTTTTCAGCTATTGTTCTTTATGGCACAGTTTGGGTTTTACTAATGCGCTGCGCTATGCACGCCTTTATGGCATATTTCTTCATTAGTTTAACCCGATTTAGTGATTGCATATAGGTTAATGCCTGTTTGTGTTGTTTTGATGTATTGAACATTGCAATGCAATTGTTTAACACCGAATGAATTCGGTGCCTAATTAAACAAAGGAATGTTTTAATATGTGAGCCGGACCGGGCGTCGGTCGCTTAAGTCCGGCGTTTTATACAAAAAAATACCTTTGTTACATTAGACGGCGAATTTATTCGCTGGCACTTATGACATTCACATAAATACAGGTAAAGCAAATAATCGCTCAATCACCATTCACTCATTAGTTCAGTAAAAAACATGCAAAATATATTTGTTTCGTCCGAAGTAGGCACATTACGCCGTTTGATTATCCATAGCCCTGATAGTGGTTTGGGCAAAGTAGTACCATCTAAAGCCCAGGACTGGCTTTTTGAAGACATTGTGCACCTTGAAACCATGCGTCGTGATGAGTACGACTATTATGTAAAGATTTTGTTATATTTTCTTGACCCCGAAAAAGTAAAAGGCAAACTACACGAAATTGATGCCGATACAAGCCGTGATTTCTACAAGCCCGAAAACAAAAACTATTTCAGGTCAGATAAAGTAATAGAGTTTGAAACCCTGCTGGCTGATATTCTGGCTATGCCCGAAGTGCGCACCCAATTGATAGCGGCCGTGTGCGCAGTTGAAGAATGCTCGTTCGGGTTTCAGAAAGAACTGGCCGATATGGCTGTGATTGACCTGGCAAAGGTGCTTATTACAGGTACAATGCCCAACAACAAAATGCTCTTCCCACCGATACCAAACCTCATTTTTACCCGTGATATTGGTATTGTGGTAAACGACCACCTGCTGCTTAACAAACCAGCCAAATATGCCCGCACGAGGGAGTCATTACTGGCTAAATACATATTTTTCAACCACGATATTTTTGCTGATTTAAGAAACAAGATTATTGAAGTAACAGAAGACGAAAACCATTTTCTGCTGCCGGAAGACGAACAGGAAGACCGACTAAATACCCTCGAAGGTGGCGATGTAATGATGGTAGCACCTAACCATCTGTTAATAGGCGTAAGCGAGCGAACATCAGTGGAAGCAGCACGCCAAGCCATTGATTTACTTTTTGAACGCAAAGTTGTGAAAAAAGTAACCATCATCAAGATTCCGCAAAAACGGGACTATATGCACATTGACACCATTTTTACACAAATCAAATGCAATGTATGGGTTTTGCTAGGCTCTTTGGGTCGTGTAAAAGAAGAAGCTGAAAAACAGAAAACCTGGGAAAAACTCGGCCAGAAACCAAGCTATGAAACGCTTATCATTAAGCAATTCATCGATAAAGCTGATGGGGTTAAAATCAAAGATTTTGATAATCTGGAAGACTTACTTACCTCAATCACGAGAGATGATTTGAATTGTTATGATGACATCAAATTTATTTATTCGGGCAATAACCAGTTCCCGTATGGTGCTCGTGAACAATGGACTGACTCTTGTAATTTGCTGGCCTTGAAAGAAGGCGTTGCCATAGGTTACGACCGCAACGACCACACCGCCGAGGCATTCAGAAACGCAGGTTTCAAAACAATCAATGCCATTGATTTGCTCCAGAAATTCGAAAACAACGAATTATCGCCCGAAACACTCACCAATACAATCATCATGCTGCCATCGGCCGAGCTTTCAAGAGCCAGAGGTGGCTCGCATTGCATGAGTTTACCGATTTTGCGAGAGAACGTGATATAGAAATATTTTTAGTCTGAGCCGTAGATTTATGGCTCAGGCTAATTCAAATCAAGTATGCTACACTAAATTATTCAGCTCAAATTTTGGTAGGCAACGCTAAAGGTGGCATTTTTGTGGGAGTATAATAATTTAACACCCTACCACTATTTAATGAAAAACACCCTCTTACTCTTCTTACTGCTTGGCGCAACGCAGGTTTTTGCACAGAAAAAATCTTATTATGTATTTACTTCGTTCAGAGACAACGGGCAAGATGGCCTGCATCTGGCACTAAGCCAAGATGGCTACAATTGGCAAGCCCTCAAAAACGACCAGTCGTTTCTGAAACCACAGATTAACCACCCCGATAATCTGATGCGTGACCCGGCCATTAAACAAGGCCCTGACGGCACGTATCACATGGTCTGGACGGTATCATGGAACGGAGATAATGGTAAAATAATTGGGTATTCGAGTTCAAAAGACCTCATCAACTGGACACCCCAAAAGGCGATTCCGGTAATGGAAAACGAAGATAATGTGCGGAATGTATGGGCACCTGAATTATTTTACGACAAAAAACAAAAAGACTGGCTTATTTTCTGGTCGTCGACCGTCAAAGGTAAATATGCAGAAGACACCACCAATCTGAGCGAAAGCAAATACAGCCATCGCTTCTATTATGTGCGTACCAAAGACTTCGTAAATTTCAGCGAAACCAAGCTTTATTATGACCCGGGCTTCAATTGTATCGATGCTACTTTGCTTGAAGAAAAAGGCAAGTTTTATATGTTTCTGAAAGATGAACGCCTGAAACCTGTAAAGAAAAATCTTAGAATAGCAGTTGGAGATACCCCTGCCGGCCCATTCAAAAATGTAACAGAGCCTTTTACCATCAGTTGGGTAGAAGGGCCATCGGCCATTAAAATCGCTGATTACTATTATGTCTATTTCGACCACTACACTAAGCCGCATTATTATGGTGCTTATCGCTCAAAAGATTTAAACGATTGGCAGGAGGTTTCGGCACAAATGCGCTTCCCGAAAGGCATGAGACACGGCAGCGTAATAGAAATTCCGAAAAAAATAGCGGAAGGATTGCTTAAGAATTGAGTGATTTTTAGTCTTAAACTTTGATTTACCTGATTAACCTGATTTTAATGATTAAACCAGAAGTAATCATAATACAATCGTAGAACTCAGGTAAATCAGAAAAATCAGGTAAATCAAAGTTCAAGACTACCTTCCCCTCACCGCCTTTGCACCGTCGCACATGGCTTTTAGTTTTTGGCGAGAGGCCCAGCGGGCTGTTTGGCTCAGGCCACAGTCGGGTGCAACTGCCAGTTTTTCTGCCGGAACGTATTTCAGGCAAAGTTCTATTCGCTCTATTACGTCTTTTACTGTTTCGCAGTAATAGTTTTTTACATCAATAATACCCACGGCTACGTCCATTTTCTGGGCAAACTCGGCCAATAATTCTACCTCATCAAACTCACGATTTGCCATTTCGATATGAATCTCATCGACATTCATATCCAGAAAATCGGGCAACATCGGGTGCAATTTCCGATACCCCACCGGACGGCCCTTAAAATTACCAAAGCATAAATGTGTTGAAACCCGGGCTTTGCCCACTACGCCTTCAATAGTACGGTTAAAAATATCAACAAAGCGCTTGGTGTCTTCTTTATAGGCATAGCACGACATAGACGGCTCGTCGACCGTAATTTCGGTGCAACCCGCAGCCACTAAATCTTCCAGTTCTTTTTTTACAAAAGGCAAAAGCCCTTCGGTAACCTCAAAGCGGTCTTTGTAGATTTTGCCATCGGGCAGCATCCGTCCCGATAATGTATAAGGCCCCGGTACCGATGCCTTGAGCGTATGCCCTTGCGGAGCTAACCTTGCCAGACGCTGGTATTCTTTCACAGCCCCTAGTCCTTTCGGGGCTGTCAATGGCTCAACAATTGAATGTTTGCCCCGTTGGTCGTGCGCAGGCGGCCCAAACTTACGGGTTTCGGCATGATTAGGTTCAAGCCCTTTAATAAAGCCGTAGAACGATAAGTTAAAGTCAAGGCGGGTTTGTTCGCCATCAGTAATCACGTCAAGCCCTGCTGTAGTCTGGTCGTGAATAGCTGCAATCACAGCATCTTCAATCATTTCTTCTATATCTGCCGCACCAAACTTATCGAGGTTCATAGAAGAAAATTCAAGCCAACCCGGAAAAGGATAACTCCCTACAACGGTTGTTCTGATAGGTATAGGTTGCATATGAATAGGTGTTTATTGAGTGAATTGTCTGAACTTTGATTTACCTGATTAAACTGATTTTTTTGATTTTGTAATGATTACATATAGTTAAATCATAGTAAATCATAAAATCAGGTAAATCAAAGTTCAAGACGTTTACATAAATTATTTAACAAGTCTCCGATGGTAATTAATCTGGCCTAAGTGATAATTGAAATGCCCATAGAGATGAATCAGAAAAAATTCGTTGCTCTCTTGGCCTCTATGAAATTCTTCTACATGGTTTCTTGCCAGGTCTTCTTCGCTCAGGTTAGCTATTACCACTTTAAGCATTTCTCTTGTATCTTCAATTTGCTGAATCAGGGTGGCTCTTGGAACGTTTTTATCCGAAAACTCCAAAGGACGATTCCGTACATAGCCTGTATTACCCAATTGCGCACCTATATAATGATTCAGGTTTCCCATCAGGTGCAGGCACAAATTTCCAGCCGAATTACTGATTTCTCCGCTTACTTCCCATAACAACGCTTCGTCGGTATAAGCTTCAATTTCGGTTTTAAGTCTTAGTAAATCTCTGTCTAATAGTTTGATTAGTGATTGTTTCATTATCTGATTTATTAAAATTTCGCTCTTACGCCCATTTCTCTCAATAAACTTTTGTATTTTCTCCGTCGCTTGTATGCTGCATAAGCAAAACCCACAAAACTTAAAGTTAATAAGTAAAAACTCGCTTCGTGTAATCTATATATTTGTGTATTTCCTTCAAAGAAATGGCTTAATACATCAACCACAACCAGCATTGGCCCAAGAGCAAAAGCAATTCCTAAGGTTATTAATATTCTTGATTCAATCAAAGCCTCATTTAAACTCTTGTTTTTTAGATTTATCTCTTTGTTTATACGCTTGGGTAAATCATGTGTTAGAATTTCCTTTATTTTTTCGTAGTCATCATACGAAAATGATGTAATTTTCACAAACCCTTTATCTGTGTATAAAACCAACTCATCCCATTCTTTCCGTGGTCTATATACTGTTTTGAAATGCTCTTCATCAAATGATACTATCCTTTGCCTTTCTATCACAAATTCTTTTCCTACTTTACCTTTGGCTCTTATATTTAGGTCTGTAATTGTTAAAACCTTAAGACTAAGTGTATATACAAAAACTATCAAAAATAAAACCAGACAAATTGGCCCAAGTATTAAATGAATGCCCTCTTCGGATGACTCACAAAACCCTATTAGCAGAGATATAATAGCAGCACCAAATAAAATCATCAATAGTAAAAGCGGTTTGAGAAAGCTTTTAATGTTGAATGGGTTACTTACTAGAATTATTTGTTCTTTTGTCTCAAGCAAGGCACTACTAATTTCTGTTAAAAAAATACTTATAGTTTTTAAGAAACTGTTTGAGTTAAATTTTGAAAATGGAAAAGAGCTATTTTTGCTTCAAGACGAGATTTAAAAACCGGAGTTTAGCAGAGCTAAATGAGGATTTTTAGAGCGAAGTATTGAACAAAAATCGCCTTTTTCAATTCAACAAGATTAACTCAAACAGTTTCTAAGCTTCTTTATCCTCATCTAACAACTTCTTATATTCTCTCCAATGTTGAGTTCCTAAATAAATAAAAAGAGCCGATATACCAATTAATAGATATGAGCTAACACCATCAAGATAGCTAAATTCATTTTTTTTAGAGTTATTAGCTGGCCTAATTTTTATTCTCTTTATTTCTATATTGCCAAATTTAGCACCGAATACCTGGATAGAATTAAAATATTTATCCATAAACTTTATGGGGATTTCCTCTGAAAACTTTTTCCTGTATTCATCTGAAGAAATACTTAAAATAACTTCATTATCTGTATACAAAGCGTTGCTGAAATCTTTATAATCAATATCCTTAAAATACTCTTTATATAATTTAAACTCCATATTTGGATATTCATTTAACTCAAACTTCAAACCAATTTCTTTTTTAGGTTTGCTTTCTGTTATTACATCAGAATAAGGCCTTATTTTCCCCTTTATCTCCGTTAATTGGTTATATTTCATATCAGAAGCGGCATATTCAAAATAAAAGAATTTTAAAAAAGGAAAAGAAATACATAAAAACCCCAATAAAAATAGTTTCAATGAATATCTAGGATTCTCTCTAATTTTCTTTTTTTTTCTATGAACCTGTTTAAACTTTTTATTTAATGACGAAAATGAATGATTTTTTGATTAGATGAAGGGAAAAGTTGAGGACGTAGTAGAACTACGTTCGAAATTTTTCTCTGAAATATAATCGAAAAAGCATCATTTGCAGGCAAAAGAAATAAGTTTAAACAGGTTCTATATAAAGAATCATTAAGGAAATCTTTTAAACCCGCCGTTAGAGTGAGTTTTACCTTTTTATAGTCTGGATGTATTTTGGAAGATACTGTTATATAGTCGTCTTTGGTAAAAAGCAATAATTCATCCCATTTGTCTACTCTCTTATTTGATGTTTCCTCTAAATGTTTTTCATGAAATGAGACAATGTCTTCTCTATTAATAACTATTGACTTCCCTCTAATACTTTCCCAAAATATGGCTATTTTGGTTATTTTTAAAATTTCCAAATTAAGCACCCTCCTTAGAACAATTAGGGTAACTATAAGGCATATTAAGCCCAAAATGACATACCCAAACGCCATATATGGTTCATGTGAAAAACCCAAAAAGAAAAAAGTTAGGCTTACGCCAAACAACACTACCAATAATACAATCCTACTCCCAAAATTCTCATGATTTACTGGACTGCTTATTAGTATATATTTTTCATTAGTATCTATCATTTAACCTTCCAACTTATCCTATTTTTATCAATTACCTCACCGAAGCTACTGCTTGCTGTGCAATACCTTTATTACCCAAAAACACTCATCATCAAATCTTCAAACGCATCCTTACATAATCCTTCCCACTTTTCTGAAATACATCTGAATCTATCTGCATTCCGAATTTTTCATAAAAACCAATGGCCGTAACCCTCGCATCGCAGATAAGTTCTTTTATACCTTGCTTTTGTGCTTCATCAATCATAAAATTCAACAACTTTGAGCCATAGCCTTTTCCTTGGCGGCTCATGTCAGTAGCAAATTTTCTGAATTGCGCCTGCTCACCATTCACAAACATTGAAATAACCGATACCAGTTTGCTGTCTTCAAATAGCCCATAATGTAGCCCTTGTGCATCGTTGGGGAGCTTCACAAAGTCGAGTGGTTTATCGGCCCACATCACTCTATGGCGCAGCCCCCAGGTCTCAATTGCATGTATTTGTTTTAGTTCTATCACAGTGCTTATAAGTCTCTTATCCATATATTCCTGAATGCTACTTCTGAGCCATGTTCTTGCAAGGCAATCGGCCCCTTGCCCGAATAATATTCGTACGATGGAATGCCGATATACTGTATTGTTCCCTGAATCTCGAAGTGGTTCAGCACCATCACGCCATTCATCAATACCGTTACATAGGCAGGGGTTTCAACCGAGCCGTTGTATCTGAATTTTGGCGCAGTAAAAAATATGTCGTAGCTGTTCCATTCGCCTGGCTTCAGCATGGCGTTCGCAATCGGAATCACCTGTTTATATACACTACCCGCCATACCATTGGCGTAGATGGGCACTTCGTTATTGTAGGAATCAAAAATCTGAATCTCGTACTTGCCATGTAGAAACACCCCACTATTACCCCCGTCAGGATACCCCACTTTTTTAGAATCAAGCGGCATATTAAACTCAACATGTAGCTGAAAACTACCAAATTCCTGTTTGGTCATCAACTCGCCCGTACCTTTTTTGGCTATCATGGCTCCATCTTTCAAAAGCCATTTCGATGCCGACTTGTCTTTGGTATGCTGCCAGCCGTTCATATTGCTGCCATCAAAAAGTATAGTAGCATCAGAAGGTGCTCCGCCGGGTGTTGTGGCAGGTGTAACTATTTTGGGGAGAGGCTCCCACACCTCGGTAGTTTTAGGTACCTTAAAATTCTGCGCAAAACTGCCGAGGCTCAATGCAGCCAACGCCAATTGGTAAAAAATCTTTTTCATAGGTTAAAGTAAATAGGTTGACAATCTGTTAATCGTTCTGGGTTTTGTTTTCTGACACATAACTCGGTACTCCCAGCTTGGCATACATCTTGGCTATGCGGTGGGCGTGTTCGTCGTAGGCAGCTTCAAATAATTCGGTGGCTTTTTGTGGGCCTACCAATGCCCCTGCCGTAAGTACTTTTGGCGGATGCCCCGCTTGCGTGAGGTAGTCGGCCACCTGTGCTTTAATACTATTGATAATCATAGCCCCACCTACGGTTGAGCCCGGCGATACGGGCGTATCAAGATTGGGCACATACACCATCGAATCGCCAACGGGTGCGCCTGTGTCTAACACGAGGTCGGCAAAGTCAGACAGTTTTTTATGGTCGGCACGCTTGGTAATACTGGCTTCCAGATGTTCTTTAGTTACCAATGCCACTACTTTAATACCTCTTTGCTGAAAAATTTCAGCCATTTCGACAGGAACAATATTTGTACCCGACGACGAGATTACTAAGGCCGTATCAAGCGTCGAAAAATCGAAGTTTCTTAAAATACGGTCGGCAAGGCCGCTTACATTTTCTAAGAACATGGCCTGGCGTTGTCCGTTTGCCCCTACTACCAGATTATGGAATGTCAGCGAAAGTTCTACAATAGGATTAAAACCCGGAAAAGACCCATAGCGAGGCCACATTTCTTCGACCATGATACGGCTATGCCCAGAGCCAAAGACATGCACCATACGGCCTGCCAGAATCGAATCGGCAAACCATCGGGCTGCTGTTTGAATTTCGTTTTCCTGTTGCTTTACGGTTTCAACAATTGCCGCACATTTATTCAGATAATCTTGTATAACACTCATTTCTATAATTTCTTGTTTGATTTTATTTAGCTAATACAAAACTGGCAGCACCAATAGCCCCTGCCATATCGCCAAAATAGGCTTGCTCGATTATCGTTTTTTTGTCGCCGGGTCTCCACTCGTATAATTCCATAAAAGAAGCCAGCGGTTCAAAAAGTGATTCTTCGGCTAGTGTGATGCCACCTGCCAGCACCACCATTTCGGGCGATAATAGATTGGCAAGAGAACTGATGGCAATAGCCAGTTTCCTGACCGACGAAAGCCATAAATATGAAGCAAAATAATCGCCTTTGCGATAGGCTTCTACCAACTCCCAGGTTGAAGTAAAACGCCCATGACTCCGTTTTTCAATCGAATAATTGCCAATGGCGTACTCAAGGCTACCCACCATGCCCACAATACTCTGGGTTTCTTCGTGACTATTGAGTGAGATATGCCCCATGTGCCCCGCCATTTGCGAAAGCCCCTGATACAATTGTCCGTTGATTAAAATGCCCCCTCCTACGCCCGTGCCTAGTGTCAGCAGCACCACATTGCGTTTGTCTTTGGCTACACCAAATTTTGCTTCTGCCATCAGTGCGGCGTGAGCATCGTTCAGCACATAGGTAGCATCGCCGAGGTACTCGCCCCACATAAAATTCTCTAAGCCTTTCAGTCGATTAGGTAAGTAAGCAATACATTGGTTTTGCTCATTTGGCAAGCCCGGAGCAGACAAACCAATACCCAGAATAGGTTGTTGCAGATAGTTTTTCAGGTACTCAACCATTTCCTTCACATTCTCACGCCAAGAACCATCTTCTGTATCTTTGGTCGGAATATAATGTTGTTTCAACACCTCCCCATTCTGGTTGATTATCAAACCTTTTATGTTTGTACCCCCTAAATCAATACCAATTACGTATGCCATATTTATTGTCGATTTTCGAATATTGGAGTTTACCACAGAGTTTCACCAAGTTTTGCACGGGGTTTCACGGAGTAAATCAGTGCAAAACTTGGTGAAACTCCGTGCGATTACTCTGTGTTACTCCGTGGTAAATAAAATAGTTTGTCAAATTAGTACTGCCCCTCACTCACTCCCCAACCACCATCAACAAAAAGCGCTTGTCCCGTAGTGAATTTTGAGCTATCAGACATAAAATACACGGCAGCACCATCCAAATCACTTGCTTGTCCGTTTCTCCCACCATCTAAAGGCTGCTTGGTTTTCACAAAATCCAGAATTACTTCATCTTTTGATGCTCGTTGCGACATAGGCGTTTCTACCAAAGCCGGAGCCAATACGTTTATTCTGATATTATCGGGCGCATAATAAGCCGCAATAGATTTAGAAAACCCAATAATTGCCGATTTAGTAGCAGCATAAGCATGGGTTGAAAAATACTTCGGCGATGGCGAAACACCCAACACCGAACCCATATTAAGAATAGTACCACCCTTACCGAGTTCCAGAAACTTACGGATAGCCGCCTGATTTGAAAGCATCAGGCTAGTAAGATTCAATTCAAAGGTTTTGTTCCAGCCATCTAAAGATATTTCGTGTAGTGGGCCATCACCAAATTTGCGTCCGCTGCCGCCTGCTACATGGTAAAGTCCATCAAAACCGCCAAAATCTTGTATAGCTAAATCTATGGCTTTGGTAGCGGTATCGGGGTTGGCGGCATCGCCACTCATGGCCCGTGCATTTTCGCCCAGTTCTATTTCGGCAGCCACACAACTTTCAGGATTCCGACCAACTACTACTACTTTTGCCCCACTTTTTACAAAGGCTTTGGCAGCCGATAAACCAAGGCCCGTTGTGCCACCAATAATAACTATTTTCTTGTTTCTTAGCATCTTATTTTACCGACGTTTAATCAATCAAACAAGCAACTTGTCTATACAAGCAAAAGTAATGAAAGAAAAAATCTTTACAAATTTTTTTGTAGCATGATTTTAATTCTGCTTTGTAGAATAATTATTTCAGAGAAATACAATTCCCTTAGGATACATTAGATAATAATCGTTTAAAAAATATTCAATTGGGTAGAGACAGGGCAGTGCCCTGTCTCTACGTGTACGATCTAGAAAACAGGCTCTACTCCCTTAATTATTAAAAAACAAAAAAGGGTACTGACTCGAAAATCAGTACCCTTCTATTATGATGATTTATAAAATCAACAATTATCTTTTACTTGCATACGAAGTATAATATTTCTGTGCTTGTGGCAATTGCTTTTTCAAGTCTGCAATACGGTCTTCGTCAGCAGGGTGGGTTGAAAGCAATTTTGGTGGTTTTTGTGAGTTTTTACCAGCCTCAGCCATTCTTTGCCAGAAAGCCACTGCATTCGATGGGTCGTAGCCGGCCATTGCCATAAAAATCAAACCTAATTTATCTGCTTCCGACTCTTGTTTACGGCTATTAGGCAATACATAACCAACAGTTGCTCCTACCCCTAATACTTGTCCTACAAGATCCATCACTTGTTGGTTTCCGGTATAGATTCCTGCACCTGCGGCACCAATTGCTGTTATACCTTGTGCGGCCATTGCCTGGCTCATACGCTCACGGCCGTGGCTCGCAATAGCGTGGGCAATTTCGTGGCCCATTACTACTGCTACACCTGCTTCATCTTTACAGATTGGCAAAATACCTGTATAAAAACAAACCTTGCCACCCGGCATACACCAGGCATTTACTTCTTTGCTTTGTACCAGTTTAAACTCCCACTGGTAACCGTTAATTACCTCGCTGTAATTGTTCTGAATCAAATAATTCTCAACAGCAGTCTTTATTCTTCCGCCCACTCTGGCAATCATTGCAGCATCGTTATTGTTGGCAGGTACTACCTTCGAGGTATCCATAAAGCCCTTGTACTCGGCAAAACTCATTTGTATCATCTGGTCGTTTGAAACCAAGCCTACAAACTGGTTACGGCCGGTAAGTGGTACTTTCTGGCAAGACCAGATTAATGTGAATAATAAACAAGCAGCTACCGAAGATTTCAATAAGGTTTTCATCGTATTATAGTAAATTTAGTTCTCGTTTTTTTTAGACGTAAATAGTTGAGAATATAACGAAATCACAAATATTTATTTTCAGATAAAGTCTAAAAAATCAGACCATTATCTGTAAGCGAAATAGTAAAATTGCCTATTTTTGTAAAATTTCCGTAATGTTGGGAGCCCCAAAAGTACAGAAAAATTAAATAACTCAAACCAAAATCTAAACTTTAGAGTCTGCTTTTATCGTATGAAAATTATCGCAATTGGCCGAAATTACGCCGAACATATCAAAGAATTAAATAACGAACGTCCAGATGAGCCGGTAATCTTCACAAAGCCCGATACGGCTGTTTCTAAAAACGGAGAGCCTTTTTATTATCCTGATTTTTCGAAAGATATTCATCATGAAGTTGAAATCTTGCTTAAAATCAACAAAATGGGTAAAAACATTGAGGAAAAATTTGCACACAAATATTATGACGAAATAGGTATCGGCATAGATTTCACAGCCCGTGACCTACAATCGAAGCTAAAAGCGAAGGGTTTACCGTGGGATTTAGCCAAAGGATTCAACGGCTCGGCACCTGTTTCGGAGTTTGTATCTAAATCGAAGTTTGCTGATTTAAAAAATCTAAATTTCAATCTGGATGTTACCGACGCTAACGGTGAGACACAAACTCGTCAGCAAGGCAATACGTCTTTGATGCTTTTTTCGTTCGATTACATCATCTCGTTTGTATCAAAATATTTTACCCTCAAAACTGGCGACATTATTTTTACAGGCACACCCGCTGGCGTTGGCCCTGTAAAAGTAGGCGACAAACTAAGTGCCTTTATTGAAGGCGAAAAAATGCTTGAGTTTGAAGTAAAATAAGAGTAAGAATAAGCGAAAAAGACAATTGTTTTTTAAGATATAAGCATTGGCAGGAAGATATACTATTTATAAAGGAGGCTGTTAAAAAAAGACCCCATCCCCAACCCTTCCCCAACAGTGGGGAAGGGAGCAAAAAGTAGAAATTCTAAAAGAAAAGTATACAAAATATTACTTGGTGCTAATACCGCTAAATTCTTCTTTACTGACAGTATATAGAGGAGCTTTTATCTCCCTTCCCCACTGTTGGGGAAGGGTTGGGGATGGGGTCTTTTTTTATAATATCACTTATCTTAATTATTGTTCGTCAATAACGCAATTATTAATATATCCTCCCCAGCGTTCATCTTAAAAAAGACGAACACCGCCTGTTTATCATATCGAACAATCCATGCTAATTAGAGTTTATTGATTCAACAGGCATTGTTGTATGCCCATATCCACCAAACCCTTACAAATACGTGATGAATAATAATAAATCCATGATTATCACAAGAGTTTTAAGTGCAGTCTTATTGATTGTTTATCTGGTTTCGGATGCTTCTCTTACGAGCTCTTATGCCCAGAGAGACAACAATGCCGCAGCCAAAGAGCAATTCCCGAAAGGCTACTTTATGTTTCCGATACAACCGGGCAAGCAGGCTTCTCTGTCAGGTGGTTTTGGCGACCTCCGTACCAACCACTTCCATGCAGGGCTTGATATCCGCACTGGTGGAGCCGAGGGGCTGAGTGTTTATGCCGCTGCCGATGGCTATGTGTCTCGTATCAGGGTAATGCGTGGCGGCTATGGCAATGTGTTGTACATAACCCACCCAAATGGCTATACTACTGTTTACGGCCATTTAAAAAATTATAATACGGTTATTGAAGAGTATGTGCGCCAGCGTGAATACAGCCAGAAAGTATGGGAAATAGAACTCACGCCCGGCCCAAATGAAATAAAAGTCCGCAAGGGCGAAGTGGTGGCTATTTCGGGTAATACGGGTGCATCGGGTGGCCCTCACCTACATTTCGAAATCCGTGATGCGCTTGAAAATGCCATTAACCCAATGAAATTCGGTTTCCCCGAAATTGTAGACTCACAAGCCCCAGTAATAGAAAAAGTAGTACTAAAAACCCTAAATGCTTATTCACGGGTAAATGGCGAATTTGGCAGGGTTTCTATGACACCCAAACGCTCGGCCGGTGGCGACTATGTGTTGCCTGCCATCGTAAAAGCACAAGGCATTATCGGTCTTGAACTCAATACCTACGACCGCAGTAATACGTCTCCTTTCAGGCTCGGAATTACCCAGCTCGAAGTAGAGGTTGACGGTAAAAGCACCTATAAATTCAACCTAGAAAAAATGCCTTTCGATGTTTCGAAAGATATTAACGTGCATATAGATTACGAGTTGTCGCAAACCAACGGTGTGCGCATTCATAAGTGTTATGTAGCCGATGGTAACCGCATCACTATCTACGAAACCGATGTAAACAACGGTAAAATATTTATCAACGATAATCAGTTACACAGCGTCTATGTAAAGGTACGAGACACCTACGGCAATACATCAACACTCTCGTTTTCTATTCAAGGCGCACCTGCTGTTCTTCAGGAAAACGACGAGGCCACATCTGTAGCTGAAGAGAGCGTTTTTGCAGGCAATATTTCAACTTCTATTACCGAAAATACGTTGGCTATCAGGGCTAAAAATACTACTGCACCGTTTGCGGTTTTACAGAACAAGGGTGTTCCGACCAAAGTGCCATTATCGTACATTGCCAGCAAAGAAGCCGTGTATTTGTATGATTTAAACAAGGGCATTGCCGACTTTGCACAGGTTGATAACAGTTCGGCACTGATTGGTATCAAAAAAGAGGTATTACCGCAAGTAGGGCAGTTTTATACCGAGCCTAACCTACGCATTGATTTCAATAATGCATTATACGATACGCTCTATCTTTCTACCTCATTAAGCGGCACTCGCCTGGCGATTAACAATGAAAAAACGCCGCTGAAAGATATGATTACTGTCTTATGGACACCCTCTGGCATCTCAATGTCGCCTAAAACAGGGGTTTACGATATTAGCAGCGGTCGCTCTTATCTGGGCGGCACATGGGTTGGCAGTGCTATTCAGTTTAAAACCCGTCGCTTGGGTGCTTTTCAGCTAATCAGCGACAACGAAGCACCAACCATACGCCCGTCCCGTATTAGTTCCGATTACCTGAGTTTCCTTATTTCAGATAACCTCTCAGGTATCAAGAACTTCAATTGCTATGTAAACGACCAATGGGTGCTGATGGATTATGAATACAAAAGCAACAAAATATGGTCTATCAAGCTCGACCCAGAGCAAACATTTAGTGGAAACTTAAGATTAGAGGTTACAGATAATGTAGGCAATGTAGGTACTTATCAGGTTAATATTGATGAGTATATTAAACAACAAACAAACAAACCAAAAAAGACACATGCACCTGCACGTAGGAAATCCGGCTCCGCAGCTAAAGGCAAAAAATCAAAACGGCGATGAAATTGACCTGAACGATTTTAAAGGCAAAAAAATAGTTTTATACTTTTATCCGAAAGACAATACCCCCACCTGCACCGCAGAAGCCTGTAATTTAAGAGATAATTATGAAGCACTTCTGGCAAAAGGTTATGTGGTGCTAGGCATAAGTGTAGACAGCGAGAAATCGCACCAGAAATTTATTGCAAAGTATAATCTGCCTTTCGATTTACTAAGCGACCCCGAACATAAAATAGCCGAAGATTTTGGCGTTTGGGGCGAAAAACAATTGTATGGGCGCAAGTATATGGGCGTGTTTCGTACAACTTTTATCATTGACGAAAACGGTATTATTGAAGAAATAATCTCAAAAGTTGATTCAAAAAACCACACTCAGCAGATATTGAAGTAAATTGGGTTTGAATTAAACAAAATTCATGACAGACCAATCTATACAGGCTGAATGGGGTAAATTCAGCCACTTGTTCAGGCAGCAGGAAATACCTGCAAAAACAGTACTGCTCAATGAGGGCGAAGTTGCCAGAAAGGTTTACTTTATTGAAAGAGGATGCCTCAGGCTCTCTTTCAATAAAGATGGCAAAGATATTACTTTTCAGTTTTTCTTCGAAGGCGAGGCTATTTCCTCGGCAGAAAGTTTCCGTTACAACCAACCAAGTCTTTATTCAATCGAGAGCCTTGAGCCTTCCATTATACATACGCTCACCCAGAAAGACTATTCCGAGATTATCGCAGCTTCGCCCTTAATTAAGGAGGCATTGGAAGAGCAGACAGTTCAAAGGCTACTGTCGGTCGAAAAACTATTTCTTTCTCGAATCAAAAATAGCCCCGAAGAAAGATACAAGGAATTGCTGGAACAACACCCTCAAATTCTCCAACGGATACCCCAGCATTACATTGCTTCTTTTCTGGGTATCACCTCGGTTTCTCTGAGTAGAATCAGAAACAGAAGGTAGTATTTATTAACAATTGTTATCGTCTGTCGGATGCATGGTGCCGACCTTTGTAATGTTATCTGTTTCACATTCAACATTCAAAATCATGCGACAATTCAAAATTCAAATCTCCGACAAAGACATTGCTTACCTCAACCAAAGACTTGCCAATACCCGATGGCCAATGCAAAACGTACAAAACGGCTGGAAAAAGGGCGTTCCGATTGATTACCTGAAACATATCACCGACTATTGGCTGAATAAATTTGATTGGAAAAAACAGGAAGTTATGCTGAATAAATACCCACATTTTATTACCGAAATTGAAGGGCAGAATATTCATTACTTACATATTAAATCGCCCAAAGCAAATGCAGTTCCCCTGATGCTGATTCATGGCTGGCCTGGCTCATTCGCCGATTTCATTAGCATTATTGAGCCTCTTACAAATCCTGAAGATGCCAGCCAAATAGCCTTTGACCTTGTTATTCCTTCCATTCCGGGTTTTGGTTTTTCGGTGCCTGTTGTAGCTAAAGGTTATAATATGTTCAAAATTGCTACAACATTTGCTACCTTAATGGATAAGCTGGGCTACAAAAAATTTGCTGTGCATGGAGGCGATATGGGTGCTGGTATCGCCGGCATTATGTCAGGCATTGCTCCCTATAACTTGATAGGCACACATATTAACTCCGACTTTTTTGCAGTAGCAGGGCTTGGCATGTTTCCTGCCAATGATTCATCTTTGACAGATGCCGAAAAAATCGGGCTGGAACAAATGAAACAATACAAAAAAGATGGTACGGCCTATCTGGAAATACAAGCTACCAGACCCAATACAATAGGTATTGCCTTGACCGACAGCCCGGTAGGACAACTGGCGTGGATGGCTGAAAAATATAAAGAGTGGACCGATAAAGACAAAGAACTACCAGAAGATGCTATTGGGCTTGACCAAATGTTAACCAATGTATCTTTGTACTGGTTCAATCAATTGGGTGCGTCAAGTGCTGAAATCCTCTCCGAAAATATGAATATGGCTTTTAACTGGGGTGAAGAAAATTCACAAGAGGCCAATCAATGGACACCACCTAAGGTTCCGTCGGCCATTGCGTGTTTTGGTAAAAAAGAAGATGAAACCCTGCTCAGAAAGCTCACTTCTTTCATGGGTGAACCTGACAGATGGTCTTTTTATGATAAAGGATGTCATTTCCCGGCTATGGAAGTTCCTGATTTACTAGTAGACGATATCAGGCATTTCTTCATGCCTATTTCTTAATAATCATGCCGATTAAAACTGGCTTTACTCTATCAGATAGCCTCTACAAAACTCTCAGGTTATAGATTGTATCTATGTGCCGACCCGAATCGGCACATAGATAAATTATGTAATCTCTGTTTTCTTAAACACCAAGCACAACGACCGACTGATTTATTGGCTACAACCGAGAGCTTATTATTATAGCATTTTGATAAAAACTGATTGAAAACGGTTATTTTCCCCTATAAACGTTAAGTTTAAGACAATACTTTATATAAAAACCAAGATGTATTATGTACTTTTGTAAAAATTAATACAAAACCACAATTTAATCATTTTCTTAACTACTTTTGTATTAATTGTTTTTTTGACACTTAATAATCTTTTTAAATGCAAACCCAAGAATTACGAGACATTGCGGTACAAGTACGCCGGGATATTGTTAGAATGGTGCATGCCTGCCAGTCCGGCCATCCGGGAGGCTCTCTAGGTTGTGCCGATTTATTTGTTGCGCTATATTTTCAACAAATGAAAATCAACAATCGAAAAGGTAAAGACACTTATCTATCTTTTAATATGGACGGAAAAGGTGAAGATTTATTTTTTCTTTCAAACGGCCATATTTCGCCTGTCTTTTATTCAACCTTAGCTCGTAGAGGATATTTTGACGTAAAAGAACTGGCAACATTCCGTAAGATTGACTCAAGACTACAAGGCCACCCTACTACACACGAGCACCTTCCGGGTATCCGTGTTGCATCGGGTTCGTTAGGTCAAGGGCTTTCGGTAGCCATCGGCGCAGCCCTGGCAAAACGCCTGAATGGTGATAAAAACCTGGTTTATTGCTTAATGGGTGATGGCGAACAACAAGAAGGACAAGTATGGGAAGCAGCACAAGCGGCCCCTCACCATAAAGTAGATAATCTGATTGCAGTAATAGATTTGAACGGCCAACAGATTGACGGACCAACCGAAAAGGTAATGAGCAACCGTGACCTGAAAGCTAAGTACAAAGCTTTTGGCTGGAATGTAATGGAAATAAAAGACGGCAACGACATGGAACAAGTTGTAGCCGGACTTCGCAAAGCGAAACGTCTGACAGGTAAAGGCCAACCAATTATGATACTCATGAAAACCGAAATGGGCGCAGGAGTAGATTACATGATGGGCAGCCACAAATGGCACGGCGTAGCACCAAACGACGAACAATTACAAAAAGCACTTGACCAACTGGTAACTACTGGTACTATCGGAGATTATTGATAGATAGACACAATGATAACGAGCATCGAACAACTTGATTTTTCTAAACGATACAGCTATGCCGATTATTTAAAATGGCAGATAAGTGAGCGTTTGGAGTTAATCAAGGGCTATATCATGAGAATGTCGGCTCCTTCCAGAGAACATCAGAAAATTTCATGGAATTTAGAAAGAGAAATGGATAAGTATTTTTATGGGACACCATGCGAAATATACCATGCTCCTTTTGATGTGAGGCTACCTCGGTTCGATGAAAAAAACGATAAAGAAGTATATACCGTTGTTCAACCTGATATATGCGTTGTTTGTGATGAAGCAAAATTAGACAAACGTGGCTGTATTGGTGCTCCTGATTTAATTGTAGAAATTCTTTCTCCGGGTAATACCAAAAAGGAAATGAAAGAAAAGTTTGAGATATATGAAGAAACAGGTGTTCGGGAATACTGGATGGTTGATATAGCCGATAAAATAGTATTGGTTTATACATTAGACCAGCAAGGTAAGTTCATTGGGCATCGTCCTTTCATAGAAGACGAAACTTTGTATTCTATTATATTTCCAGAATTAGCAATTGATTTAACCAGAGTATTCGTTTGAAAATCACTTCTTTAAATATCAAGAATTTCAAATCCATTGTTGATATAACCATCAACGAGCCAAACCCC
The DNA here is from genome assembly GCF_037860775.1 of Emticicia soli. NCBI lineage: Bacteria > Pseudomonadati > Bacteroidota > Cytophagia > Cytophagales > Leadbetterellaceae > Emticicia > Emticicia soli. Next base: position 7,357 of record NZ_JBBEWC010000012.1, on the reverse strand, counting down.
TTTACGGTTTTTGTTGGCCCCAATGGAAGCGGAAAATCTAATATTTTTGAGGCTTTGGAGTTATATTCTTACTACTCTAAAAATGATTTCGAAACTGTTGAAAGTCTATTTGGTGGACAAAATCAGTTTGTCAATAAAAACATATACTTAGATACCAGAGGTATTGATCTCTCTGAACTCTTTAAAGGGAAATATCTTAAAGGATTTGATTTTGGGTTTGAAGTTCAATTTCAAAGCTTAAATTCTAGTTTAAAAGTCCATCAGGGAGGAGATAATCATTTCTCTTCCAATACTAATAAAGGGGCGACAGTAGGTAAAGATTTTATCTTCCATTACAGAAGAAATGGATCGTATATAACTAAAAACTTTAAGTTTTCTCTCTATCCTTTTGCTTCTGAGGAAAATCCTTCTGATTTTAAGAACAATTCTGAGTATAAACAATTTTTCACAGAGTTTAGCAGAATTTTCCCTAGTACAAAAAATAAAAATAGACAAAACTTTATTGACTCCCAAAAACTTAATACTGATGCAGATAATTTAGAGAAAGTACTGAAAAGACTTTTAGAAAATAGCCTAATAAAAGAGGAAATTTTTGAATGGCTTTCTTTATTTCTGCCCGAATTTGAGAATATTGAAGTCCGTAAAAGTGAATTTAGTAGTAATGAAGATTTATTAATCTATCAGAAACACTATGACAAACCTTTCAATAAAGAGTTAATTTCTGATGGCACATATAACATTCTATGCTTACTAACAGCAGTGCTTCAATCAGATGAACCTCAGTTTTTATGTATTGAAGAGCCTGAAAATGGTTTAAATCCTTTTGTAATCAGAAAACTGGTTGATTTTTTCAGACAGTCTTGTGAAGAAAAAGGGCATTATATATGGCTTAATACTCATTCACAAACTCTAGTTGAAAGCCTTAAACCAGAAGAATTAATTGTGGTTGATAAAGTAAATGGTGAAACTCAGGTTAAGCAATTTAAGGGCATGGATTTACATGGTCTTGATATGTCTGAACTTTGGTTATCCGGCGCTTTAGGAGGGGGTACTCCATGGTAAAAGTGGGCTTTCTGGTAGAAGGCGATACTGAAAAGAAAATTATCGCATCTGATAACTTCAAAGAATTCTGTCACAGAAATAATATTGAGGTTGCCGCAGATATTTTCCCTCCCAAAGGAGGAAGAGGAAAAGATATTTTTCAAGATGCCGAAAAGGTTAAAGCTTATATCAATATCTTAAAAGATAAAGGCGTTGAGCATATTTTCATTATCCGTGATTTAGAAGACTTAGATTGCGTAATAAAAGCGAGAGACGAAATTAAAGCTGATGAAGTTGTTAAGGTTATTGTTGTGAAAGCCATCGAATCTTGGTTCATAGCTGATAACGATACATTAACTACTTATTTCGGACAAAATTTTTCTCATGATTCGCCTGAAAGCATTGATAAGCCTTTTCAATTTTTAAAAACCAAAAGTTTAGAAATTCGAAAAAGAGGCATTAGTGATAAACTGATATTTGCTGGCATCATGCTAAAATACGGCTTTTCTATCGAAAACGCAGCAAAACACCCAAACTGCCCGAGTGCCAAATATTTTATAAACAAATTACAATCATTAAGTAAAATTCATTAAAGATTAATCAGCGTTTATGACAAAATACACATTCACCGAGAAAAAAGATACACGTTCGGGCTTTGGTGCAGGTATGACCGAATTAGGCAGAACTAACCCCGATGTAGTAACGCTTTGCGCCGACCTTGTTGGCTCTCTGAAAATAGATACTTTTATTAAAGAAAATCCTGAAAGATTTATCCAATGCGGTATTGCTGAAGCCAACATGATTGGTGTAGCAGCCGGATTGACTATTGGCGGTAAAATTCCGTTTGCTACTACTTTTGCTAACTTTGGCTCGGGTAGAGTTTACGACCAAATCCGTCAGTCGGTAGCTTATTCAGATAAAAACGTTAAGATTGCCGTTTCTCATGCAGGGCTTACGCTTGGCGAAGACGGTGCTACGCACCAGATTCTTGAAGATTTGGCCATGATGCGTGCCATGCCAAACATGACGGTTATCAACCCTTGTGATTTCAACCAGACAAAAGCCGCTACAATTGCAGCAGCTAACTGGAAAGGCCCAATCTACTTGCGTTTTGGCCGTCCGGTTGTGCCTGTTTTCACAGCGCCCGACCAAGTTTTTGAAATCGGTAAAGCATGGATGGTAAGCGAAGGTAAAGATGTAACCATTGTAGCTACTGGCCACTTGGTATGGGAAGCTATTCAGGCTGCCGAAATACTGGAAGCACAAGGCATCAGCGCCGAGATTCTGAACATACACACCATTAAACCTTTAGACGAAAAAGCTATCTTAAAGAGCGTTCGTAAAACTAAATGTGTGGTTTCTTGCGAAGAGCACCAGGCAAATGGTGGCCTAGGCGATGCGGTAGCTCAAACTTTGGCTCAGAATTTCTTGGCACCACAAGAGTACGTAGCAGTAAACAACTCTTTCGGTGAATCAGGTACACCTGCTCAGTTGATGGAGAAATACGGTCTTTCAGCAAAAAATATCGTTGAAAAAGCCCTGAAAGCAATTCAAAGAAAACAATAAAACAACTGTGTTGTTTTATTATATTAAATACTCGTGAGCGAATCATCTCCCCTCCCGTCAGGTCGCTCCAAATTCTTCTCTAACAGACATTCCGTCTCTAAAAGAAGGGTTTAACACCCTCCCCACAGTTGGGGAGGGAACGGGGTGGGGTTATACCACACGTTCAACTTATTTACTGAAAAATGCAGATTTCAGACCCAGAATTAGTAAAATTAATACTAGACCCTGAGAACCGCCAGAAAGGCTTTGAACAACTGATAAAAAAATATCAGCAAAAAATCTATTGGCATATCCGTAAAATGGTAATTGACCACGACGACGCCGACGACGTGGTGCAGGAAACATTTATAAAAGTATGGCAGGGCTTACAGAATTTCAGAGGCGATGCCCAGCTCTATACCTGGATATACCGCATAGCCACCAACGAATCATTAAATTTTCTACAAAAGAAACGCCGCCAGAACCATGTGCCGCTCGAAAACGACGACAGCCTGGACTTACTCAATACTTTAGAAAATTCTATTTCACAGAATTACGTTTCGGGCGACGAAATACAGCTAAAACTTCAAAAGGCATTGTTGCAGCTTCCTGACAAACAACGTCTGGTCTTTAATATGAAGTATTATGAAGACATGAAGTACGAAGATATTGCCGAAATAACGGGCACTTCTGTAGGGGCGCTTAAAGCCTCATATCACCTGGCTGTGAAAAAAATTGAAGAATTTTTAAATAAAGAGTCATAATTATTTAAACCTTTTAAAAATTAACTTGTCAAAAAAACAATTAATAAGAAAATAGTTAAAAGGCTTAAAAAGAGCGGATAACGCTACTCGCTCTCTACAACAGAATGAAACAGATTATCAAAATAACCGAACTTCCTAAAGTAAACGTATTCAAAGTACCCGAGGGCTACTTCGATACTTTGCCTATGTCTATTCAGGAACGGATAACATTCTCAGAAGAGCCAGTGGTGAATTTCGGCAAAAAACAAAACTTTGGTGTGCCTGACAATTACTTCGATACACTTTCGTCAAGAATCATGAATCGGATTGCCAGCATCGGGCAAACAGCAATTAGCCTCAATACACTACCAAAGGCCAATGTGTTTAAAGTACCAGAAGGCTATTTTGAGAATGCCGCAGAAAGCATCAGAGCCCACGCAACGGTTGAAAGTATTGAGCGGAAAAACATTTTTGAAGTACCCGCCAATTATTTCGACGAACTGCCTGCCCGTATTCTTAGCAAAACACAAGAACCTAAGGTAATAAAGGTAAACTGGTGGCAACAAGGCCGGGTACTATGGACAGCCGCCGCAAGTATTGTGCTCATGATTGGTGTGGGCTTGGCTATACCGCAATTCTCACAATCTAAATCTGAGGCTGCATTTGCGGCATTGAGCCAGGAAGACATAAGCTCTTATCTTTCAACAACAGACCTGAGCTATGTTGAATACGAAGTAGCTGCATCTAAAGAAACCCCATTACCACAGGGCATTGAAACCAAAATGATGGACGATTTAGAGATTAACAAAAAAGATATAATAGAACACCTGGAAAGCCAGGATTTAGAAGATATTTAGAATAGCCGTGACACAATAAACTAAATGAAAAACCAACAGTTATGAAACAATTAATAATTATCATTTTAATAATCCCGATGTTTTCGTTCTCCCAGAACCGACAAGGCTTGCGAGACGAAAGATTCGAGAAAATACAAACCGCTAAAATCGGTTTGATTACCGAAAACCTGAGCCTGACAACCGAACAGGCACCTCAGTTCTGGTCGGTTTACAACGAGTATCAAAGCAAAAAGTTTGATCTACGCAAAGGCATCAAACGTGCGCTTGATGAAGCTAATGCCACCACCACCGGCGACGACAAAGTGATTAGCTCGCACCGCCAGGCACTAGCTATCAGAAAGAAAGAAATAGAACTTGATGAAGAATATATGGCCAAATTGCTCAAAACAATTACGCCAAAACAATATGCCGAGTTGAAACGCACAGAACAGAGTTTCAACAAAAAATTGATAGAAAAACTACGCAATTAATAAAAAAGTAGCGCAAAAGCGTTACAAATGCTACAAAAAGGTCGAGAATGCTTGCATCTCGACCTTTTTTGTGTTTTTTTGTTATTGAAGTTGTACAGATTTTAAAATAAAATGAAGGAATAATCCTAAACAACTGCATTAAAAACGGATAAATTTTAACTAATTTTACACACAATTTTATCTTAATAAGCGTATGCAACAGTCTATTAATAAAAGCAATCGCCTCAATAACCTCAGTTATGCTATCCGTGGGCCAGTGTTCGACAAAGCACAGCAATTAGAGGCCATGGGGCAAAAAATTATCAATCTTAATATTGGTAATCCTGCACCATTTGGTTTTGATGTTCCCGACGAAATTATATATGATATGATTATGAATATCCGCAATGCACAAGGGTATTCACATCATTTAGGTATTTTTCCGGCCCGTAAGGCCATTATGCACTATACCCAGCAATTGGGTATTCATGGCGTAACGATTGATGATATTTTTATCGGCAATGGTGTAAGCGAGCTTATCGTGATGACCATGCAGGCACTCTTGAACGAAGGTGACGAAATTCTGTTACCATCGCCCGATTATCCGCTCTGGACAACCTCAGTAGCGCTTTCTGGCGGTAAGCCTGTGCACTATATCTGTGATGAGGAGTCAGACTGGAACCCCGATTTAGATGATATTCGCCGTAAAATTACCCGTAAAACCAAGGGTATTGTTGTAATTAACCCCAATAATCCAACCGGAGCAGTTTATAGCAAAGAAGTATTGGAAGGTATTGTGAAATTGGCAGCCGAACACAACCTGATTGTGTTCTCTGACGAAATTTATGATAAAATCCTGTATGATGGAACGAAGCATATTCCGATTGCATCACTGAGCGACGATGTGTTTATCATGACCTACGGCGGCCTCTCTAAAAACTACCGTGCGGCTGGTTTTCGTGGCGGTTGGGTGATTCTGAGCGGTGCTGTACATAAAGCTAAATCGTTTGTTGAGGGCTTTAACCTATTGGCTAGTATGCGCCTTTGCGCCAATGTGCCAACGCAATATGCCATTCAAACGGCCTTGGGTGGCTACCAGAGTATCAACGACCTTGTAGCATCAGATGGCCGCTTATGCAAACAACGTGATTTGATTCACTACCGCATGACCGATATTCCGGGCATTACCTGTGTGAAGCCTAAAGGTGCTTTGTATTTATTCCCGAAAATCGATTTGAAGAAATTCTCATTAAAAGACGACGAACAGTTTGTTTTCGACTTACTTTCAGAACAAAAAGTACTGGTTGTATCAGGAACAGGCTTTAACTATATTAAAAACGACCACTTCCGTATCGTATTTCTGCCATCGGCCGAAGAACTCGAAACAGCTTCCAGCCGTATCAGGCTCTTCCTCGACGGCCACCGCATCAGAAAAGAAGAACTGGAAATGGCGTAAGGAATATGTCTTGAACTTTGATTTACCTGATTTAACTGATTAAAGTGATTTTGATTTGAATATGATATTATTAATGATTAAAATCAATTTATCAGTGAAATCAAAAAAATCAGCCGCGGCGGCGGACCGCTAAATCAAAGTTCAAGACTACCTCACCAGACTTTTATTTTGCGAACTTAAAATTTACACTTCATGCAAGCCCAAACCACTTCAAATATCTTGATGATTCGTCCTGTAAATTTTGCTTTCAATCTGCAAACTGCTGAAAGTAACGCTTTTCAGGACACCGACTCTCAGGCATTAGATGTTACTATTACGCAAGAAAATGCTTTAAGAGAGTTTGATGTAATGGTAAGCCAACTACGTGCCATTGGCGTAAATGTTTTGGTATATGACGATACCCCAAAGCCCTATACACCCGATAGTATTTTCCCGAACAACTGGGTGTCATTTCACCATAGTGGTAAGGTTTGCCTCTACCCTATGCAGGCCGAAAACCGCCGCCTGGAACGCCGAACCGATATTATAGAGGAATTAAGTGCCAACTACCATGTTGAAAAAATAATAGACCTGACCAGCTTTGAGCAGGAGGGTAAATTTCTGGAAGGAACAGGCAGCCTTGTGCTCGACCGTATGCACCGCATTGCCTATGCCTGTCTTTCGCCTCGTACAAACGAAGAAGTACTGACAGCCTGGGAAGAACAGATGAACGGCTACAAAATTGTAAAGTTCAGAGCCGTAGATGCCAATGAAAAAGAGATTTACCACACCAATGTAATGATGTGCATCGGCGATAATTTTGCCGTGGTTTGCCTGCAATCAATCGCTGACCTTGACGAAAGGCTAATGGTGAAAGAAAGCCTTGAAAGCACGGGTAAAAACGTAATTGAGATTACCCTGGAACAAATGAATGAATTTGCCGGAAATATGTTGCTCGTTACCAATCAGAAAGAACACCGAATTCTGGTAATGTCAACCCGTGCCTATGATTCATTGACTGCCGACCAGAAAAAACTACTGGAAGAATACGCCGATATAGCCCATTTCGATTTGAATATCATTGAAACCTGTGGTGGCGGCTCTGCCAGATGCATGATGGCCGAGGTTCATTTGCCGGAGAAATGAGATAGGCACAATAGAGAATAAAATACTACACATCAATATTTTACAGTCCCGTCAGGGACGATATATCGGCGGCCGCCGCTTTTAGATTTGTGTGATATAAATATTTTGAGAATACTATTGTAACTTAGAGTATTTAAAGAC
>NZ_JBBEWC010000011.1:0-254886 GCF_037860775.1 Emticicia soli | reverse complement strand
TTTTTCGTTAGCATGAGGCTAACTTAACTATTTTTAAACTCTTTCGCAAAAGCGAAAGTCCTAAATAAGATGTATAAGAAAATTTGCTTTGCTCTGATGTTTTCCTGTTATTGGGCAATGGCACAAACCCCTAAAAAAATGACCAAAGAAAAAACTAAGATTGAAAAACACACAGATAAACTAGTAGTATATCAGGTTTATACACGATTATTCGGAAACACCAATGCAACCAATAAGTTTAATGGCACTATTAAAGAAAATGGTAGCGGCAAATTCAACGATATTAACTATGCTGCACTGCAAGCACTCAGAAAATTTGGTGTGTCGCACGTTTGGTACACAGGCATTATAGAACACGCTACCATGACCGATTATTCAAAGTATGGCTCACCAAAAGATAATCCGTTGGTTGTAAAAGGTATTGCCGGCTCGCCTTATGCTGTTAAGGATTACTATGATGTTGACCCCGACCTGGCGGTAAACGTCAAGAACCGAATGAAGGAATTTGAAGCTTTGGTACAACGGAACCACAAAAATGATTTGAAGGTGATAATAGATTTTGTACCAAACCATGTTGCACGTAACTATCATTCTGATGTAAAACCAAATGGTGTACGTGATTTTGGCGAAGATGACGATAAAACGAAAAATTTTGCAGTTAATAACAATTTTTATTACGTAGTAGGGCAAGATTTTGTAGTGCCTCATGGAGTAAACCCTCCTATAAAAGTTACAGAGCCGTATATTGAGAGCCCTGCCAAAGCAACAGGCAACGATGTTTTTATGCCTAACCCAAGTATTAACGATTGGTTTGAAACCGTAAAACTTAACTATGGCGTTGATTACCTCGAAAATCGAACAACTCATTTTGATCCTGTGCCTAATACCTGGCTAAAAATGAAAGACATTCTTTTATTCTGGGCATCTAAAGGCGTTGATGGTTTCAGGTGTGATATGGCCGAAATGGTTCCTAAAGAGTTTTGGGGTTGGGTGATACCGGAAGTGAAAAAAGTAAATCCCGAAATAATTTTTATTGCCGAAATCTACAATCCGGCAGCTTATTGGTCTTATATCAATGAAGGTAAGTTTGATTATCTCTACGATAAAGTTGGGCTATATGATGCCTTAAGACGCCTGATGCAAGGGGCAGGTGATGCCAATGATATTACCAGAGTTTGGCAAAATGAATCGGGTAATTTTGCACAGCACATGATTCGATTTCTTGAAAACCATGACGAGCATCGGATATGTTCAAAATTCTTTGCTGGCGATGCCTTCAAAGCCGTTCCGTCAATGGTGTTAAGTGCAACCTTGCACACCGGCCCGGTAATGCTGTATTTTGGACAGGAGCTGGGCGTAACACCAGATAGAGCAGAGGGTTTTAGCGGAGACGATGGCCGTACTACAATATTTGACTACTGGGGCGTACCCGAATTTCAGAACTGGGTAAATAACCATAAATATGATGGAGGTAAACTAACGCCCGAACAAAAGAAAATACGTAAATTTTACGCCGATTTACTCAAATTTGTAAATACAAGTGATGCTGTAAAAAACGGACAATTTTTTGATTTACAGTATTTAAATAATCATGGTCAATCGCCTAATTATAACGACCAGAAAATATTTACTTATCTACGCTTCACTGAAAAACAAAAAATGTTGTTTATTTGCAACTTTGACTTAGAAAATTCATATTCAACATCTATCAATATTCCAAAAGGCGCCTGGGAAATGATGGGACTCGACCCAACTTCAAAACGAAAATATAAAGGTACTTTTGGAAATAAACTGGTACTTGAAGAACCGAATTCAGAGAAAGTAAAACTTGATATACCTAAAAACAGCGTCTTGATTTTTGAGATAGAGTAAAAACCAATCTCACCTGAAATACTTTAACCTGTAAACCCTATAATAATGACACCAAATGTCAATAAAGACAAACCTCTGCTTTCGTTCTGGCAAATCTGGAACATGAGTTTCGGATTCTTCGGTATTCAGTTTGGGTTCGAACTGCAGAACTCAAACGTGAGCCGTATTTTTGAAACTCTCGGCGCGAATAAAGACGAAATACCTTTGCTCTGGATAGCCGCCCCTGTAACAGGTTTAATAGTTCAACCGATAATTGGTTACCTAAGCGACCGCACTTGGCACCCATATTGGGGTCGGAGGCGTCCGTTTTTCTTTGTTGGCGCAATTCTGGCTACACTAGCCCTTTTCGTAATGCCCAACTCCTCGGTATTATGGGTAGCTGGCGGAATGCTCTGGATTCTTGATGCCTCTATTAATGTTTCAATGGAGCCATTCCGTGCATTTGTTGGCGATAAACTTAGTTCACAGCAAAGAACCACAGGCTTTGCCATGCAGAGCTTCTTTATTGGTGTGGGCTCGGTTATTGCTGCTTTATTGCCCTGGATTTTTACAAACTGGTTTAATTTCAGCAATACAGCACCTGCTGGCGAAATTCCTGATTCAGTGAAATATAGCTTTTATCTGGGAGGAATTGCATTTCTGGTTGCAGTATTTTATACAGTATTTACAACAGATGAATTTCCGCCTGAAGACATAGAGGAATTTAAAAAAGAAGTGAAGAACGCCGGGTTTTTAGATGGTTTTAAAGAAACCTTTGTCGGAATTTTTAAAATGCCTAAAACGATGGCACAACTGGCATTTGTACAGTTTTTTACTTGGTTCGGTTTATTTGCTATGTGGATTTACAGTACCAATGCTGTAACCAGCACTAAATATAATATGAGTGTAGATAAGGCCTTGGTCTTAAAGATGGAGGCCGCATTACAAAGCAAACTACAGTCGTCAGACCTGTCGGCCAAAGACAGTAAGATTTTTAAATCTTTGCAGGCTGATATAAACGAAATACACGAGTATAGAGCCAATCAGAATCCGGTAACTATTTCTATTAATCTGGCCAATTATTTTGAAGAAAATAAAGAAAATATCTTAAGTGCTGCCGAAGTAGCCGATCTGCAAAGAGTAAAACAAGAATACAACGATGGGGCTGATTGGCTAAATGTATGCTCGAGTGTACGAAACGGGGTAGCGGCATTATTTGCTTTTATTATTCCGTTGATAGCCATGCGAACAAACCGTAAGATAACGCACATGATTTGCCTTATTATAGGCGGAATTGGCCTCATTTCTATTTCTTTTGTTACAAATCCACAATTAATTGTGCTATCAATGGCGCTGGTGGGTGTTGCATGGGCCAGCATTTTATCAATGCCTTACGCTATTCTTTCAGGAGCTTTGCCAGCCAAAAAGATGGGTTATTATATGGGTGTGTTTAATTTCTTTATTGTAATCCCCCAAATAGTTGCGGCCACTATTCTTGGTTTTTTCACCATGAAAATATTCAATGCCAATACACTACATACCATTGTTTTAGGTGGTGTATCAATGATTATAGCTGGCTTATTGGTGCTTCGTGTAGAGGATAATGACTGATTTGTTAGCACCAAATAAAGTTGTATAATTAAAACTAACTAAAAGTGTACGTTTTTTTTAGGTGTTGTAGTATGTTTAAACGATTTCTTTTTCTGAATTAATACCCTAATAGCAAGTCTATGAAATTATTACGATGGTCTTGTTACACCTATCCTTTATCTTAAAAAGATAAATTTTTTAGAAAATAGTTATAACATTGTAGTGAAAACTAATAAAAATGTTTAAAAACAGGTATCTATATATTTTTCTTCATATTATTATGTGGTTGGGCTATACGGCTTTACCTGTGTTGAATGCTATTCAGCGAGATACCTCTAAGCCACAGACAAATCCGTACACAAACCCTTACTATTGGGCTTATGTATCGTTTTCATCTATTCTTTTATTTTATCTCCATTCAGAATATCTTTTTCCGAAAGTATATAAACAAAAACCCATCCGTTATTTTATACTATTGATTCTTGTAATTGCTATTTTACTTGTAGGGCGTTATTCAGCACGTATAAACTTTGTAGGTAATGATATAAATCAGACCTTGTTTTATATCAATAGTTTTATTCAGTATTTATATATATTTGGTATAAGTGCATCGTATAGTTTCTTTACCGATTATCAGAAACAGCAGAGTACAAAACGAGACAATGAGCACGAAAGACTGAAATCAGAACTTTCTTTTTTACGTTCGCAGATTTCACCGCACTTTATGTTTAATTTATTGAATAGCCTAGTGGCCCTGAACCGTAAAAAGTCTAACCTTGTAGAGCCTGTTTTACTCAAGATGTCAGATTTATTACGCTATATGCTTTACGAAAAAGACGATAAACAGATTTCGCTCGATAACGAAGTAAAATACCTTCAAAATTACATTGATTTGCAAAAACTTCGTTTCGGCGATTATGTAGATATTGATTTTAATGTAAAAGTCCCTACATTCAGCAAGAATATTGAGCCCATGCTTTTGATACCATTTGTAGAAAATGCTTTTAAACACGGCGTTGGCATGATAGAAAAACCTATTATCAGAGTTGAGTTACAGACTATCGAAAACCAGTTGTTGTTTATAGTAACCAATAAATTTAGTAACGATGTTCAAGAGATAAAAGATGGAGCTTCGGGTATTGGGCTCACAAACGTCAAAAGACGTTTAGAACTTTTATATCCTGAACAACATTCCTTAAAAGTGCAACAGAAAGATAATTTTTATACAACTGAGCTGAAACTTAATTTAAGACAAGTTGCTTAATAATATACTGAGATTGCTGTATTAGATACATTTAAAATGTAAATACTCCTTTTTAATTTCTCAGGCTTGTGTTAGATTTCTTAGCGAAACTTTCGTTTCTTGCACCAAATTATTCGTCAAAAATCCCAAAATCAAGAAATAATATGCGTTGTATAGCCATTGATGATGAACCACTTGCGTTAGATTTATTAGAAGATAATATCAAACAGGTGCCATACCTTGAGCTTGTTGGCCGTTGTAGAAATGCCTTTGAAGCTATACAGTTGATCCAGAAAGAAAAGGCAGAGTCTCGGAATATAGATTTACTATTTTTAGATATTCAGATGCCGGGTATTACGGGCGTTCAGTTTCTGAAGAGCTTGGTTACAAACCCAATGGTTATATTTATAACCGCCTATGAGCAGTATGCGCTCGAAGGCTTTGAGCTAAATGTAATCGATTATCTTCTGAAACCCGTTTCTTTTGAGCGTTTCCTTAAAGCTTGTAATCGGGCGCACGAATTGCATCAATTAAAAAATACTCCACAACAGGCACCGGCACAGCTTTTGTTAGAAGAACATTTCTTTGTGAATGCCGAGTATTCTTTGGTTAAAATCCGTTATAATGATATTTTATATATCGAGGGGCTGAAAGATTACATCAAGATTTATCTGGCTACTCAGAGCCGTCCGGTTATTACTCGTATGACCATGAAAGGCATAGAAGAAAAGTTATCGGCTTTGCCATTTATGCGTGTTCATAAGTCATTTATTGTATCGCTCAATAAAATTGAATCTATCAGAAATCTAAAAATAAGCATCGGAGCACATCAAATACCTGTTAGTGAGCAGTTCTCAGAAGAACTTATGCGTAGGATAGGTGGTAAATAAAAGTCGCAAAAATCGGGTGTTTTGTCGAATGTATTTTACTTAAGGTACATCTATTTGTAAATTTGTGCATCTCTTTCAAACAGAGTTACGTCTTTATATTGTAAATTTTAAAGATAAAGTTATTCTTACACATAGTGAGTAAAGAAAAGAGTCAGTTTAATAAGAGCAATACTCTTTACTGGAAGTTAAGAAGTCAGCGAAATCTTTTGTTTTTAGGCAGATTTGTTTAAACAAATATCGCTGATTGGGGTTGTGTAAGAATTTATGGAACAGGAGTAAATATCTACTCATAAATAATAGGTTAGTACGTAAAACTCGCGAGCTTTGCTTGCGAGTTTTTTTTATCTCAAATTTGCATCAGAAATAATCAATAGACGTTTATTAATATGACCCATCGAGAAGTTTTCTTACAGAATGTAGCCCAAACCTCAGATTTTCCGCTGGCACTTGAAATCGAAAAAGCAGAAGGCATCTACTTGTACGGGAAAAATGGTGTAAAATACATGGATTTGATTTCCGGTATAGGGGTGAGTAATGTGGGGCATCGCCACCCAAATGTAGTAAATGCAATAAAAACACAAGTTGATAAATATATGCACCTAATGGTGTATGGTGAGTATGTTCAACAACCACAAGTATTGCTTGCGCAGGCACTGGCAAAAACTTTAGCAAATTACCGAACAGCAACCGGATATGTTTTAGATAATGTATATTTTACTAATTCAGGTACTGAGGCAGTAGAGGGAGCCATGAAACTCGCTAAACGTTTTACGGGGCGCACCGAAATAGTTTCGTGTAATCGTTCATATCACGGCTCTACACAGGGTGCATTGTCTTTAGGAGAAGAGCATTTCAGGCGTAATTTCAGGCCCTTATTACCCGCTATTACAAAGATTGAAAGGAATCAGTTAATTGACTTGGAGAAAATCACCACCCAAACTGCGGCGGTGATTTTCGAACCTGTAGGAGGGGAGTCTGGTGTTCGTCCGGCGGATGAAGTTTATCTTAAAGAATTAAGAAAACGTTGTAATGAAGTTGGTACTTTATTAATCTTCGACGAAGTGCAGTCAGGCTTTGGGCGTACAGGCTCATTCTGGGCATTCGAACAATATGATGTAGTGCCTGATATTTTACTCTGTGCCAAAGGCATGGGCGGCGGAATGCCCATCGGTGCATTTATTGCTCCGCAGCAGATTATGGCTGTTTTTAAAGATAATCCTATCTTGGGGCATATAACTACCTTTGGAGGGCATCCGGTAAGTTGTGCCGCATCTTTGGCAACACTTAACACAATTCATGACGATAATTTGCTGGCTGAAGTAGAAAAGAAAGCGAGTCTTTTCAGAGAATTATTGGTGCACCCTGCAATAAAAGAAATACGCCACAAAGGCTTGATGATGGCCGTAGAGTTTGAGGATTTCGACACCCTAAAGGCAATCATTGACAAAGCCATAAGCAAAGGCGTGATCACTGATTGGTTTTTGTATTGTGATAACTCAATGCGTATAGCTCCGCCATTAATCATTACTGAAGAAGAAATCAGGCAAGCTTGTGAAATTATTCTGGACAGTATTGTGTAACATTACACATTGTCATAAAAAAGCTCGTTCAGGTAGTCGAGGTAGGGTTTAAGAATAACACAGCCTTCGATTACCTGCTGCGCAAAATCTCTGGCAATCACCTCTTTATCTGTGAATTTATGATAAAAGAATAATTGCTTGTATTTTAAAAGTTCAATATCTGGGTGGTCGGCAGTATAACCCTTTGGCATCAATTTTACCTTATCGCCTGAGATATAAGGGTAATAATTCCTGAACTCCTCTTTTTCAATGATACCTTTCAAATGTGCAGGATTATAATCTATTTCTTGCCGGAAAGATGCCAGATGTGTTGAGGTTGGTTCCCACATACCACCTCCTAATGTTGATTGATTATCGGGTTGAATTTGCAAAAAGAAATCGATTCTACCTGATTGCCTGCCACCAGGCCCAAAAGCCGCAGAAAAGAATTTTTTATAAGGCGATTTATCCTTGGAGAATCGTATATCACGATTGATTCTGAAAATGCAATCTTTTACTCGGGTGTTCACGAGGTCGTCCTGTACTTTGGCCAGACCAAATAGAATCTCATGACAAAGCTTTTCGAACGATGCCTTTGCTGTTTCATAGTCTTGTCGGTGTGCCTGAAACCATTCTCTGTTATTGTTTTCTTCCAGATTTTTTAAAAATTGAAGTGTATCTTGAGTAGGCATTAGTAATTTGTCTATTTTTGTTTCAAATTACATCATATTATCGGAACAATTAAAAATTTTATGACAAGAATTCTGACAGGTATTCAAGCAAGTGGCCGCCCACATTTAGGAAATATTTTAGGTGCTATCTTACCTGCAATCAAACTTTCTCAAAAACCAGACACTGAATCTTTTTTATTCATTGCAGACTTACACTCAATGACCACGGTTAAAAATGCTCAGACATTAGCAGATAATACCCGTGCGGTGGCTTCTGCATGGCTGGCTTGTGGTTTTGATGCAGATACAAACTTTTTCTACCGCCAGTCTCGTTTGGCTGGTTATCATACCGAACTTTTGTGGTATTTAAGCTGCCAGACGCCATACCCGATGTTAGCCAATGCGCATTCATTTAAAGATAAATCTGACAGGTTATCTGACGTAAACGCTGGCTTATTTACTTATCCGGTATTGCAGGCGGCCGACATCGTATTATACAAAGCCAATTTTGTACCTGTTGGCAAAGACCAGAAGCAACACCTTGAGATGTCGAAAGACATTGCTGCGGCTTTCAACCGAACTTTTGGCGATATATTGGTGCTTCCTGAGCCATTGATTGACGAATCTGTAATGGTGATTCCGGGAACTGACGGGTCAAAAATGAGTAAATCATATAATAATTATATCGATATTTTCTTGCCTGAAAAACAGTTGTTGAAATCGATAAAATCAATCATTTCGGATAGTACACCATTAGAAGAACCTAAAAATCCGGATAATGATATTACTTTCAAGCTATTCTCGCTGATTGCCGAGCAGGCCGATATTGACACTATGCGTGATAATTATCTGCGTGGTGGCTATGGCTATGGGCATGCCAAACAAGCTTTGTTTGAGCTTATCTGGAAGAGATTTGAGAAAGAAAGGGAATTATTTAACTACTATATGGAAGATAAAGATGCCCTTGAGAAAAAGCTCAAAGCAGGTGAAGAAAAAGCGGGAGAGATTGCCCGCCAGACCATAACCGAGGTAAGAAGCGTATTAGGATTTAATTGATATGATTGAAACTATCAGATATGCCGAATATGAGTGGTTTCTTTGGCTCAATAGCTTTCATACACCATTCTGGGATACCATCATGTATTGGGTTACTCATCGTTTTACCTGGATTCCCCTTTACCTATTTCTGATTTATTATATCTTTAGAGTTATCAGAATAAACGCCTGGTATAAACTGGCGTTTATTCTGGTTTCTGTAGGTTTAGCCGACCGCATTACGTCGGGCTTTATGAAACCCTACTTTCATCGGTTTCGCCCATGCCATGACCCTTCCATCGAAAACATTGTGCACGTAGTAGGCGGCTGTGGCGGCCAATACGGGTTTGCTTCAAGTCATGCTGCCAATAGTTTTGCCTTAGCGCTGGCCTTTGTGCTTATAAGCCCTCAAAGCAAGCCACAATGGAAATATTTTCTTTTTTTGTGGGCAATTTTAGTATCGTATAGTCGTATATATGTAGGAGTACATTATCCTACCGACCTGCTGGTCGGGGGTATGGTAGGTATGCTTGTTACGGGTATTATTTATTTTATGACCATTAAATTCAATCAATCATTACTAACTTAAAACTGAGGGATTTCTCACATCGCAACATGAAAAAACTATCTTTATTTTTCGCTTTACTCTTAATCTCAAAATTTGCTTTTGCTCAGGATATTACTGAAGGCACATGGTATAATGAAGAAAAAAGTGGTAAGATTCAATTCTTTAAACAAGGCGATAAAATTTTCGGAAAAATTGTATGGCTAAAAGACCCTAATGACAATGGTAAGCCACGCACAGATAAAGAGAATCCTGATGCTAAATTAAAAAGCAGACCCTTGGTTGGATTGGTGAATCTTAAGAATTTTAGCCAAACTAGTAAAACTACATGGGAGGGAGGTGAAGTTTATGATCCTAAAAACGGAAAAACCTACTCTTGTAAAATGACGCTCTCAAGCCCTACAAGGCTCGATGTGAGAGGTTTTATAGGTATATCTATCATAGGCCGTACTTCGCACTTCACAAAGGCTGATTAACAAAGTATTTTTTGTTTTGTCGTACATATTTGAGTACAAAAAAACTCCCTCATTGCTAAGGGAGTTTTTTTGTGCTCTCTGGCATCAGATTATTTCACCTCTTCGTAATTTACGTCGGTTACTTCTTCATCTTTACCGCCACCAGTAGGTGCACCTTGGCTTGTTGGCTCACCGGTTGGTGTTGCACCCGCTGCATAAATTTCTTGCGAAGCAGCTTGCCAAGCATTATTTATTTTTTCCATTGAGGCATCAATCGCTGCTAAATCTTTAGTACCATGTGCAGCTTTTAGTTCTGCCAATGCACTTTCGATAGCTGATTTATTACCTGCCGAAAGTTTATCGCCATACTCTTTCAATTGTTTCTCGGTAGAGAAAATCATTGTGTCGGCTGCATTTACTTTCTCAACTTTTTCTTTTTCAAGTTTATCCGCCTCTTCGTTTGCTTTTGCTTCGTCGCGCATTTTCTGGATTTCAGCATCTGACAAACCAGAAGAAGCCTCAATACGGATTTTTTGCTCTTTACCTGTACCTTTATCTTTTGCAGTTACATTCAGGATACCATTTGCATCAACATCAAATGTTACTTCGATTTGAGGTACACCACGTGGTGCTGGCGGAATATCACTTAAGTGGAATCTACCAAGCGTGCGGTTCTGCGATGCCATTGGGCGCTCACCTTGTAGAATATGTAATTCTACTGAAGGTTGATTATCAGCCGCTGTAGAGAATACCTCGTTCTTTTTGGTTGGAATTGTTGTATTTGCCTCAATCATTTTGGTAAATACACCACCCATTGTTTCGATACCTAAAGAAAGCGGAATAACGTCAAGTAAAAGAATATCTTTAACTTCACCTGTTAGTACACCACCTTGAACCGCCGCACCGATTGCTACAGCCTCATCAGGATTTACGTTTTTCGATGGTTTTTTGCCAAAGAATTTCTCAACTTCTTCCTGAACACGAGGAATACGAGTTGAACCACCCACCAAAATCACTTCGTCTATATCGCTGTTATTCATGCCTGCGTTTTTCATTGCTCTGCGGCAAGGTTCCATTGCTCTCTGGATAAGGCTATCAGCCAATTGCTCAAATTTGGCACGGCTAAGACTTCTTACCAAGTGTTTTGGAATACCATTCACAGGGAAGATATAAGGCAAGTTGATTTCAGTTTGCGCCGAGCTAGATAATTCAATTTTAGCTCTTTCGGCAGCTTCTTTCAAGCGTTGTAATGCCATAGCATCCTGACGAAGGTCAATGCCCTCATCTTTTTTGAACTCATCGGCCAACCATTCGATAATCACCTGGTCGAAGTCGTCACCACCTAAGTGTGTATCACCATCGGTAGCTTTTACTTCAAACACACCATCACCTAATTCAAGAATCGAAATATCGAATGTACCACCACCTAAGTCAAATACGGCAACAGTCATGTCTTTGCCTTGTTTGTCAAGGCCATAAGCTAAAGCGGCTGCTGTAGGTTCGTTGATAATACGTTTTACATCTAAACCGGCAATAAGTCCGGCTTCTTTAGTGGCCTGACGCTCAGCGTCGTTAAAGTAAGCAGGTACTGTAATTACAGCTTCTGTTACGGTTGTTCCCAGATAATCTTCAGCAGTTTGTTTCATTTTTTGAAGAACGAAAGCTGAAATTTCCTGAGGAGTATATTGGCGGTCTCCTATGCGTACACGAGGTGTGTTGTTTGCACCTTGTTCTACGTCATAAGCGATTGTTTTCATTTCTGCACTTACTTCATTGAAACGTTTTCCCATGAAGCGTTTAATAGATTGGATAGTATTTTTAGGATTGGTGATAGCCTGACGCTTTGCAGGAGCACCTACTTTTTTCTCACCATTTTCTAAAAATGCTACGATTGAAGGAGTTGTGCGGGCACCTTCGCTGTTTGCAATAACAACAGGTTCGTTACCTTCCATTACAGCAACGCAAGAGTTTGTTGTTCCTAAGTCGATTCCAATAATTTTTCCCATATTATTTATTTCAGTAAATTAATTCAGATTGATTTATTACTGTATCATCAATGGACGTGCCAAGCATTTGTTTGGCAGAAAAAACTGACAGATTGGCAGTATGTAATCGTTGAATTAATGGAGTATAAAGCGATTTTGACAAACGCTTTATTTTTTGTCAAAAAAGAATACTTACAATCTGTCATTACGGCTTTTTCTAGTTGCAACCTGCTATTCGTGCCATGAAAACCGTTCCGGTCTCAGTCTTAAAGCCTGGCTCGAGCATTATAGCCTGCCCTGCCTGATATACCACTTTGGCATTGTTCAGAATAGAGTTTTGTGCCGAAATAACGGTTGTAGCGCGTAATGACAAGTTAGTTTCAGACCCTGTAAAATCATTTTCAGGACTTACAAAGTTATAAGAAGTAGTACAGTTAGGGTTCACTTTAACAGTTACTGTTGAAACATTGCTTATACATTCATTTATTTTGCATGCAGCAGTATAATCTGTTGTAACGGTTGGGCTAACAGTTATTGAATTAGTGGTAGCACCAGTACTCCAGATAATAGTTCCACCAGGACAAGAGAAGTTAAATGAAGTTTCTAGTAAAGAATACTGACCTATATTAATGGTTTGAGGTTTTGCGGCAACTACAAGATTTGATAAGGTTATTATTTCTACTGTATTACTTGCCGCAGAAAGATTTCCTGAGTAATCCTTGGCACGTACCGTTGCTGTATAGTAGTAAGATGCCTCTAGGTTTTTGATACGATAAGTTGTTAAAGGAGCATCTACTGAATCTATTAATACGTTACTCAGGTATATATAATATTTATCAACTTCCATGTTATCAGTAGAGGCAGACCAATTAAGAGTTGCACAATTCTGGCTTATCTGGCTTTCGTGTAAGTTTGCCGGAATTGTCGGGCTTTGATTATCTATACAATGTAGCCTGGCTCCGGCCCAATCTGTATGGTCAGAATTGAAATTATCAGGGCCTTGATTAGTAATTATTTTTAATTCTTGTCCGCCCTGTACATTAATATTTATTTTAATAGTAGGGCTACTTCTACTTAAAAGAGGGCTTTGGTATTTTAAAATGTTGTCTACATATACTCTGAAATAAGCCGAACTCTGTGTGTCATTTGCATCAATGGCATCATCAATACCAATATCTGATATAAAGCGGCCAAAATTGCCATTCAATTTATAGGTAATTTCTGAGTTGGCATGGCACCCGATACCTTTTGGATAAGTGGTCCCTTTTAATTTTATAGGATTTCCCGAGTGGCTTTGGTCGTATCTTACAGCGCCAAGACCGCTAATGGCAGTACATGCCACCATATTCGAAAGGTATGTCATGCCATTACAGTTAACAGCGCCTGTGCAACCACAAATAACAGGTTGTGTAAAAGTAATATTGCCCTGCGAATCGGTCAGATAACAACGGTAAGTTCCACTTGTTCGGCTTATGACCTGCGTTGTAGCCTCGGCTGGGTCTTCATAGTCGGTATTCCCGGCATCTAATCTTACCCATTTGTAAGCAACATAGCCTCCTGGTGCAGTCAATTGAAATTCAGTATTTATAATGTTCACATTTACAACCGGAAGCGTTTTAGCTGTAATTGGTGTTGCGTTACTGAAAAAATTGCCATCTAATGAAGCATTCCAGAGATTTGCAAGATCAGGAAGAGCTTCAAGTTTAAAATGTACACCATCTGCGCGATTTGCAGGCCCTGGTAAGGCATCTGTATCTGGCCCCGAAAATAGTTTGTTTCCGTTATCGTTGCCTAAATTTTGTTGGGCAACTTTAATATCTGCTTGAGTATCAGTATCGTTAAAAAGGGTAGCTTTTGATATAACCCACGGAATAGTACTGCCAAAATCGCTACGGCTTTTATTGATTATATAATACATATTATCCAGATAGGCACTTCCGGTTGTATTAATGTAATTATCCGTTTCACCATGATGCCACAGAATAGCCCGTACACCAAAAACTGAAGCATAATAATTCATGATGCGTTTCAAGCCGGTATAAGGTACTCCTTGCTGATTACAGAAGGTAGGTTGAGATGGGTTGTAATGATTTTCAGTAGGTTGCCCATTAGAGCTCTCACGCCAGTTAATACTTGAAGTTGATGTGGCTGCTCCATTAAAAAAAGCAACCGGAACCCCCAGCCTGCTTGTTAGCATATCGCCTAATTTGCCATAGCACCAACTGCTAAACCCTGTCTTGGAAATAGTGCTATTGGTAATTTGTGAAAACGAAGGATAATTAGGGAATTTATTATCACATTGGCCCGCATTATTATCATACCACGATAATTCGTTGTGTGTTACAACTCTTTCGTCGGTTGCAGGATAACCAACGTTATCTAACCCTTGTGCATTAGATTGCCCTGCTATCAAAAAAACCTCACCTATACCTACACGGTTAAGTGTAGCTGTTCCACTTACATTACCGTTTGTGAAACTTCTTAGTTCTAATCTATACCATCCACCGGCTACTCCGGTAAGCGTGCCCGTAAAAACACCACCTGTCGGATTATTCTGAATGGTGGTCCAGTCTCTTGCAATACTTTCATTTCCAGGATTTATAAGGCGTGCCTGAACCGAGCTGACAGTCGTATTTGCGGGGTAATTACCAGCTATTGAAAGGCTTGCAAAATTGAATTGGTTCCGTTGAAAAACAGCGTTCTCCATCGGAAAAGTAATACTTATCTGAGCGTTAGATTGCAATAATGTAATTAACGAAACAAGTAACAGCAAATGTAAAGTTTTAAGAGTCATGTTTTTTTTAGTTGACGCTAAGGAGGATATGATTTGCAAGCAGACCTCGACCAAAAATCATGATGGTTAGTATTTGATAATAGGTAAGGTTTACTCAGATTTTAATAATAAATTTAGCAGTTCCAGATATTACTTTTTGGACATAATCATTTGCAAAAATACCAAAAAGAAAAAACCAAACCATAAAAAAAATACCATTATTGATTAAACGGTAAATTTTTTGATGATTTGGTTTTAACGTCGAGTCAAGACCAATCTTACAATCGGAATAGAGATTTATTTAAAACAACTATTCTGGTAAGCTAATACTTATCTGACAAAATTATTTGCCACCAAACAAGCCACCTAAAAGGCCGCCAAGACCACCGCCATTTTGTTGTTGTTTGTTGCCTCCCATAGCGCTGCCGGCAATGTTAATCAAATCATTCATATCTAATTTTCCATCGGCCAATGCTCCGGCGCCTGAGCTTAAAATACTGCCAAAGTCAATACCTGAGGTTTTTCCACCTGATAGCACATCCATAATACCACCTGTATTTACCGAATCATCGTTAGGGTCGTTAGCTTTACTGATAAGGCTCCCTAGCACACTTGGAATCAAACCAGCTACAACACTTGCTGCTGCAGAATTTGACAAGCCAAATTTTTGCATAAGATTACCAATAACACTTTGTGCAATATTAGCAACCACCGGGTTCGACATCAAGTTTTGGTTTGAGCCAGCACCACCACCAAGTAGCCCAAGCAAGCTACCTAAACCGCCCTGGCTAGTTGCCTGATTTGACAAGCCATTAACTAATCCTGACATTACCTCATCCATCACTCCATTATTATACTGATTAGGCACCGCTGGGTTGTTTACTACTGCTCCCTGACCGTGCTGCTGAATAAGACCTTGCAAAACTTCTAACATTTTTTTGTTTTTTTATGGTTGTTAATAAGGACAATACTATTTTTTTCTTACTTTTAAACCAGAATCCCGATTTAATTATGCCCTGTTTGGACTACAAAATTTATGTAAAGTAACAAAATGGAATCAAAAAAAAACAGTATTGAGCCAGAATCTTCTAAAGAAACAAGCATTGTTCAAAAATCGGTAGTTGAGGTACTCAAAGATAGCGTTGTTGATTTATTATACCCGAGTGAATCTGACGAAAAACTGAAGGTAATCGATTGGCAAGCCGATCATCCGGGGCCTTTTAACACTATTCTGTTCAGAAAATACATTGGCCTTACGCCGTCTGACAGAGTAGAGAGCCTACCTTGGGAAAAATTCTTTGATGTAGTGCTTAACAAACAGGATTGGTGGACTGACTACGAGACCGAAAGAGCCGAGAAGTTCGCCAAAATCAAAACTATTATGCAAGAAAACCTTACCGAATTAGAGTATCTGAGAGCCGGAAGAGTAGAGATTGAGGCATATCTGATTGGTAAAGATTTTGAAGGCAAATGGAAAGGTTTAAAAACCCTGATAATAGAAAGCTAATAAAAAAGAAGAGGTATCAACGCTAGTTGATACCTCTTATAACAGAGAATTAAGAATCTGCTGCTTATTTTACTTTTTCAACTACAGCTCTGAACGCTTCTGGGTGGTTCATAGCCAAGTCGGCCAATACTTTTCTGTTCAATTCAACGCCAGCCTTGTTTAGTTTGTCGATCAAAACAGAGTATGATAATCCTAACGGACGAACCCCTGCGTTAATACGAACAATCCATAAACGGCGGTAACTTCTTTTCTTTTGCTTACGACCAGAGTAAGCATATACTAAACCTTTTTCAACGGCGTTTTTAGCAACCGTCCAAACGTTCTTACGACGTCCGTAATAGCCTTTGGCTAATTTTAAAACTTTCTTACGTCTTGCTCTTGACGCAACGTGATTGACACTTCTAGGCATTTTGATGTAAGTTTTTTGACTTTGGCGGTTGGGTTAATACCACAACTCTTTGGTGCCATTCATCGGGTGAAACAATTGAACCAATGTAAGAGTCTGAAGACTACAATTACATGTTTAGTAAAGCTTCGATACGGTTTGTATCAGCTGGGCTTACTAATGTAGCAGAAACTAGGTTTCTTTTACGTTTGTTTGATTTTTTGGTCAGGATGTGGCTATGGAAAGCGTGTTTACGCTTGATTTTACCAGTACCTGTAATTTTGAAGCGTTTTTTCGCTCCAGAATTGGTTTTTTGTTTTGGCATTGTACTGAAACTTTAAGTATTGAACAAAAAAGTAAATTGGGGTGCAAAAATACAATACATTTATTGTATTTACAAATCTGAGTTCAAAATCTTATTAAGTCTTACAACAGATTGCACCATAGAGCGCACATCATGGTAATTAATCTTCCACGAATGGCTCATGTGTTTCCAGATAGGCTCTCCTTGGCGGGTCATCAAAGGCCACCATTCACCTACAGCATGGTTAATCATTTTGTCGAACACAAAACGGTGTACGTTTACGTAAGCATTCCAGTATTTTTCGTCTTTCAGGTATTGGAATGCATCAAGCATACCGATCAGCATTTCGGCTTGTTGCCAGAATTCTTTTTCACGGTCATATACTTCTCCGGCATGTGAGCCCTCAACATATACACCGCCATATTCCCAGTCAATCCCATTATCAACCGAGTGGCTGAACGATTTAATTATTTGCTCTCGGTGTGTATCATAAGGTAAGTCAAGAATATCAAGTGCATGCATCAGCAACCAGGCAAATTCAGAGTTATGTCCGTAGCTTGTATTATCTTCGGCTGATGCTTTATGCCCATCTTCTGTAAATCTATCCCAACCCCACACAATATCAAACTTTATCTGAGGTGCAACCGACCAATCAGCCCAGAATTGCGGAATTCCGGTTCCATACTCAGGGTGCATTATTTTCTTGGTAAGCAATTCTATTATCTCTAGCAATTTACGTCTGTGCACTTGTTGTCCTGTACATTCATAAAGCGTCGTGAAGGCCTCCATTAAGTGCATATGGGCATCAAGGGTTTTTCTGTCGCCTCCTGCTGCTCCCGGGCCTTTTAAATCCCAATTCCTTAAAAACATTTCCCAATAGCCACCATAATTGGTATCTACTGCATATTTCTGGAGTAGGTCAAATACTTTTTCGGCATACTCTTGTCCACGTGGGTCACCAGTTGCCAGCGTATATTCACTCAGACTATAAATGGCAAAACTGTGGCCGTAAACTATTTTTTCGTCAATCGTTACTTCGCCTTTGCGGTTTACCATCCAGTAAAACCCACCAAATTCTTTGTCCCACATTTTATCAAGTAGGAAATCAACGCCATGTTTGGCCATTTCGGCCAGTTTTCCGCCGCCATATCCGGCACGGTGAGCCGAAGAGTAAGTAAATACAGAGCGAGACTGAGCAATCAATGATTTTTCATCTTCGCCCGAATCATTGCCAAACTGGTCGAAGTGCGTCAGGAAACCACCATTTTCTGTGTCAACAGTTCTGGTAATCCAGAAAGGTAGCAAACTTGAATTAAGATAGTTTTTTATTTCATCGCGGAGTTGAAGAGCGGTTTCTTTTGAGTACATAGGTATATTAATAGGTTTTGTTTGAATTTTTCTCGTAAACTGTTAAGATTTCGTCTAATGTTGCAGTGCCGGTCTGACGCAATTTCTGAACCGTAACAGCCGCTGCCAGGTTAGCGATTTCTAGAGATTCATGAATAGATGCGCCTGCACCTCGGCTTGCCGAGAAGGCGGCTACTACGGTATCTCCGGCACCTACTGTATCTATCTCATTTTTAATCGGAATCGCCTTTACATTCTGCGTTTCTTCTTTATCCAGATATAAAATGCCATGCTCGCCACGGGTTACAATCAGACAATCACCAATTTGTGCTTGCAGATTTTTGCCATGCTCAATACAGGCACTTTCGTTGGCTTCATCAATTTCTTTGATATTGAGCAAGCGCGCCATTTCTTCGGTATTTACTTTCAGAATCGTATTTTTGATACAATAGCCGTAGGCACGCAAATCGGATACAAATAAACAATCAGAAGATTGTGCGATAAGGGTATTGAGTTGCTCAATTCGTTTTGGGTTGAGTAGGGGATTCGGAAATTGCTGATTAATAACCAGTACATCAAGTTCGGGCAGAGCTGTTGCTAGGGTAGCTAGTAATTTGTTAAATATCTCCTCATCTAATTGGTTATTGGTACCAAAATCGAGTCGATTAGACTCACCCTCTACCGACATGGGTTTTGTATAAGTACAGGTATCCCAACCAGAAGAAAGAATTTGTAGATGCTGGGTGTCAGCGCCAATCGCATGAAACAAACTCTGCATTTCTCGCCCGTAAATGTCATCGCCGACACAGCCAAAAACCTTTATGTTTTTTGCGCCGAGTGCACTCAGGTTATTTACTACATTTCCGGCTGCGCCTAATGACGAATGCGGCTTACTTGCCCAGAAAACCTCTTTATTTGTTTCAACCGAATATTCGTTGGTGTGGTAATTAATATCATAATAAAAGTCTACTGCAAAATCACCAATTACTCCAATCCGTAAGGTACTAATTCTTTTAAAAATGGTTTCAATTTCAGTTCTGTTAATAGGCATCTTCGGGTGTTGAATTATTTCAAAGTTTTATGATAAAAATACAAAATTTTGGGAGCGGTAAAATTGCTAAAAAATCGGTAAATAGAAATTAAAAACCGAAAAAACTTATTGCCACCAGAAAGGGTCTTTTTAATAGACTGAAAAAAGCTCGAAAACGACTACTGATATTCAGTGATTTATACGTTAATAGAAAATTAATGCGTGTTTAAGATAGTTTTTTTTAGTAATTTAGTGTTATAGTAATTTAAGTAACCCCGAATATATGCAATTCTCGCACTTACATAACCACACCCAATTTTCGCTCCTCGATGGTGCTTCCGACATAAAAAAACTATTTGCCAAAGCACAAGCCGATAATATGCCTGCTGTAGCTATTACCGACCACGGTAATATGTTTGGTGTGTTTGATTTTGTGGCTACTGCCGGTAAATACAATGTAAAACCCATTGTTGGCTGTGAGTTTTATGTAGTAGAAGACCACACCCGTAAGCAATTTACCAAAGAGCAAAAAGACCAGCGTTTTCATCAGCTTTTATTGGCTAAAAACGCAACTGGTTATAAAAACCTTACCAAGCTTTGTTCGTTGGGCTTTATTGAGGGCTTGTATGGTAAATACCCACGTATCACCAAAGCTTTAATTGAACAATATAAAGAGGGCCTAATTGCAACAACCTGTTGTATTGGCGCAACTGTACCTAAAACCATTCTTCGGAAAGGAGAGGAGGAAGGGGAGAAGGAGTTTCAATGGTGGCTCGATAGATTTGGTGAAGATTATTATGTAGAGATTCAGCGGCATGATATACCCGAGCAAATAAGAGTGAATGAAGTATTGCTAAAGTTTGCCAAAAAATATGGCGTGAAGGTTATTGCTTCTAACGATAGCCACTATGTTGACCAACAAGATTGGGTGGCACATGATATTTTGTTGTGTGTGAATACCAACGAAAAAATGTCGACGCCTTCGGCTAAAGATTTTAATGACGACGAAACTACTGCCAGAAATACCCGCTTTGCTTTCTTCAACGACCAGTTTTATTTCAAAACAACGCAGGAGATGTCAACGCTTTTTAGTGACATTCCGGCGGCAATTGATAATACCAACGAAATTGTAGATAAAGTAGAAACACTGAAACTTAAGCGTGACATCATGCTTCCCAACTTCCCGATTCCTGAGGAGTTTAAGGTGCATGCTGACGACGTAATGAATCAGTGGGAATACCTGAAACACTTAACCTATGAAGGTGCAAGAGCACGTTATGGAGAAATAGGCTCAGAAGTACAAGAACGCCTTGATTTTGAGTTATTCACCATTAAATCAATGGGTTTTGCGGGGTATTTCCTTATCGTATCTGATTTTATTAAAGCAGGCCGTGACTTAGGTGTAATGATTGGGCCTGGCCGTGGAAGTGCAGCAGGTAGTGCGGTAGCTTATTGTATCGGTATCACCAACATTGACCCAATTAAGTACAATCTACTCTTTGAGCGTTTCCTGAATCCTGACCGTAAGTCGATGCCCGATATTGATACTGATTTTGATGACGAGGGGCGTCAGAAAGTAATCGATTACGTGGTTCAGAAATATACCAAAAATCAGGTAGCTCAAATCATTACTTATGGTACGATGGCCACCAAATCGTCGATCAAAGACGTGGCCCGTGTGATGGAATTACCATTGGCTGATGCCAACTACATAGCTAAATTAATCCCTGATAAACCAACCTATGGAATTGATTTTCAGAAATTGATTCATTACCCGCTTGAAGGGCCTAAAAGTTTATCAGAAATTGGTTTGCAAGGCGACGAGATTGAAAACGTGAAGAAGGTGCGTGCCATGTATAATGGAAATGACCTAACAGCCAAAGTATTGCAACAGGCCGAAAAACTAGAGGGTACGGTTCGTAATACGGGTATCCATGCGGCAGGTATTATCATTGCTCCAGAAGAACTGTACAATATTCTTCCAGTTTCTACTTCAAAAGATTCTGACCTTTTGGTTACACAATACGAAGGAAAGATTATAGAAGATGCAGGGGTAATCAAGATGGACTTTCTGGGTTTGCGAAACTTGACTATCATCAAGGATTGTTTGCGCATGATTAAAGAAAATCATGGCGTAGAAATTGAAATTGATGAGATTGCACTAGACGACCAGAAAACGTACGAGTTGTTTCAACGAGGCGAAACCAATGCAGTGTTCCAGTTTGAGTCTGACGGTATGAAAAAATACATGAAAGACCTGAAACCTGACCGATTGGACGACCTTATTGCCATGAATGCCCTGTATCGTCCGGGTCCGATTGCCTATATACCTAACTTTATTAACCGTAAGCATGGGCGTGAAGAAGTAACCTACGACTTACCTGATATGGAAGAGTATCTAGGTGAAACCTATGGGATTACTGTCTATCAGGAGCAGGTAATGCTTCTGTCGCAGAAATTAGCAGGGTTTTCGAAAGGTGATGCCGACGTATTGCGTAAAGCAATGGGTAAAAAAGATAGAAAGACACTAGATAAACTGAAACCACAGTTCTTGGAAGGAGCGAAAGCTAAAGGACACCCTGAGAAAGTACTTGAGAAAATCTGGACAGACTGGGAGGCTTTTGCTTCTTATGCCTTCAATAAGTCGCACTCTACTTGTTATGCTTTTGTAGCGTACCAAACCGCTTATCTGAAAGCCCATTATCCGTCTGAATACATGGCTGCCGTACTAACATCGCAGCTAGGTAACATCGAGAAGATCACATTCTTTATGGAAGAATGTAAAGCCATTGGTTTACCGATTCTCGGCCCAGATGTAAACGAATCACAAAAGCAGTTCAGCGTAAACAAAAAAGGCGAGTTACGCTTTGGCATGGGAGGTATCAAAGGTTCGGGAGATGCTGCTGTTGATGCTGTTATTGAAGAAAGAACAAAAGGTGGCCCATTTAAAGATATTTTTGATTTTATTACGCGTGTAAACCTACGCACAGTAAATAAAAAGACACTCGAATCTTTTGCCTATGCAGGCGCCTTCGATTGTTTTACGGATTTACACCGGGCACAGTATTTCGATGCCTCTGATGGCACAACTTTAATTGAAAAACTCATTAAATATGCCAATAAACACCATGAAAATGCCAACGCAGGGCAAAATTCATTGTTCGGAGCTATTGGTGGTAGCGGCTTTGAGATTGCCAAACCGAAGGTGAACCCTGTTGAAAAATGGGGAGACATTGAAAAACTGCGCCTAGAGAAAGAAGTGGTTGGGTTCTATATTTCGGGCCATCCGCTTGATGAATTCTCTATGGAAATGAGGCGTTGTACACCATTAAATGAAGTTTTTGAGGCTAATAACCAGAACAAAGAGATTACTATTGGCGGAGTGGTAACGAATGTGCAACACAGACAATCGAAGAACGGAAACCCGTTCGGCATTCTGAAAATAGAAGATTACAATTCTAGTATGGAAATGATGCTCTTCGGGCAAGACTACGTCAATTTTTCTAAATTCCTTACGATGGGGCTTTTCTTGTTTATCAGAGGCAAACTGCAGAACAAATGGGGTAGAGAAGGCGATTGGGATTTTAAACCGATAAGCATGGAGTTACTGAGTGAGCTACGGAATAAGATGTTTAAGGAAATAAAAATTAATCTGGGCTTACACCAGATTAATGCACAACTGATTCAGGAAATTGATGACATGGCAACACGCTACCCCGGTAATTTTGATTTTAAATTATCGGTGAAAGATATCGATGAAAGGCTAGATGTTTTACTGCTTTCAAGAAAGATAAAAGTGGCTTCCACTAACGATTTTGTGAAAGAATTGAAACAAATTGTTGGCGACGAAAATGTTGTGTTTGCCTAATGGAACTTTTCTTAAATGCTCATTTGTTAGACCTATAACAAATAAAATAATAAATAAAAAACCTTAACGCAAAGTGCGTAAAAGGTACTAAATCATTATAAAATGGCACATAAAGCAATTGAAGTCACGGACGCAAATTTTGCTGAACTGATTAATTCCGACAAACCTGTATTAGTTGATTTTTGGGCAGAGTGGTGTGGACCTTGTAAGATGATTGGACCAGTAGTTGAAGAAATGGCTGGCGATTATGAAGGCAAAGCAATTATTGGTAAAATGGATGTTGATGCTAACTCAAACGTTCCGATGAACTTTGGTATCCGTTCTATCCCAACTTTGATGATTTTCAAAAATGGTCAATTGGTTGATAAAATTGTTGGGGCTGTTCCAAAACATATCCTTACTTCAAAATTAGAAGCGCAATTGAACTAATTTATATATGCTGATGCATCAAAAAAGCCTGACTCTGCAAAGAGTCAGGCTTTTTTGATGCATTATAGTTTCTCAGTTGGTTAAACTAAGTGCCTTGTCGAAATCTATAGCAGAATCATCAATCTTTTCTGTTTTCAGTAATTCTCTTATCGGTTTTTCTAATGCATGGTTGTTTGCAATATTCGAGAAATACACCATCAGGAACTGCTTGCCTGGCACAATATTCACAACATTGCTAAAGCCGCAAGTGCTACCTGTATGGTACAATTCTGTGCTTTGGGCTCCATAGCCATTAAACCAGCCCAAACCATAATTGATGTTCGTGGTACTTTCAATCTTATGGTTTATCTTTTTAAGCGCATTTTCTGTATTAAATAGTGTATTGTTTATGATAGCCTTATACCATTTTGCGTAGTCGTCTAGTGAAGTGTACACACAACCATCGCCTTTTGTGGCGCTCGTAATGCTTTGGTCTGAAAACACAAGTTTGCCTTCTTTGTTACGTGCATATCCCATTGCTCTACTTTGAATAGGTCTACCGGCTTCATAAATGGTGCTGTTAGCCATTTCTAATGGCTCAAAGATATTTGCCTTAATAAAAGTAACAAAGTTCTGTCCAGAGGCTTTTTCTACGATTTGTTCAAGCAAACAAAAGCCCGAATTACTATAGCGGAATTTGCTGCCAGCTTCAAAATAAGTTTTAGACTGATTTTTTAGAAACTTAAGCACATCAGTATCAGATAGTTGTTCTTTCTGATTGTCGGGTATAAGCTCCTCATAGTCCAGAATACCCGACGTATGCGTGAGCAAATGTTTGAGCTTTATTTTTGAGCCAACAGTTTTATTAAAATCAGGGAAGAATTTTAGAAGATTGTCTTCATAACTAAGTTTTTTACGGTTTTCGAGTAGAATAATGCAAGCAGCCGTAAACTGTTTTGAAACCGAGGCCATTCTGAAATTGGTTTGAGGTGTAATAGGTGTTTGTGTTTCCATATCAGCCATACCAAAACCATCTTTATAGAGTTCATGCCCATTTTTCATTACGAGTACAGCCATTCCTGCCTCATCTTTCTTTACGTGCGCTTGCAGCAAAGAATCTAGTTTTTTCTGGAATCCCTGTGCAAAAGAGATATTTGCCATTAGTAGAAATAGAATGGTTTTTTGCATAATTTAAAACAAAAGAAAGCTATTGATACTCACGAATCAGAATTTCGGCAAGTTGAGGCACGCCAACAGTAGCAGTTTCGGTAATGAAGCTGATGTCTTTATAATTAGAAGAAGCCTCTGGTATAAATGGGTCAACAATGAACTTTGGAACTGTTTTCTGTACGTAGTTAATTAGTCCGGCGGCAGGGTAAACCTGTAAAGAAGTGCCAACCACCACAAAAATATCGGCATTTCTAGCAATTTCCACAGCAGGGTCAATCATCGGAACAGCCTCGCCAAACCACACAATATGTGGGCGCAATTGGTGCCCATCTTCAGCTAAATCACCAATTTCAATGGCTCTTCCACCAATATCCGTTATCAGATGCTCATTTTTGATGCTTCTTACTTTGCAGAGTTCACCATGTAGATGTAGTACATTCGTTGAGCCAGCTTTCTCGTGTAGGCTATCAACATTTTGGGTGATAATGTTTACATCGAAATATTTTTCTAATGCGGCCAATGCCAGATGCCCGGCATTTGGGTTTGCTTCGCAAGCTTTAGCCCTACGCTCATTATAAAATTGCAACACCAGAGCCGGATTTTTATTCCAGCCCTCGGGTGTTGCAACATCTTCAATGTTATGATTTTCCCATAAACCGCCGCTATCTCTAAAGGTTTTTATTCCGCTTTCGGCACTAATGCCAGCGCCCGTTAAAACAACCAATTGTTTTTTCATAAGATAGGGTATAGGTTTATGTTGCTTAAAATTTATCCGTTTGCCAATTTACGGCAATCTTCAAGCGTTAAAGAAGCCGGATCGGTTCCTTTCGGTATTTTTACGTTTCGTTTACCTACTTTAATGTAGGGGCCATATTGGCCGTTTAAAACCTGTATGGTCTTATCTTCCGGAAACTCTTTAATAATCTTGTTGCTTTCGGCAGCTTTTTTAGCCTTGATAATCTCAATGGCCTTATTAAGGTCTACTTCGGCAGCTACAATGCCTTTTTCAATGTTGTAGTACTTGTCGCCATGTTTTACATAAAAACCAAATCTACCTTTGCCCACGTTTACAGCAAGCCCTTCATAGATACCCAAGTCTTTTGGCTGAGACAAGTCTCCGCTGTTGCGTTTGGCTTCTATAATTTCTATGGCTCTTTCTTCTGTAACCAGATAAGGGTCTTCGCTTTTTTCGAGGTTATAAAACTTCTCGTCGTGTTTAATATATGGGCCAAACTTGCCAACTGCAACCAACAACGGTTTATCCTCATAGAAACCAACCTCACGAGGCAGCTTTGGCATATCTAGCAAGGCAAGGGCATCCTCAAGTGTAATATTATCAACCAATTGGCTTTTCAGTAAGCTGGCAAACACCGGCTTTTCTTCGTCGGTTGTTTCGCCTAATTGAACATACGGCCCAAATTTTCCGATTTTCACCGAAATCTTTTTGCCTGTTCTAGGGTCAAAACCAAGTTCTCTGGCACCTTTGGTAGCTTTTGCGCTATCGGCCTGCTCTACTTTATGGTGAAAATCTTTGTAGAAATCGGCAATCATTTTTTGCCATTCTACTTTACCGTCAGCCACTTTGTCGAAGTCTTTCTCAACATTGGCGGTAAAGCTAAAATCAATTACATCATCAAAGTTTTCTACCAAAAAATCATTAACTACTATACCTATATTAGTTGGGAATAGTTTGGCTTTTTCGGTGCCGTAGGTTTCTTTGCCTACTTTCTCGCTTATCTCGTTATTTTTTAGAGAAAACTCTTTAAAGTTTCGCTCCTTGCCTGGTCTGTCTTCTTTTACTACATAATTACGCTTAATAATAGTAGAAATAGTAGGAGCGTAAGTTGACGGACGACCAATTCCCATTTCTTCCAGTTTCTTTACAAGGCTGGCCTCTGTAAATCTTGGTGAAGGCTTGGTGAATCGCTCAGTGGCTTTCATCTCTGACAAATCAAGTGCCTGACCTATCGATAACGGCGGAAGCATACCTTTACTTTCTTCATCCTCATCATCGTTCGACTCCAGATATACTTTCAGAAAACCATCAAACTTAATTACCTCTCCGGTAGCTACTAGTTCTTCTGCTGTGGTTGAAATTCCGATGGTAGCAATCGTTCTTTCCAGTTCTGCATCTGCCATCTGTGAAGCAATTGAACGCTTCCAAATCAATTCATACAAACGTTGCTCGTTTCGGTCTGCACCTGCTTTTTCAACGCTGAAATCAGTGGGTCTGATAGCTTCGTGGGCTTCTTGTGCCGAATCGTTTTTGGTTTTATATTGTCTTACTTTTACATATTTCTCTCCGTAAGCATTTTCAATCTGAATCTTGGCTTTTTCTATTGCTTCACTCGAAAGATTGGTTGAGTCAGTTCTCATGTATGAAATCTTACCTGATTCATAGAGTTTCTGAGCCACTGTCATGGTTTGAAGAACCGAGAAACCCAGTTTTCTTGATGCTTCCTGTTGTAACGTAGATGTAGTAAAAGGCGCAGCAGGTGATTTTTTAGCTGGTTTTACTTCAAGATTTTTAATTGTAAATATCGCATTTTTACATTTTTCTAAAAATCTCTTTGCCTGCTCTTCCGTTTCAAAGTTTTTTGGTAATTCGGCATTTAGTACTTTGCCTTTTTCTACCAGAAATTGAGCAATTACCTTAAATGATGATTTAGAATTATGGGAATCAATGTCTCTTTCTCGCTCAACAATTAATCTTACCGCCACTGATTGTACCCGACCGGCCGAAAGGTTGGTTCGCTCACCGGTTCTGATTTTCTGCCATAGTACCGGAGAGAGCTCAAAGCCTACAAGGCGGTCAAGGATACGGCGTGCTTGCTGAGCATTTACCAAATCCATGTCTATGGTTCTCGGATTCTGAATAGCGGTGGTAATTGCTTTTTTGGTAATCTCTCTGAAAACAATTCTCGGAGTAGAATCTTTTAGCCCTAACGACTCTTTCAAGTGCCACGAAATGGCCTCTCCCTCACGGTCGTCGTCAGTTGCCAGCCATACTGTTTCCGACTCTTTGGCTAATTTCTTCAACTCATTAATCACCTTTGTTTTATCTGAAGAAATAGCATATTTAGGAGCAAAGTTTTTACTGACATCAATTCCTAATTCTTTTTCAGGGAGGTCTCTGACATGACCAAAACTTGATTTTACCGTAAAATCTTTTCCTAGATACCCTTCAATGGTTTTTGCTTTTGCTGGGGACTCAACTATAACTAAGTTCTTCGACATTCTTTGGCCTTTGGTTTTTAATTTTTGTGCGATATTAAGATATTAATGCAAAACAGAACATAAAAGTTTTAGAAAAATTATTAAAAAATTATAAAACGGAAAAGATTTGAACAAAAAAGCATGGCTTTGGGGTTATTCTTATAGGTACTTGCTGCCGAAAATTGCCTTTACGTACACCAGAGCACATATTTTTAGTAATATTTGAAAATTTACTATTTATAATTTGACGATGTTTCGTAATTTTGGCGCAATCCTTCATCTTTTCAATCCAGATATGAGTTTTAACATTTAAAATTTTCTTTAAAAAATGGCAGTTTTTGATTTAGATATGATTAAGAGCGTTTATGCTCGAATGCCTGAAAGAGTAGAGGCCGCTCGTAAAATAGTGGGTAAACCTTTAACGCTTGCGGAAAAAATCCTTTATACGCATTTATGGGAGGGAACTCCAGGTAAAGCGTATAGTAGAGGGGTTGATTATGTTGATTTTGCTCCAGACCGTGTAGCTATGCAAGATGCTACTGCTCAGATGGCATTATTACAGTTCATGACAACCGGACGCCCAAAAGTTGCCGTTCCTTCTACTGTTCACTGCGACCACCTTATTCAAGCTAAAGTAGGTGCAGTTGACGATTTGAAAATTGCTAACGAAAAAAATAAAGAGGTTTACGATTTCCTTTCTTCTGTTTCAAATAAATACGGTATTGGCTTCTGGAAAGCAGGTGCTGGTATCATTCACCAGGTAGTAATCGAAAATTACGCTTTTCCGGGTGGAATGATGATTGGAACTGACTCACATACGCCTAATGCAGGTGGTTTGGGTATGGTTGCGATTGGTGTTGGTGGTGCCGATGCTTGCGACGTAATGTCGGGCTT
The DNA here is from genome assembly GCF_037860775.1 of Emticicia soli. NCBI lineage: Bacteria > Pseudomonadati > Bacteroidota > Cytophagia > Cytophagales > Leadbetterellaceae > Emticicia > Emticicia soli. The sequence continues at coordinate 226,140 of NZ_JBBEWC010000011.1, read as the reverse complement.
GGCATGGGAGTTGAAAATGCCTAAATTAATTGGTGTAAAACTTACAGGAAAACTGAAAGGATGGGCTTCTGCAAAAGACGTAATTCTTGAAGTAGCAGGTCGTTTAACTGTAAAGGGTGGTACTGGTTACATAGTAGAATATATTGGTAAAGGTGCTGATGCACTTTCCGCAACGGGTAAAGGTACAATCTGTAACATGGGTGCCGAAATTGGTGCTACTACATCATTGTTCGGATATGACCGTAAAATGGCGGCTTATCTGAAGGCTACCGGCCGTGCAAGAGTTGCTTCTTTGGCTAATGGTATCAAAGATTTATTACGCCCTGACCAAGAGTGTATCGATAATCCTGAGGCTTATTATGACCAAGTAATCGAAATTAACCTTTCAAGATTAGAGCCACGTATCAATGGCCCATTCACGCCAGACTTGGCTTGGCCGCTTTCTAAATTTGCGAAAGCTGTTAAGAAAAACAAATGGCCTGAGAAATTAGACGTAGGTTTGATTGGCTCATGTACCAACTCTTCTTACGAAGACATGACTCGTGCCGCTTCAATTGCAGCACAGGCTGCTTCTAAGCATATTGTTGCTAAAGCTGAGTTTACAATCACGCCAGGTTCTGAGCAAGTACGTTACACAGCCGAAAGAGATGGTATCCTTGATACTTTCAACTCAATTGGTGGGGTAGTACTAGCTAATGCTTGCGGACCATGTATTGGCCAGTGGGCAAGACACGGAGCTGAAAAAGGAGAGCGTAACTCAATCATCACATCGTTTAACAGAAACTTTGCTAAACGTGCCGATGGTAACCCAAATACACACGCTTTTGTAGCATCGCCTGAGATTGTAACAGCATTTGCCATTGCGGGAAGTCTTACTTTCAACCCTGCCAAAGATACCTTGACAAACGAAAAAGGTGAGCAGGTAAAATTAGATCCACCACTTGGTGTTGAGTTACCTCCACTAGGTTTTGATGTAAAAGATGCCGGATACCAGAAGCCTAAAAAAGATGGTAGCAATGTAAAAGTTGCGGTTAGTCCTAAATCTGACCGTTTACAATTACTTGACCCATTCAAAGCATGGGAAGGTACCGATCTTACTGGCCTTAAATTGTTGATTAAAGCCAAAGGTAAATGTACAACTGACCATATTTCGATGGCTGGCCCGTGGTTGAAATACCGTGGTCACCTTGACAATATCTCTAACAACCTTTTGATTGGTGCAATTAACTTTGCCAATGGCACTGCCAATAAAGTTAAAAATCAATTATCAGGCGAGTACGGCGAAGTACCAGCAGTACAACGTGCGTATAAAGCTGCGGGTGTTGGAACGATTGTAGTAGGAGACGAAAACTACGGTGAGGGTTCGTCACGTGAGCATGCTGCAATGGAACCACGTCACTTAGGTGTGCGTGCTATTGTTGTTCGTTCTTTTGCTCGTATCCACGAAACCAACCTTAAAAAACAAGGTATGTTGGCATTGACATTTGCTGACCCTGCTGATTACGACAAAATTCAGGAAAATGATACTTTCGATATCTTAGGTTTAACAACCTTTGCTGAAGGAGTACCATTAACGATGGTAGCACATCATGCTGATGGTTCGAAAGATGAAATCAAATTGAACCATACATACAATACTAGCCAGATTGGCTGGTTCAAAGCTGGTTCAGCCTTGAATCTGATTGCTGCTGAAGTTTAATTCTGATGCTTTATATCATAGAAAATATCCTGCGTTTCCGCAGGATATTTTTTTATGCCCATCTCCTCACTTTTCTGATTGCTGGTGTCGCTCACTTTTAGCCTATATTTTTACAGTACTGTAAATATTCTAACATCAATGTGTTATTTCCAGATATGGTTTTAAGTGTATGGTTAAAAATAATGATTCGACTTGAAAAGCAGTTTTTTTCAACTATACTGCTTTTCATTCAATTGCGGTGGAGAACCTTGTGGCTGTCGGCTACATCTTCAAAATGCGCTTGGGCGGTGTACGCTTGTCTAGTCAAAAAAGCTTTGCTTTTCGGTCAGAATAACAAAATTTCAATAATACTCTAAAAACGAACTTTGCTGGTAGATAAACCTACTATTAAAATAATGAAAGAGATTTCTAAAAAGTAAATTTCTACTGCAAAAGAGATTCACAAGTATGAGTGTTAAAATCTTACGGCTTCGGAAAATTCTTAGAGGCATCGTCTAATATTAATACCCAATCTTGACCATACCCTGAGCGTGGAGGTGTAAATTTATGAGTGCCTTTATTATCAATTTTACTTATCTCTTCAACTTTCCCATTTCTTGGGTCAAACCAGTAGGCGTTTAGCTGTGTGCCTGATATTTTGCCAAGATTTACGTTAAAAGATTTTCCGGCGGCAGAATAAATAAAAGCATAATCTTTGCCTCTTGTAGCCTGAATGCGTTCACTTGCTGGAGAGTTATTTTCAACGACCAACGATTGGTCGGGCACTCTATCAAGAAAAGGACGTGATTCTATCAGTCTTCGGGCATGCTGCATCTGTTTTGCTCCGGGTAATTCCATGGCTTGTTGCCAGTAAAAATGTGGACCATTTACAGCTTCTTTATTTGGCGAATACATCTGCCAGATGTCGTGGCAACCATAAGTATGCCCAAATGCCCCTGCAAAAAGATTAAGATAGGCATATTTGCGTACATCATAAGCATTTGAAGTGCCTAAATCGGTTGCATTAAAACAAACAGGATGGTCTTCGTAAATGGGTTCTCCGTCAATTACAGGTTTTACCAAGGCTCTGTCGTACGAACCCTTTATATTATCATAAATAGGAGTATCTCTGCAATGCCCGTTTTGAAACATATTAAAATCAAACCATTCGTCAGCATGAAACCATTGGCTGGCACCTTCTTTATTTGGTTGCGGGTGAAAAGTTATCAGGGCTTTATCGTTGCCACCTACACCCTCTACAATTCCGGCAGCCATTGCTCTCCATACCTCCACATCGTCAGAGTTTGGGCGAGGTGTTCTGTCGCCACCTAATATCCAGATAATGTTCTTCTTGTTTTTATAGCGGTTTGCCAGCCATTTACCATAAATTCGGGCATTGGAGGTATTAAAAACCTCAGGCCCTTTGCCCCAAGTCGATTTATTGAGTTTATCGCCCCAAGTCGGTAAAAAACCTATGGTTAAGCCATATTCAGCGGCTTTATCAATAATATAGTCTACGTGCTTAAAATAGGCTTCGTTTGGCGTAGTAGGGTCGTTGTTTAGTAATGGTTTATCTCCGTAAGGATTAGGGTCATTCAGACCATCAAATTCGGCGAGTGCTACTGCTTGTATAACGGTGTATTTTTGCGCAGCGCGTTTTTTAAGATAATAGTCTGCATCTTCTCGGTCGAGTCTATGAAACAACTCCCAGGCTGTATCGCCCAACCAGAAAAATGGTTTGCCATCTTTTAATAAAAAACGTTTGTTTTCGCTTACTGTGAAACTCTGAGCAGAGACGCCCAGCACGATGAATAACATTAATAAGGTTGAAATAAGTCGATTTGATTTCATGTTTAAGGGTAACTCATGGTTGAATTTTACCGAAGCTAAGTAATAAAATCGAAAAATTGTATTACAAAACTAAATTTTTTGTATAACGAGTTAGAAACAAAAATGCCGATAACTTTTTAAGGCTTATCGGCATAAGATTTTATATAAAAGTGGGTTTTAATCTTCAAAAAATGCGCAACTACCACCCACCCAGTCGAAATTCTTGTTGAAATTAACGCCTATCATCTCTCCACGACTTAATCGGGCTAGATTTGTAACCAATCTAGGGCGAGGCGCAGAATCTTCCCAAGCGAACAATAGTCTGATTTCGGTTTTTATGAGGTTCCCATCGGTGTCTTCAATCACAGGCTCATATTTTACTTTTCGCTGAATCAGATAGTTTTCTTTGTCTTCAATCGCATCTAAATCTTCTTTGGTGAAGTTTAATTTTACGCCACTGCCTGCAAACGAGAATAAAGGTTTCAGAACATAATTTTCTAAATCGGTCGGATATTCTTTTAAATCAGACAGATAATAACTTTTAGGCACAAACGGACTATTGAGTAGGGGCAAAGTAAATTTGCTTATTCTGAAAAACCAGTTTGGATGCGTTACCCATTTTACGTCAACATCATCAGTCATTTTAAACTCTGTCTCCAAGTCGGGGAAATTCTGTAATAAATCATCAAAAATCAGGCGATTATAGATTCTTTTGATTTCTATTTTCCGGCCGTCTTTTTCATAATATAATTTCCTGCCTTCTTTCTTTATTTTGGTGTAACATACCGGCTCAATTCCCCATAGTTGCTTACTTATTTCAAAATCAAGGCGTGTCTTCTGTTTTTCGGGGTAAATCTCAAGCAAAATAACGTTTTCAGCTTTTTCACCGCCTAGCAACACTTTTTTCATGTGCTCTACATAAGAAGCCATGTTTAAGCGATTAAAGTACTGCGAGAAATTTTTAGGGCTAAAAAAGAACTTTTTGTATTTCTGCCCCAGATACCATTGATACCCAAATAATGATGGAAAGCCTTGTAGTTCAATTAACTGTGGAGTCAACTCACCTTTTTCATCATGGCAAACTGCAAAGTCTACTGCTAAAAAATTGGGATGAGCGTCTTCATTTGGCACATCCTGATTTGCCGGAATCGCTCTTGCTGTTTTCGCTTTAAAATCATCTTTTACCAATGTGTCAATAATATCATTACAAGCCTGTAATAACTTGATTTTTAATGATTGAGGCACAAAAACCGGTGTTTCGGCAATACGAAAATCTAATTGTGTCGGAAAATCTCTTTCAATTTCAGCTAGTAATGCCTCGTATTTTTCGTTTGAAAAACTTTCGTTGAATTGACGACGGATTTCGGGTATCATATAATGATGGGAATGTAAAGATTGTGGAAAGGAAAAACGCTCAGTTTTAAATGAATAAGGTTTTTACCCCACCCTGACCCTCCCCATTGTTGGGGAGGGTCAGGGTGGGGTTGTTTACAAGTATTATTTGTCATAAAAACCTTTGAGATACACTTATTTGTCGGTTTTAAGCCAATTCTAAAATATTTTCAGCGGCAGTGCGCAAAAAAGTCGGAATAATAACGGCTTCTGTAAGCATAATTTTATCCGGGTCGTCGAGGCGGTCAATCATTTCTTCGTATTTCTCAGAACCATATTCTTTGATAACTGCGAGCATTTTTTCTTCTTGTTTAAAGTAATGCATCATACCCTCTGAATCGGCCTCAGGGTGAAACTGCGTACCAAACACCTCGTCAGAGAACCGGATAGCCATTATAGCCCTTTCAAGCGGTACATAAGGGCGAACTTTCTCAAGACACAATACTTTTGCGCCAAAATCATTTATCTTTTCCCAATCAGGCTGAATCAACTGATAATCTCTTGAATCAACGGCATAAAAAACTTCAGGAAGTTTTTCGAAAAGTGGTTCGTTTTCGCCATCTTCTGTTCGATGGATAGGCATAACACCAAACGAAGTCGATTTTCTTTTACAAACCACGCCAAAACCTAAATGGTGGCTAGCAATCTGAAAAGAGTGACAAATCAAGAAAAGATATTTTTTAACCTCGTTCTCTTGATTATAGGCAAAAATATCATCTATAAACTTATAGAATTTTTTCTCCCAGGCATGGCCTTCAGGCAATGGATTACCAGGGCCTCCGGTAGAGATAAATATCTGATATTTGTCAATATCAGGGATTTCGTTTTTTTGACGAACATCAAAAATATCATAGCGGCCACCTGATCCCTCCTGCGATAAAAACTGGTCGCATAACATTTTTATACAACGCATACCTTCGTTTGGCCTGCCATCATATAGGTCTAAAATTGCAATATTCATAACACAATAGGCTTGTTAATTTTATAACAAGGCTTAAATTAGTAAAACAAATACTAAGTATATTAAAAATTCGTTTTTTGACCCTAAAGTGTCATTTAAAGGCAACTTTTAGAGGCCGAAGAATAATTTCTGAATATACTCTTAACACAAATTTAATAAAATCTGTGGAATAGCAGGTCAGAAACCTGATTATAAATAAAATCCTGCAAGCTAGAAAGTAGACTTACAGGATTTTGGAATTAATGAATATTTATAACAAATAAAACCGACTTCTGGGTTCAAAACTATAGTCCAAATTTAGTTTCCGATACTATATAGTCAACCACCGATTTTAGGCTGTTTGTTTCTTCAAACACTTTCAGTTGTCGGTCAGCGCCGCTTCCCATTCTTAAAATTTCATGAATATACTCAACTTCTTTTCTACTGCCTAGTTCGTCAAGAACATCATCAACAAATTCCATTAGCTCTTCAGCCAAATGCGAATACGGCACTTCTTGTTCTTTACCAAAATCCACCAGATGGCCCTGAATACCATATCTTGCTGCACGCCATTTGTTTTCGCTGATAAGCATTCGATGATAAGGCCGGAAACTAAGATTCTGACGATGAAGTTTATGAATTTTGGCAATAATAGCCTGCATTAAAGCTGCCAGACAGATGGTCTCGTCTACCCGCATCGGAATATCACAGATTCTGAACTCAACAGTTGGGTAAAACGGATGAAGACGAATATCCCACCAGATTTTTTTGCCATTGTCGATACAGTTGGTTTTTACAAGCAGGTTTACGTAATTGTCATATTCTGCCACGCTTGAAAAATAATCAGGAATACCTGTTCTCGGGAATTTATCAAAAACCTTAGAGCGATACGACTTAAAACCTGTATTGCGGCCACACCAGAATGGCGAATTGGTTGAAAGCGCATAAATGTGGGGCAAAAAGTAGCGGGCTGTATTCAGTATCTGCATACCTTCTTCCCGATTCGGAATCCCCACATGCACGTGCAAACCAAAAATCAGGTTCGAACGAGCCACATCACGCATATCGTCAATCAGTTTTTCGTATCTTTCGTTGGGCGTTATCAATTGCCGTTGCCAGTCTGAAAAGGGGTGCGTGCCTGCTGCAGCAATCCGTAGATTCTGCTTGCCCGCCAAATCAATCAGCATTCTCCGTAAATAAGTAACTTCTTCTCGGGCTTGTTGAATGTTTTCACATACGCTTGAAATCATCTCAACCACAGCCTGATGCATTTCTTGTTTAATTCTTTCCTGCAAAATTACCTGTCCGCCCTCAACTATTTTAGCCATGTGTGAGCGAAGCTCACGAGTTTTTGGGTCAATTGTCTGAAATTCTTCCTCAATGCCTAATGTGAATTGTGACATAATTTTCTTAGTTCAAGGGATTACCAGTAGAATAGTTTATTGTTGGTTGGTAGTATAGGCTACTACCAACCCTTTGCATGCATTTATTTTTTCTTGGTTGCTTTTTTAGGAGCTTCCTCTTTTTTTGCTTTGGCGGCTTTCGGAGCTTCTTCTGCTTTCTTTTCTACAGCTTTTTTGGCAGGAGCTGGTTTTTTCTCTGCTGCTGGTGCTTTTGGTGCTCCACCTATAATTAGGTTATTAGCCTGATCTGCGATAGCCGATGCTGTAAATGTTCCCCAAGTACAATTGTTTTTGCCATCTTTTTGCTCAATAGCTCTTTCGATAGCCATTTTTGCAGCGTTTTCAACAATCCAATCAAAGTTTTGTTGACCTACCGAGTTTACATCGGCATCAGGAGCAGGGTTACAGAAGTCAATTGCGTACGGAATACCATCACGAATCGCAAACTCAACAGTGTTAAAATCATAACCCAATGCATGGTTTAATTTAAGCACATAGTCTGTAATGGTAGCCATTAGCTTTTTATGCTCTTCGCCTTGTGTTTTAGGTTGAGTAGCATAACGTAAATGGTGTGGGTTACGAGGTTCATAAGGCATAATATGCACATATTTACCATTAAGGCAATAACAACGATAATAATCAGTAAACTGAATTTCTTCTTGCAATAGCATTACCAACTGGCCCGTTTCTTCGTGTTTTTGCCAAAGGTCGTTCGGGTCATATACTTTGTAAACGCTTTTCCAGCCACCACCTGAGTGAGGTTTCATATAAGCCGGGAAACCGATTTGCCCAAACATATATTCCCAATCCATCGGAAACTTAAGGTTTCTGAACGATTTATCTGTAGTATCGGTTGGTCTTTCTTTTGATGGTAACAATACGGTTTTAGGAACCGGAACCCCTAGTTTTACCGCCAGACAGTTGTTGAAAAACTTCTCGTCGGCGCTCCACCAGAAAGGGTTGTTGATTACCGCTGTACCACAAAGTGCTGCATTTTTTAAATAAGCTCTGTAAAATGGTACATCTTGCGAAATTCTATCAATGATAACAGCATAATCAGTTGCTACACCTTGCTCTACTTTATCAATAGATACAGGCTCTGCAATAATACCCGCCGGAGCAGTTTTGTTTACTTCTTCAATAAACGCCCACGGAAAAGTATCTTCCATGCCAAAAAGAATTCCTATTTTTTTCATAAACAAGTCTTAATTAAATTATTGCTTTATTTTTTTATTGTATGTGTTCTTTGTAAGATAAATTATTTGACCGCTTGCTAAGTATTTGGTCACATTTATAATTGTCCAGCTACCATTTTTCCTACATATTCCGGAAACATCATGCGCCAGAGCGGCCAATCATGCGACGCCCACTTTTTTTCGTCGTACCAATGGTTAATATCTTTACTAGCCAGAATACGTGACATATTAATATTATCAGCCTTGCAAATATCCCAATCCGAAGTGCCCAATACTATCTTCATGTGGTTAAATTTCCAACCATCCTGATTCTGCATATAATCAACCGGATTGTTAAAGTACACGTTGTCATCAAAATACCCTTTCATAAAGCTTTTTATATCGAATGCACCACTCATACTGAAGCAATAGTCTACCACATCAGGATATTTAAAGGCAAAATTAGTACAATGAAACCCCCCAAAGCTACAACCTGCTACAGCTATGCGGTGTACATTACATTCTCTTTGGATAAAGGGTACCAATTCCTCTCTCAGAAATCGGGTATAAAGATTATAATTGAAAATTTTTACGTTTGGCGATAAGCCTTGTGCATAAAAACTCTGGAAATCGATACTATCTACATTGTAGAGTTTTATTTTTCCTTCATTTACCAGATTAGCCACAGAGTTATTGAGGCCGAAATCACGGTTTTGGAGGTAATTTCCCATTGATGTCGGAAACATCAGAATCGGGTAACCCCAATGGCCATTGATTAAAATGTCAATATCTCTGCCCAGAAAATGCGAAAAGAACCTTATGTGTTGTTCGTTCATACAGCCGTGTTTACTTAAATGGTCTTCGTTTGAAGAGTTTTTATGTGATTGATGAATTATTTTACTGCAAAAATCGTAGTTTATTTATTTAAGTAAAAATATTTTGCCGAATAAAATTTTGATTATGATTTATTTTTGCCTTTGGTGTAAATATAAAATTTTGTAAAAATGTTTTTGTAAAAAATAAAATATTGTTTTGTTTGCTTTTGGTGTTTTCGAGTGCTGAATTTGTAATTTTGTCGAAATAAAACTTTAACTGAAATATTAGTCGATTTTAATCAATGAAACAAATGATTTTCAAAAATTTTGTTTTGGCGGTCAGGCTACTAATTTTTATTTCAGTATTTTTTTCATTTAAAACCTATTCACAAGTGCAGCATATTTCCGTTCAGAAAAACCTTAAAATTTACTCAAAATACCTAAATAGAGACCTTGTCTATGATATAATATTACCTTCTGATTTTGACGCACAGCACATGCATAAAGTGCTTTTTATGAACGACGGGCAAGACCTGCAAGCGCTCAGAATGGAAGAGGTTCTTCAGAATCTTTATCAAAACAACGATATAACACCTTTTGTTTTGGTAGCAATACATACCAACGAAAACAGAATTAACGAGTACGGCACCGCCGCTATGCCCGACTACAAAAATAGAGGAAATCTGGCCGGAAAATATAACCAGTTTATCATTGAAGAGTTTGTTCCGCATATTCGCCATCATTATCATACTTCTACCAATCAGGCTGATAATTTCTTCTGCGGATTTTCATTAAGTGGGCTTTCGGCCATTGATATTGTTTGGAATAACCCAAGCGTTTTTTCGAAAGTTGGTGTTTTTAGTGGGTCTTTCTGGTGGCGTAAAAGAGCTTATGAAGAAGGCTACGACGACGACAAAGACCGTATCATGCACAATATAATCAAGAGCGGACATTACCAACAGGGGCAAAAGTTCTGGTTTGAGTGTGGTACAAACGACGAAAAAGACGATCGAAACAACAATGGTATTATTGATTCGATAGAAGATACGCTCGATTTAATTACTGAACTCGAAAACCTTGGCTACAAAAAGGAAGTTGATATAGTGTATTATGAAGTTAAAGACGGTGAGCACAACCAAAAAACATGGAACGAAGCCATGCCTGTTTTCTTGAAGTGGCTTGTCGGGAAATAATTCGCCGATGCACTCGTTAATTCACTTTTAGCATATTCCCATGTTCAGACTCACAATTATTTTTTTTCTATTATTTTCTTACACGCAATTATGGGCCGGGGGTATCAGAGGTGTGATAAGCAACACTAAAGGCGAAATTTTGCCTTTTACATCTGTAATTGTAAAGAAGCATAATACGGGTACTATGGCCAATGCCGATGGAGCTTACCTTGTGAATCTGAAACCTGGGACTTATGAAATTGATTTTCAGTTTTTAGGCTATAAAACCCAAACCAAACGTGTTACTGTAGGGCAGGAATTTGTAGAATTGAACATAAAGCTGGAAGAACAGACAGTTGTGCTTAAAGAAGTACAAATAAGTTCGAAGGAAGAAGACCCTGCTTATACAATTATGCGCAAGGCTATTGCTAAAAGTAAAATTCACCAGAAACAGGTAATCAGTTATCAGGCGAGTGCTTATGTTAAAAATTCGATTGTTTTAAATAAGATTCCACTGGTTTTAAGAAAAGACCTTAATAAACAAAATATAAAAGAAGGTGTTCCGTTTTTGTCGGAGTCTGTGATGGAAATTAGCTTCACTCAGCCAAATTCAAAATACACCAAGGTTTTAGGGCAAAAGAGTACATTTGAAGGTATTTCGATTTCTGATGGTTTTTATCTTTTTGATTTCTACGAGCCGGGCACTAATCGTGTTTCTCCTTTATCTCCACTCGCATTTAAGTATTATAAGTTTGAATACGAAGGCTTTTTTGAGGACAGAGGACTGGTTGTTAACAAAATTAAGATTCTGCCAAAATCGTATGGCGATGGCGTTTGGCAAGGAACAATCTATATCATTGATGATTACTGGAATATCCATAGCATAAATGTTGAAACCATTGAGAATGGGCTCAATCTGAAACTAAGCCAGTATTATGGGCCAATAGAAAAAGTATGGCGCCCGATTAACCAGCGTCTCGATTTATCAGGAAAACTATTTGGCTTTGATTTTCTGATTAAAGCACAGGTAAATGCTACTTATTCGAGCATTAAAACCAACCCTGCTTTTGTAGAAGAAATAAAACTGATTGACGAGACCAAAGAGGGGAAATCGCAGGACGTACTCTCCAGAAAAACAATTAAGGAATCTAAAACAGAGGACCTGTTGAAAGAGCAAAAGGCTTTTTCTTTGAAAAATCTTCAGAAAATAATGAAAGATTATGAAAAAGAAGAGCGAAAAAGGGCGAAAGAGAAAAGAGAAAATTCAGAGGTTTTAAGTAATGAAATAATAGAAGTAGACCCGCAGGCGCGCTCAAAAGACTCAACATTCTGGCGTTCGGTTCGGAATATTCCTTTAACAGCAGAAGAAAAGAAAAGCTATAATTATGGAGACAGCATAAAAGTAGCCCATGTCTTGAAAAAAGATAGTCTGAAACGAGATTCCGTGCGTAAATCGTGGCAATATTTTATCATGAACTACGATTTTAGGCTTAAAAACGGAAAATATCTACACTTTGAACCACCCTATATGCCTTTTGTAGGGCTAAATTACAATTCGGTTGAAGGCGTAGTTGCAGATTTAGGGCTAGGTTATAAAAACTATGCTTTTTTGAGCCCCAGAACCCAGTTCAGATATAATTTTTATGGAAATATACGCTATGCATTTCAGGAGAAAAAACTAAGAGGAAGGCTAGGGTTTGATTTAGAAAAAGGCGCATCAAAAGTCTCGGTAGGTGTAGGGAAATACATTGCGCAGTTTGACCCAAACAGTTATATTTTTGAATGGATGAATTCAGTTACGACGCTCTTCAACGAGCAGAATTTTATGAAAATCTATGACAAAAAATATCTGAACTTTGGCTATACTTTTGAGCAAGACCCAAGATGGCAGTTTTCGGCCAATATCGAAATTGCAAGAAGAACACCCCTCGAAAACCTTAGCAAAATATATGTGATTAAAGACTTTCCGAAAAATGGATTTTCGGTGAATAACCCTCCAAGTCTTGAGCAGCCTCCGGGCCCTTTTAAAGCCAATACGGCACTTATTGGGCTAGTACAAGTAAGATGGGCACCATCAAACCGCCTTGCAGTTCGTAATGGTATAAAAAGATATATTCCGGGTAGATCGCCGATATTTACCTTTACTTATAAAAAAGGGATGTTAGATATCGATTTTGATTACCTTAGCTTTGGTATAAGACAAACTGTCAATACAGGACAATTTGGTAAACTAGATTATATGTTTGAAGGAGGGCAGTTTGTGAATAACAGAAGAATTTTCCTGATGGATATGAAGCACATCAACAACAACTATTTGAATGCGCTTCAAACGGGGCTCTTTGCCCGCTATCGTTTGCTTGATACTCGCACACCTGTTGAGGGAGAGACAAACATTAGTTATATTAACCCATACAGATTTAGTACCAGAGGGCGTTATGTGGAAGGACACGTGATTAATGAGTTCAAGAAGCTATTACTGACCCAAATTCCGCTTGCCAGGCTGTATGGATTAAAAGAAGATATTTTTATTAATTACCTCAGGTCACCAACTTTAAAAGATTATGTTGAGATTGGTTACGGAATTGATGGTATCCTTAAAGCTGTGCGCTTAGAAGCAGTAACAAGTTATGAAAATGGTAAGTATCAACGCTTTGGAGTAAAATTGGGTGTAACAATGTAATAAAATCATATAAGAAAACGCTGTTTCTGTTAATACTGAGTATGATACCACTTAGTCTGCCACCTGATTTTTTTGAGAAACAACTGAAATTTGAGAGAGTTGCCCATGCTTATGCCTCCAAAGGGAAAGATGTTGATAAATTACTGAGTTCAAAAAGCATTAATACCACTGATTTTGACTTGTTTTTGCGTGCCGTAAAGCAAGAGAAGAAACTTGAAATCTGGGCTAAAAACAAGAGCCAAATAACCTATAAGTTAATAAAAACCTACGATTTTTGTGTGCTTTCTGGGGTTTTAGGGCCTAAAAGGCGTTCAGGTGATAAACAAGTGCCTGAGGGAGTATATGAGGTTACAAATTTTAATCCGCAGAGCGATTACCATCTTTCTTTTAAAATAAACTATCCAAACCAATCAGACTTGATACTTTCTGATAAACAAAATCCGGGTAGTGATATTTATATTCATGGCGATTGTGTTTCTATTGGCTGCATACCTTTGGGTAATGAAAACATTGAAGAGCTATATCTGTTGGCTGCTAAAGTACGAAATGCAGGTCGACCCATTCATGTACATATTTTTCCGGCGCATCTTGATGAAGACTCTTATACAACTTTGAAAGACAAATATAAAGCTGATAAGGTTTTACTATCATTTTGGGGAAACCTAAAATCAATCTACGATTCTTTCGAAAAGAGTAAAAAATTACCTGCTATATCTGTTGATTTAGCAGGAAAATATGTAATCAGATAAAATTTTTCTGCAAAAAGTATTATTAGACTTAACAAATCGTTTTCATAGAAAGAACCATACTTTCTCGTAAAAAACATTATATTTGTTTTTTGCACTACATAACTCTCTATGAAAACTAATAAAATCTACTTTGGTCAACAAAGTGTGCTTGTCATTACTTTGTTTTTTATTACTGCACTAAAAGCCTTTCCCCAAGTTAATTTTCAGAATTTTCCGACTAACAATCAGATTTTACAGCGGGATGATAAAGATGAAGCAATTATTACAGTTAGGGGCACAGTAAACGCAGATTTAAGAGGGAAAGTAACGCTAAAAATATGGAGGGAAGAAGAACTCTTTTCTCAGAACGAAGTAAATCTTATGGGCCAAACACAGGTTGATTTGACTGCCAAAATCAAAGCAGGAGAGTTTAATTATTATGTAAAGGTTTATTTCAACGATAACGAAATAAAAAAGGCCGATAGGGTAGTAGTTGGAGACATTTATGTGTTTTATGGGCAGTCGAATGCGCTGGGGTATAGTGGCATTAATGAATACCAGCCCTTACGAAATGTCTTTTTGCGTTACTATGTGATGTATAATTTTGAACATAAAGAAGGCGAGTGGCTTGTGCCTTTTGAGACTTCTCAATGGCCGGGCACAGGTTTGTTTTCTCTAGAATTGGAGCGAATGCTCTACGAAAAGCACAAGTATCCGGTTGGTGTAATAGTAGGGGCCGTTGGCGGTGCCGATATTGCTACTCTTGCGAATCGTAATGCTACCAGCCCGGCTAACCACCAAAATGAATATGGGCGGTTTATGAGCCAAATAAATGCGAGTGGCGCAAAAGAGCAAATTAAATATTTAGTTTTCAGACACGGTGAAACCGATGCCGTTTTCAATGGCAATTCTGAAACATATCCTCATCAATTTACCAAACTTCTTTCGTACCTGAAAACAGACATTCCGAATCTAAAGAAGATATATAATTACCAGATTAATATTCTTCCAAACCATAACACTAAAGCCGGATTTCTGCGAGAGTTTCAGCGTAACTCCAGAAATGTTTCTTCTACTATTACCAATATTAGTACAGTTGGTACCCAAGGGTACGATGGCCTGCATTACAACACCGCCGGTTACCGCCAAAGCTCTTTTGAATTGGCAAGAATTATAGGCAAAGAAATTTATGGAGTACAGCAATCAGCCGAAATTTATTCGCCTGACTTGAAAAAAGCCTATTGGGAAAATAACCAATTAGTACTTGAATTTGACGAAAATATGCAGATGAAGTATCCGAATGATACCACTATTAATAATTACGTATGGCGAATGCGAGACTTTATTTATATAGATGGTAAAAACGGGGTAGTAAATTCAGGTATAGGTATAGGCAATAAAATCTACCTGACAACCACTACAAAGGGTTCGGTAGTTTCTTATCTGCCATCGTCGTATGAAGGCGCAACGCCACTATCTTTTTATAAAGGAACGCACATCAAAAATTCATTGGGTATGCGGGCGTTCAGTTTTGAGAACGTAAGCATCAGAAACAACCCGATTGAAGTTGCGCCACATTTAGGGCCATTAACAATATATATTGAGCCCACAGTAAAATGTAGCGGAGCACAAGCAGAGTTACATTACACAACTTTTGAAGACGAAGAGGGTACAAATTTTAGAGTGCAATTATCTGACGAAACAGGTGGTTTTGCTGCTGGTAGAGTAATCGGAGAAGGAAAATCTTCACCAATTATGGTGAAATTTCCGGAAGATATTAAAGCCGGAGACCATTATAAAATAAGGCTTCTTGTAGATAATAAAACTAACGAACTGGCTACAAGTGCATTTTCCCTGCATTTAAAGCCTTTGGTTAACATTTCAACCATTACCCCACAAATAAATCAGGGAGACGATGCTACGATTCTTCTGAAATTTACCGGAGCACCGCCATTTGACTTTCTGTTGTCTGACTCCACTCATCATATCGCCACAAAAAACGAGTGGGAGCATAAAGTAAAACCATCAGAAACAACCAGTTATTCGGTTTTATCTTTAAAAAATGTCTGTGGAAATGGTAAAACCGAAGGCAAGGCGAATATCGAAGTAAGAAAGATTGTGCTGGTAAATGAGCCCACAAATGCCGATTTAATTAAGGTTTACCCTAATCCGGCTACCGAATACTTTATTATTGAAACAAATAACAAAATAATTGCCGATTTTAGCCTTTTTGATGCCAGCGGCAAACTCATCAATAAAACAGAGTTTTATGAGAAAAGCCAGATTTCGACCAGAAGCTTAAGCGCAGGTACTTATTTATACCGAATTAAAAACGGGAAGTATGTTAGTTCAGGAAAAATAATTGTGCAATAAGACAAAACTTTAGTGATTGTTGATAGTTTAGCTTCTATGTTATTGATAGGAATTGTGAAAATTGGCACGCTTTTTTCTAATTCGATTAGTAATACTATGAACTTGTTTTAACAGGTTCTAACCATGAAAACTTATAAACTGTGTTTACACTAGGCCATTTTAACTATAAAATAGGTTACCTAAAACCTATTTTACCAATGCTGTTTTGTTGGCAACTTACTTATGCCCAAATCGCATATCAGCAATTTCCGCTAAGTAATCAGGTTTTGCAAAGAAATGAGCAAAACGAGGCTTCTGTTGCTGTAAAAGGCACTGTTACAGAGAACGGACATTCTTCTCTTACATTGAAGATATTTAAAAACGAAGATGTTTTTTATGAGAATACAATCAATGTTGCTGATACAAATGCTTTTGAGTTCTCTCCTAAACTACCTGCCGGGAAGTACGATTATTCAGCAAACCTATACCTTGACGGCAAAGAAGTGAAAACTGCGACAAGAATAGCCGTTGGAGATGTATTTTTAGTCTATGGACAATCAAATGCTTTGGGTTATGGCGGTATCAATGAATATATGCCTGCCAGAGACCCATTTCTGAGATATTATGTAATGTATGATTTTAGCCAATCGAATGGTGAATGGTTAGTACCGTTTGAAACAGCCCAATGGCCGGGTACAGGTTTGATTGCGCTTGAGTTACAAAGATTGCTAAGTGAAAAAAATAATTATCCCGTTGGGGTAATTGTAGCGGCTGTGGGCGGTGCAGCCATGCAAAATCTTAATAACCGTAATCCGCAGAATCCGGCTAATACAGAAAGTAATTACGGGAAGATGCTGATTCAGGCAAATGCCAGTGGTTTAAAAGACCAGATTCGGTATCTGGTTTTCAGACATGGAGAGAGCGATGGTATTTACTTTGCCGATTCAGAGGCTTACCCCACTCAATTTACTACGCTCTACAACTATTTGAATGCCGATTTCCCTAATCTTCGGAAAATATTCAATCTTCAATCAAATATTCTTACAGAATCAAACCATAAAGCAGGCTTTTTAAGGGATTTTCAACGAAAAAGTAAATATCTTTATCCTAAAATCAGTACGCTAAGTACAGTTGGTACAACGGGCTACGATGGGCTTCATTATAATTTTCAGGGTTATAACCAAACAGCCACAGAGTTAGCAAGAATCATAGGGCATGAAGTTTACGGCAATACCCAGTCCAACGAAATTTACTCACCTGATATTCAAAGAATCTATTGGGAAGGCAACCGATTAGTATTAGAATTTGATGCCGGAATGCAAATGACATATCCTCAGTATATATATTCCAATGGCACTAATTACAGCATGAAAGATTTTATTTACATTGATGGCCGGAACGATGTGGTACAGTCGGGTGAAGGCTCAGGAAATAAAATCTATCTGACTTTGGCAAATGTCAGCAATCCTAAAACTGTATCATATTTGCCGAATTACTTTGCTAATATTTACTATGGTGCTCATATTACAAATGGTTTAGGTATGCGGGCTTTTAGCTTTGACAATGTTGAAATTGGCGGGCAAGCACCGGAAGTACCAAGTAATCCTGACCCACCTGTCAATCCAGAACCGCCGATAAATCCGGAGCCACCAATTAACCCCGAACCTCCAGTAAATCCTGAGCCACCAATTAATCCGGAACCCAATAATCCGACTAATCCCGAGCCTCCGGTAACACCTAGCTCTATTGACTTGGAGTTGATTGCACATGAAGAAATTATGGTGAAACTAACCTGGAATGGCGATTCTGCAACCAAGTATCGTATAGAACGTAGTACGAATGGCGCAGATAACTTAACAGAAATAGGTACAATTACAGGCAACATCTATTATGATACCCAAGTAGAGCTTAATAGTCGCTATTATTACAGAGTAAGTGCGGACGCTCCCGCAGCGAAATCAGAAGTAAAAGAAATTCTTCTGAAATGCCTTGACACTGTACTCCTGAAAAATTTAAATCAATTGACCTACATAGGTGCTAATACTTCAATTACGGCAATTGTTTCGTTAAATAGCACAAAACAACTAACTTTGGAAGCAAATAAATTTATAGAACTCAATCATGGTTTTGATGCACCATCGGGTAGTGTTTTTACAGCGCAAATTGGCGGCTGTAAGAACGACTAATTATGGCATCAATATTGTCTTAAAAATTTCATGCTTCTTTTCTTTCAACCAAATATTAGTCTGAATCATTTTCTTGACCCTGAGGACTCTCGCCATTGTGTAAAAGTTTTAAGAAAAACTGCAAAAGATACCATCCATATTGTTGATGGTGTGGGTGGGCTATATCAATGCGAAATCACCAAAGCCAACGATAAAAAGTGTGAATTTACCATTGTTTCTACACAGCAAAACTTTCAGCAAAGAGATACCTATCTGCATATTGCTATTGCTCCAACCAAAAATGCCGATAGGCTTGAGTGGTTTATTGAGAAAAGTGTTGAAATAGGAATAGATGAAATTTCGTTAATACAAACAAAACACTCGGAGCGCAAACAGCAGAAGACAGAGCGGCTTGAAAAAATTGCTATTTCGGCAATGAAACAGTCGTTAAAAGCATATTTGCCGAAGATTAACGAACTCATGCCCTTTGAGAAATTTCTGAAAACAGTGCAACAGGAACAGAAATTTCTGGCGCATCTGGCCGACGAGTCAATGCCTTTGGTAAGTATGCTAAAGCCTAAATCTTCGTACTGCATACTTGTAGGCCCCGAAGGCGATTTTTCGGCCGATGAAATTTTACAGGCTAAGCAAGCGGGTTTTCAATGGGTTACTTTAGGTAATGCAAGGCTAAGAACCGAAACCGCAGGGCTGGTAGCTTGCACATTAAGCAATAATTTGGTGTAACAGATAAATAACCGCTAAGATTTATTCGATGAAAAAGATTATTAAAATTGCTTCATTAAGTCTGATATTATGTTGTGCTGTGTTGATAAATATAGTAGCACAACAACCAACCCTAAAAATAGCCAAACTACGCTATGGCGGCGGTGGCGATTGGTATGCTAATAAAACCTCGTTGCCAAATCTGATAAAATTCTGTAACCAGAATCTTAAAATGAATATATATCCCGAAGAAGATATTGTAGAGGTTGGGAGTGGAGACATTTTTCAATATCCCTTCATACACATGACAGGCCACGGAAATGTATTGTTTACAGATGCCGAAGTCCAAAATTTACGTAAGTACCTTATTTCGGGTGGTTTTTTACACGTAGATGATAATTATGGTTTGAATAAGTTTATCAGACGTGAAATGAAAAAAGTATTTCCTGAGCTTGAGTTTATAGAGTTACCCTTTTCTCACCCAGTTTATCAGCAGAAATATAAATTTGCAAGTGGTTTGCCAAAGATTCATGAGCATGATAACCAGCCTCCACAAGGTTTTGGCTTGATTTGGCAAGGTAAACTGGTATGTTATTTCAGTTATGAAAGTGACCTTGGCAATGGGTGGGAAGACCAGAGCGTTTACCACGACCCGGAAGAAATAAGACAAAAAGCACTTCAAATGGGCGCTAATCTGGTGCAATACGCCTTTACAAATTATTAATCTTATTTAGGGTTATTCTAAATTGGATAATTCTTAGAAGTAGATTAGGACATTTTAAAGAACTTTCTTGTTTCATTTGCAACATAGTAACAATTTTATAAGTTTTGGCGTTTACAACTTATATTTGCATTTTAATCTAATTTACTAAGCACAATAAAATGGTTGCCGCATTATCCTTTTTCTTCGGACACTGGTACTTATCATTGTTTAGCCAAACATTCTTTTTGCACAGATACTCAGCACACAAGATGTTTACAATGAATAAGTTCTGGGAAAAGTTCTTTTATTTTTTAACCTATATTTCACAAGGCTCATCTTATCTTAATCCTCGTTCGTATGCTATTTTGCATCGTATGCACCACGCATACAGCGATACCGAGAAAGACCCACACTCACCACATCATACAGAAAACGTATTTACGATGATGTGGAAAACAAAAGAAATCTATAACTCATTGTTGAATTATAAATATAAAATTGAGGAAAGATTCGAAAAAGACCTGCCAGAGTGGAAAGCCATTGATAAAATAGGCGATACCTGGATTTCGAGAATCCTTTGGGGTACAAGTTATGTATTGTTTTATGTAATTGGCTTTTTCTATTTCGATATTCACTGGGGTTTCTTCTTTTTGTTGCCAATCCACTTTTTAATGGGGCCAATCCACGGTGCTATCGTAAACTGGAGCGGTCATAAATACGGATACCAGAATTTTGATAACAAAGACGAATCTAAAAATTCGCTGTTTTTTGATTTCTTGATGTTGGGCGAATTATTTCAGAATAATCACCATAAACACCCGATGTCGATTAACTTCGGTAAAAAATGGTATGAAATTGACCCTACCTATCCGGTTATCAAGTTTCTTACCTGGACAAAGATTATTAAGCCTAAAAAAGCTTTAAATGTAAGAAACCGAGCAGAATCTGCTGAGGTTACTGACGTTGACCACCATCATTAAGCCAAAATTCTCTGGTTGATATTTAAAAAAGATGGGCGTTCTGAAATTTTCAGAACGCCCATCTTTTTTATTAATATGCCCTGATTATTGCTGAGGATTTTCTTTCGCTTCTTCATCAAGATGTCTTTTCAGGCTTCTGCAAGTACTTTCCAAAATCTCAATCATTTTCTTATCTCCTGTAGAATCTGCCACCATTTGAGCTACATTTCCTACAATATCAATTGCAAAATGCTTCATTTCGTCAGAAGGCATATCTTTTGTCCATAAATTAATACCTAGCAAACCTTTGTGGTAATGGTCCCATACTGCGATTGAAATAGCTTTGCTTTCGTTGATTCCTTCGTTTGGATTTTCAGTTGCATCCCAGAATATTTTCTCAGGAATTCTGGTTGCGTCTAATTCAATACTAAAATTAATTTCTGATTTTTTCATTCAACTGATATTAGATAAGATAATAGTTTTAAAATTACTTTTTGAGCCAGAAAGTTCAAAAAACTCTTAAATTTCTGATTAAGACTTTATTAAGTTGCTCGTATTTCTTGCATTAATACAACTTTTCAATGAAAAAATTTAATAACATGAGAGTACAGGAGAGGAAAATTGGAGATAATGTCTATCTTTGATACAAGGATATACGCTAATTACATAATGATTTTTCTTTTACGCTTACTTAAAATTTGTTTTCTAATCACTTGTCCTTCATTTGTCTTTGCACAAAAGATTAACCGCCAGGCGTTGGTAAATAGGCATAATGTTGTAGTAAAGTCGCTGGATACCTTGTCTTCTCTTACTGTTGGCAATGGTAGTTTTGCCTTTACAGTAGATGCTACAGGCTTACAGACATTCCCTGATTATTATGCAAACGGAATCCCACTCGGCACTCAATCAGAATGGAGCTGGCATAGTTTTCCGAATACACAAAATTATACAATCGAACAGAGCTTCAAAGAAATAGACAGCCACGGCCGTAAAGTTATTTACACGCCACAAATTGCTAAACCTCAACGCAGAAAAGATGCTGTTAATTTTATCAGGCAAAATCCACATCGAGTGCACTTAGGTAATATTGGCTTTGAATTGTACAAAAAAGACGGTTCTAAAGCACTAACTACAGATATAAGCGATGTTAACCAGACGCTTGATTTATGGACAGGAGAAATAACAAGCCATTTTGTATTTGACGGGCAGCCCGTAGAGGTAAAAACTGTAAGCCATCAGCAAAAAGATATAATAGCTGTTTCGGTTGAATCTCCTTTGCTAAAATCAGGGCAATTAATGCTAAGAATCCGAATCCCTTTCCCAACCGATAAGTTTATCGATAGCGGAAATAACTGGGCAAATGTAGATAAGCATTCGTCAATCGTTACCAAACAAGGCGAAAAACGTGTAATAGTTAAACATAAAATTGACGATTTAAATTATACTATCGGGCTTAGTTCGAGCCTTAATGTTAAGTCGCAAATTAAGCAAGCACATTATTTTGTAATTCAACCTGTAACGCAAGCTACAAGCTGGTCGTTTACTTGTGATTTCTCAGAAAAAACACCAGAAGCAAATCAAGTAAACTTTGCAGCTGTGCGCACAAATAGCCAGACAGGCTGGAATCAATTCTGGAATTCGGGTGGAGCAATCGATTTCTCAGGTAGCACTGATAAACGTGCCACAGAGTTAGAAAGACGTATTATTCTATCGCAATACCTCACAAAAGTACAAGGCACTACTGAAACACCACCGCAAGAAACAGGACTCACCTATAACAGTTGGTTTGGTAAACCGCACATGGAAATGCATTGGTGGCATAGTGTTCATTTTGCTTTGTGGGGAAGAACTGATTTACTCGAAAAAAGCCTTAACTGGTATAAAATTGCTTTGCCAACTGCCAAAAAGATAGCGCATCGTCAAGGCTTTAAGGGTGCAAGATGGCAAAAAATGACCGACTATAAAGGAGGCGAAACGGCCTCATCGGTAGGTGCATATCTTATCTGGCAGCAACCACATATTATCACTTTTGCCGAATTGTGTTATCGTGAAAAACCTAACAAACAAACCCTTGAAAAATACAAGGAGCTCATTTTTGAAACAGCCGACTTTATGGCTTCCTATGCTTATTTTGATAAGGAGAAAGGTAAGTACATATTAGGCCCTGGGCTGATTCCTGCACAAGAGCGATTTAAACCAGAGCAAACCTTTAACCCAAGTTATGAGCTTAACTACTGGTATTGGGCGTTGAATACAGCACAAGAGTGGCGTAAACGCCTTGGTTTAAAACCAAATAAGGCTTGGCAAGAGGTAATAGACAAATTATCGGCATTACCTGTGAAAGATGAGGTTTATCTGGCGGCTGAGAGTGCACAGGATTCTTACACAAATCCGGTTTTTCTTACCGACCATCCGTCTGTTTTAGCTACTTATGGTATGTTGCCTGTTACCCCAATGGTTGATACAACAATCATGAAAAATACTTTTGAGAAGGTGTGGGAAGTATGGCATTGGGACGATACATGGGGCTGGGATTTCCCGATGGTAGCTATGTCGGCCACCCGACTCGGACTGCCAAATTATGCCCTCGATGGCTTATTAATGAATATCAGAACCAATACATTTCTGAACAATGGCCATAATTACCAAGACCAGCGATTAAGATTATATATGCCGGGTAATGGCGGCCTTCTAGCAGCAGTTGCCCTGATGTGTGCCGGATACGATGATTGTAAAGAAGAAAATCCGGGTTTCCCGAAAGATGGGAGCTGGAAAGTACAATGGGAAGGATTGAAAAAGTTTTTTTAGCATAAACCACTATGATGCAGAGAGTTGCCTTGAAAATGAAATTACATGCCGGCCAGGCAGAGGAGTACAAACGCCGACACGACGAACTTTGGCCAGAGATGAAAGAACTGCTAAAGGGAATTGGTGTGGAAGATTACGCCATTTTTCTGGACGAAGAAACCAATATTTTGTTTGCTTCGCTTAAAATTGACGACCCTGCATTGCTCGATACTCTACCACAGCACCCAACAACCAAGCGATGGTGGGCTTATATGGCCGATATTATGGACGCAAACCCTGACAATTCACCAGTTTCAGTACCCCTAAGCGAAGTCTTTTATTTACCCTAAAATAAACCTCTATGAATGCACTTCTTGGTATAATTTTTCACTTTATCGGGGGCTTTGCATCCGGTAGCTTTTATATTCCGTATAAAAATATTAAAAAATGGTCGTGGGAGAGTGGTTGGATTATCGGGGGCGTGGCCTCTTGGATAATAGCCCCGTGGCTTTTTGGCTTTATTACAGTTAAAGACTTACTGCCTAGCATTCAGTCCGCAAGTAGCGAAACAATCTTTTATACCATGCTTTTTGGTGTATTGTGGGGTTTTGGTGGTCTTACCTATGGCCTAACTATGCGTTATCTGGGTGTTTCGTTGGGTGTGGCTGTTGCATTAGGCTTTTGTGCGGCATTCGGTACACTTATACCACCAATTTATGAAGGCCGTTTTGGTGAATTGTTAGCTTCAAGTTCAGGACAAATCACTTTAGCTGGGGTTGCGCTTTGTGTAATTGGCATTTTTGTATGTGGTAAAGCCGGAATGATGAAAGAAAAAGAACTAGACGCCGATGCCAAACAAGCTTCAATAAAAGAATTTGATTTGAAAAAAGGTTTGGTTGTAGGTACTTTCTGCGGAATCATGAGTGCTTGTTTTGCCTTTGGGCTTGCAGTTGGCGCGCCAATTGCCAATCAGGCAGAATTAAATGGTACAGACCCACTATTTAAAAATAACGCTATATTGCCTGTGCTATTAATCGGAGGTTTTGCTACAAACTTTGTTTGGTGTATGATTCTGAACTTCAGAAACAAATCATTCAGTGACTATACTAAT
The DNA here is from genome assembly GCF_037860775.1 of Emticicia soli. Taxonomy (NCBI): domain Bacteria; kingdom Pseudomonadati; phylum Bacteroidota; class Cytophagia; order Cytophagales; family Leadbetterellaceae; genus Emticicia; species Emticicia soli. Next base: position 201,527 of record NZ_JBBEWC010000011.1, on the reverse strand, counting down.
GCCAAAACTCCATTAAAAAACAATTATCTATGGGCGTTTCTGGCTGGTATAACGTGGTATTTCCAGTTCTTTTTCTATGGAATGGGACAAACCAAATTAGGTTCGTCATTGGATTTTGCTTCCTGGACGCTCCACATGGCATTTATTATTTTAGTTGGCACATTATGGGGATTATTTTATAAAGAATGGAAGGGCGCAAGCGGCCCAACTATGCGTGTACTATACCTAGGCTTATTTCTGATAGTGCTTTCTTCGGCCTTTATCGGAATGGGTAGTTATTTTGTTCATTAAACAGTTTTTTCTTATCATGTTAAAATCATTAAAACTGATTGCTTTAGGTTTGGCAATCGGATTGCAAAGCTTTGCCCAGCAACAAGCACCTGCCTCAACATTACACTCTGATGCTTTGCACACTGCAAAGCCCGATTACCCTACTTTATATGGTACAACAAAGCAGGAAGATATTGTGGCTGTAATGAACCGAGTGAAAAATTATCTTGAAAAGGCAACGCCGATAAAGGTAGTAGATAAAGCAACAAATGCCGAAATAACAGATTATTCAAAAATAAACACTAATTCCATTGTTTTTAAAGGTGATTTCAGCCTTACAAGTTATGAATGGGGTGTAACTTACGAGGCTATGCTATTGGCAGGAGAAGTAACTGGTGATACATCATTTACCAATTATACTACCAGAAGATTTAAGTTTATAGCCGATGTAGTACCTTATTTCAGAGAAATCTACAAAACAAACCCCCAAACCTCACTCAGGCAGATTATTGCGCCTCATGCACTGGACGATTGTGGTGCTATGGCCGCAGCCATGATTAGAGCCACCAAAAGTGGCGTGATGGAAACAGATTTAAGACCGATTATAGACCATTACATTAATTATATATTCACAAAAGAGTTTCGCTTGAAAGACGGTACCCTTGCCCGTAACAGACCTTTGCCAAATACTTTGTGGCTTGATGATATGTTTATGGGAGTGCCTGCCATAGCACAAATGGGAAGCTTGACTGGTGATAAAAAATACTATGATGATGCGGTGAAACAAGTGCTACAATTCTCAAAACGAATGTTTAACAAAGATTTGGGCTTGTATATGCATGGTTGGGTGCAAGAAATGGAAACGCACCCAGAGTTTCATTGGGCAAGAGCCAATGGCTGGGCCATTCTGACGCTGGTTGAGTTGTTGGAAGTTCTACCACAAAATTATGCAGGTAGGGCAGAAGTACTTGCCCAACTAAAAGCCCATGCAAAGGGCTTGGCTGCACAACAATCAGGCTCCGGATTCTGGCATCAATTGCTTGACCGCCATGATTCTTATCTTGAAACCTCTGCCACAGCTATTTATGCGCATAGCATAGCCAAAGCTATTAACAGAGGTTGGTTAGATGCCACAACTTATGGCCCAATGGCATTATTAGCTTGGAATGCCGTAGCTACAAAAGTAAATGAGAGAGGTCAGGTAGAAGGCGTATGTGTTGGGACAGGAATGGGATTCGACCCTGCGTTTTATTATTACCGGCCTGTAAATGTTTATGCAGCGCATGGCTATGGCCCGGTGTTACTGGCAGGGTCGGAGATGATAAAATTGATAAAAAGTAAAAAGTTTGAGTTAAATGATAGCGCAGTGATGTTTAGTAAATAGAGGGAAACAAAAAAGGACACGTGTAAAAGCGTGTCCTTCTTGTTTGGGCGTATCTTATATTAAATAGAACCAAATACCTTCTTCAATAAATCTGTTGTTCTTGCCCACGGATTCTCTCTGATTTTTGCCTCTTCGTTTGCAACTAATATAAATAAGCCATCAATTGCTTTTTCAGTTGCATAGCCTTTCAAATCAGGATTCACCTTTTGTACAAAAGGTAACTTGTTATACGTTCCGGCTAAATCGGCATAATAACGTGTTGCTTGTGTCTTTTGGAGTGCCTTTTCAACAACTGGCGAAAAAGCTGCTATCAATTGCTCAGAGGTAGTACGTTTCAGGTACATGGTTGCTGCATTTTTTTCTCCTTTCAAAATATTTAATGCATCAGTGAAAGTCATGCTTAAAATGGCATTCACAAAAATTGGCTTAGCTTCTTTGGCTGCCTCTTCTGCACCACGGTTTAGTGCCATCACAAATTTATCTACTTCGCCGCCCAAACCTACTTTTCTTAAAGCAGTTTCAACTTTTTCTACTTCCGGTGGAAACGGGATTTTAATCATCGGATTAAGAAAATAACCGTTTAATTTCGAAGCACTATCGGCACCTTTATTAATTCCAACCTGTAGTGCTTGTTTTAGACCTGAAATAATTTCGTCATTGGTTAGGCCTCCGCCTTGTGTGCTTTTAGAAATACCATCTAAAACTTTACCAAGATTTATTTTCTGGCCGGCACAGCCTTGCATAGTTAAAGTACTAATAATCAACGAAAGAATAAGGAATCTTCTCATTTTTAGCGGGTTTAAAATTGTTTTTTTTAATTATATAGTTGTCTTACTAACGAATGAACACCGAAAATTGTATTTTTGTGCAAATTAAGTTTTAATATACACTTTCTGAAATAACAAAACCCAATGTAATATATATGAGACCTATTTTTGCGGAAGTAGTAACAATTGGAGATGAAATTTTGTACGGACAAATTACTGACACCAATACCCAATGGATGAGTACCGAACTAGACAAACTAGGTATAAAGACAATACGAAAGTCGTCGGTAGGAGACCAGGAAGAGAAAATTTTGCAGATACTGGAAGAAGCTGAAAATAGAGCTGATATTATATTATTAACAGGTGGCTTGGGGCCAACAAAAGACGATATAACAAAAAAAACATTGTGTAAATACTTTAATGATGAATTAGTAATAAACGAAGATGCACTTTTATTTGTTACTGAATTTTTTAATAAAAGAGGTCGCCCACTGACTGAAATAAACCGTCAGCAGGCATTAATACCGAGCCGTTGTACTTATCTTGCCAATAAAACAGGCACAGCTCCGGGAATGTGGTTTGAGAAAGTTGAGGGAGGGGCAAAAGGCAAAATCTTTGTTTCGATGCCGGGAGTGCCTCATGAAATGAAATACCTGATGGCCAACGAAGTATTGCCAAGACTAAAGAAATACTTCGATACGCCAGTAATATATCATAAAATGATTCGTACAATAGGAATAGGCGAATCACTTCTGGCTGAAAAAATAGAAAAATGGGAAGATAGTTTACCACCGCACATAAAATTAGCGTATCTTCCAAGCTTTGGGCAAGTACGTTTAAGATTGACCGGAGTAGGAGAAAATGAAGAAATTTTAAAACAAGAAGTGCAACAGGAAGTTGATAAGGTGTTGCCCATGATAAAATCGTTTGTTTTTGGTTATGATAACGACGATCTTGAGATAGCACTTGGTAATCAATTAAAAAGCCAGGGCAAAACCGTTTCGGTGGCTGAGAGTTGCACAGGTGGTTTTATTTCGCACTTGTTTACAAAAGTACCTGGCAGTTCTGCTTATTTTATGGGAGGAGTAGTAAGCTATGCAAACTCGGTTAAGATTAATGTGTTGGGTGTAAAACCCGAAACTATTGAAGCCCGCGGTGCTGTAAGTGAAGAAACTGTTACCCAAATGGCCGAAGGTGCAAGAGCATTAATGAAAACAGATTTTGCCATAGCAACCAGTGGCGTAGCAGGGCCTGATGGAGGCACACCAGAAAAACCAGTAGGTACGCTCTGGATAGCCTGTGCTATGGAGGGTAAAACCATTGCACGAAAAATTCAAATGTCGAACCAAAGAGACACAAATATAAATTATGGCAGTGTAGTTGCCATGAATCTTTTACGTAAAATGCTTAATGGCGATTACGAATCTTAATTTGACATCAACAAAAATCTAATAATATAGACTATGGCGCTTGTAGAAATGTTAATGCCTAAAATGGGTGAAAGTATATTTGAATGTACTGTCTTGAATTGGTTGAAGAATGTGGGCGATAAAATAGAAGCAGATGAAATGATTCTGGAAGTGGCAACCGATAAAATAGACACAGAAATAGGCTCGGCTTATGATGGTATTCTGAAAGAAGTATTGGTACAAAAAGGAGAAATAGCCGCTATCGGGAAACCTATATGTATTATTGAAACAGATGCAGAGAATGTTGCTGCTAATTCTGAAAAACCTGTTGAACAGCCGGAAAGTGAAGAAAAAGAGGTTGAAAATGTTGCAGCAGAACTAGAAAGCCAATCGAAATTGACCTCATTATTGTTAGAGAATGAAGAACCAAAAATAAACTCGCTAAGTGGTCGTTTCTACTCGCCATTGGTGCAAAACATTGCTAAAGAAGAAAATATATCGAGCGAGGAGCTTGAAAACTTACAAGGTTCAGGAGCAGATAATCGTGTTACAAAAGATGATATTCTGGCTTATGTGCAGTTGAAGAAAGAAAAAGGAGCACAAGTTATTAATACACCAGCTCCATCAGCACCGGTGTCGGCTCCGGCTTATATACCAAACGCTACTGACCAGATTATTGAAATGGACAGAATGCGTAAAATGATTGCCGATAGAATGGTGGAATCGAAGCGAATATCGGCGCACGTTACTTCGTTTGTTGAGACCGATATGACCAATGCTTCTTTGTGGAGAGATAAAATAAAACATAGTTTTAAACAAGAAACAGGCGAAAATATCACATTTACACCGCTATTGATTGAGGCGGTGGTGAAGGCAATCAAAGATTTTCCATTAATCAATATTCAGGTTGATGGTGATAGAATTATTCGTAAAGGTAAAATCAATATTGGTATGGCTGTTGCCTTGCCAACTGGTAATCTGATTGTACCTGTCATACACGAAGCAGATTCTTATAGCCTGATTGGCCTTACTAAAAAGATAAACGACCTTGCCAACCGTGCGAGAAACAATAAACTAAAGGCTGATGATTTATCAGATGGTACACTCTCAGTTTCAAATATTGGTTCGTTTGGCAACATAGCCGGAACACCAATTATTATGCAGCCGCAGGTTTCGATTCTTGCCTTTGGCGTGATTCAGAAAAAAGTTTCAGTTATAGAAACACCACACGGCGATACCATAGGAATCAGACAGAAAATGATAATTTCGCATTCGTACGACCACCGGGTGGTGGATGGTTCTTTAGGCGGCCAGTTTGTGAAACGTGTTTCTGATTACCTTGAGAATTTTGATTTAGATAGAAAACTATTCTGATTTATAGATAAAAGGTCTGAGTTTATCAGGCCTTTTATGTTATCACTTCTACATTTGGTTAATTACAGAGTTTTTTGATTAATATTGGATTAGAATAAATTTGCTGCCGAAAACATGGAAATTTATTTTATAATCTAACATTAAAGCAAGAACTTTGGAATTCGAACTTTGAACGCCCTTAAGATGCTTTTTAATTCGCTAGAGTTTTTAATATTTTTTCCTGTAGTAACACTCCTTTATTTTGCCCTTCCGCATAAATATCGCTGGTTTCATTTGTTAGTAGCTAGTTGTGTTTTTTATAGCTTCTTTATTCCTTATTATATACTTATACTTTTCTTCACTATTATAATAGATTACTTTGCCGGAATCTGGATTGAGCAGGCGCAGGGTAAACGAAGAAAATGGGCACTCATAATGAGCTTGGTAGCGAATATTGGTGTATTGGCAGTGTTTAAGTACTACAACTTTTTTATTGATAATTTCAATGCAGTACTATATAAGATAAATCCTGACGAACTCATGCCTTATTGGGATATTATCTTGCCAATCGGGCTATCGTTCCATACTTTTCAGGCCATGAGTTATACCATTGAGGTATATAGAGGAAACGAAAAAGCCGAAAGACATTTCGGCATTTATGCGCTTTACGTAATGTTTTATCCGCAATTAGTGGCCGGGCCAATCGAACGCCCTCAGAATGTGCTACATCAGTTCTATGAAAAACATGAGTTTGATTATGATAGGGTAGTAAGTGGGCTTCGTCTTATGCTTTGGGGCATGTTCAAAAAAGTAGTAATTGCCGACAGACTTGCCAAGTTTGTAAATATGGTTTATAATAACCCTACAGATTATCAGGGCTTACCCTTGATTGTAGCTACTATTTTCTTTACGTTCCAGATTTACTGCGATTTTTCCGGCTATTCCGATATCGCCCTAGGTTCGGCACGCATCATGGGTTTTAAACTGATGAAAAACTTTGACCGACCGTACCTTTCTAAATCAGTAGGAGAGTTCTGGCGTCGTTGGCATATTTCTCTTTCTACTTGGTTCAGAGATTATCTTTATATTCCTTTAGGTGGTAATCGAGTGTCAAAACCCCGTCAATATTTCAATCGGTTCTTTGTATTTATGGTAAGTGGTTTGTGGCATGGCGCCAATTGGCATTATGTTATCTGGGGAGCATTACACGGTTTTTATTTGATTATTGGGCAAATGACAGCCTCTTTGCAAAATAAACTGACGGGTGTAAAAGGCTCATTGAGCCATGCGGCTATTCCGCAAAAGATATTACATGGCGCTATTACTTTTGTGTTGGTAGCTTTTGCCTGGATTTTCTTTAGGGCTAACACCAACGCAGATGCTATTTATATTGCAAAAAACATATTTAAAGCGAGCTCACATTCTTTAGATACCATCATATATATGATTGGAAAGAATGAACTATATTTAATTATTATTTCATTTGTCATCATGGAGTCAGTTCAATGGTTGCAAAGAGGTAAGAATCTATCGGCATGGATTGATGCCCGCCCACGCTGGCAACGTTGGGGCTCTTATTACCTCATCTTATTTATGATTCTATGTTATGGCGTTTATAACAATTCACAATTTATTTATTTCCAATTTTAAGGTATGAAAAACGAAGGATTTGACCCACAGGAAATTGCTCAGCTAAAAGCTGAATGCAAACAAGAAGGACAAAACTATGTAATAGTTGAAGATGAAGACGGCATGAATGATTCGGGCGAATTTGCTCATTTTCAGTTTGTTGGTAAGCATAATGGCGAAGAAGTAATCTACGATGCTGTAATGGGAACGTTACGTTTGAATCACAGCAGTCTTGTTTTTGAAGAAGCTGAAAGCAGAATGAAAAAATCTTATCCTGATTATGTAGAGGTTGATAAACGTAAGCCTAACTACAAAATCAATGAAGATATGGAAATGGTGATGGAAGAAATAATTGAGGAGTTGGAAGAAGAGGAAACCATTCAGGTAGCTGAGTTTGTAGAAATCGACGAAGATTTTGAATATGGCATTGGGCTTGATATTGCTTTAAATGTTGAAGAAATTGATGACGAAGTAATTACTAAATTCGTTAATGAATTTAATGCAGGAACATTGAAACTCGACCCGACATTGTATAGTTTTACAAGCGAAGAAGAGTAAGCATTGCTAAAGGGAAATTTATGGTAGGCAATTCGGATAAAAATAATACTTTCTCGGGTACATCAAGTTATGTGGCTACCCGCGAGCTGCAAACCGCAGTAAATGCTGCCATTGCGCTTCAAAGACCATTGCTTATAAAGGGTGAACCCGGTACGGGTAAAACCCTTTTGGCTTTTGAGGTAGCTAAGGCTTTGGATAAACAGCTTTTTACCTGGCACGTAAAATCGACTACTACAGCCCAGCAGGGCTTGTATGAGTATGATGCCGTTTCTCGATTACGTGATTCTCAGCTAGGCGATGATAGGGTAAATGAAGTAGAAAACTATATCAAGAAAGGTAAAATATGGGAGGCTTTTGATACTGACGAACAGAGTGTATTGTTGATTGATGAAATTGATAAAGCCGATATTGAGTTTCCGAACGATTTATTGCAGGAACTCGACCGTATGGAGTTCTATTGCTATGAACTAAAACGGACAATTAAAGCCAAGCATCGGCCAATTATCATTATTACCTCAAACAACGAGAAAGAATTGCCTGATGCCTTTTTGCGCCGTTGTTTCTTTCATTTTATCCGTTTCCCAGATAAAGAAACCATGCAGCAGATTGTTGATGTGCATTATGAAGGTCTGGAAGAAACTCTTCTTGCCAATGCGCTGAAAACTTTCTTTGGTATCAGAGAAATAAAGAACCTGAAAAAGAGACCTTCAACCAGTGAGCTAATAGATTGGCTTAAATTATTATTGGTTGGTAAAGTTTCAGCCGAAGATTTGGACGATTTAAGCAAAATGAATCAGGTACCGCCATATTTGGGGGCTTTGCTTAAAAATGAGACCGATTACGATTTATTTAGAGCACTGCGTGAAAAGGGTATAAAATAACATAAAAAATGCTTTTAGATTTCTTCTATCATCTGAAAAGTAATAGACTTCCGGTTTCGATAAGAGAGCACCTGACCCTGTTAGAAGCCCTCGACAAAGAAGTGATTGCTTACAGTGTAGAAGATTTCTATTTTTTGAGCCGTGCTATTTTTGTTAAACATGAGCAAAACCTCGATTTGTTTGATAAACTTTTCGGCCAGTTTTTTGGCGATGCAGAAAGTGTTCCTGTTGAGCAAATTTTGGCAAATATTGACGAAAACTGGCTGAAATCAAATTTGTTAAGAGAACTAAGCGAGGAAGAAAAGGAAGCCATAAATGCAATGGGTGGGCTCGATGAATTGATGAAAAGATTCAAAGAGTTACTTGATGAACAAAAAGAAAAACACGAAGGCGGTAGCAAATGGATTGGTGCAGGTGGGACTTCGCCTTTTGGTAACTCTGGGTATAATCCGGCAGGGATTAGAATAGGAGGTAAAGGAGGCGGAAAAAGTGCTGTAAAAGTGTGGGATAAAAGGGAGTTCAAAAACTATGATAACGACCTTGAGCTTAACACCCGAAATACCAAAATGGCATTAAAACGCCTACGTATATTAACAAGAGAAGGCGTTGAAGATGAACTAAACCTTGATGAAACCATCGATAAAACCTGCCAGAATGCCGGTTTGCTTGATATTAAAATGCAGGCATCGAAACAGAATAGGGTGAAAGTATTGCTTTTGCTTGATGTTGGCGGCTCAATGGACGAATATATTGAAGAATGTTCTACACTTTTTTCTTCAGCAAAGCACCAGTTTAAGCATCTTGAGCATTATTATTTTCATAATTGCGTGTATGAAACCCTGTGGAGAGATAATGGCCGCCGCTACGAAGACCGTGTATCTACCTGGGATGTGCTCAATAAATATAATAAAGATTACAAAGTTATTTTTGTGGGAGATGCTTCTATGTCGCCCTGGGAAATATCAGAACCTCGGGGAAGCGTAGAGCATTATAATGAAGAATCGGGTTTAACCTGGCTCACAAGATTCAAAGAAAAGTTCCCGAACCTTGTGTGGCTAAACCCGATTAATGATGGCTACTGGCAATATACACACTCTATAAAATTAATAAGAGAGTGGTCTGACGAACGAATGTTTCCGCTTACTATTAATGGTATTGAAAAAGCTATGAAATGTCTCAAAAACAGTAAACTGAAATTCTGATAGCTTATTATATATTCTTCAAAAACTCAATTGTATTTACACCATCTGCAAAATCATTCAATTTGGGTGCTTGCGCTTCTCCAAATGCAAAACTATTCTCAAAATTACGGTCTTTCGAAACTATACATTGAATCTTTTCCTGATGACTTTCAATGAGTTGCTGTAAATGTTCCTTGTTTTCGTAATATTCAAAATGACAAACAGATATAGCTGAAACCAGTGCTGCATCTTCTTTCAGAAGCAAAAAGCCATTATCAAAATGCGGCGTTTTATTTACTAAAAGCACCGACTTATTGTAGTCATAATTATTGTTATACTTATGGTGAATAGAAATGGTGCTCCAGTACTCTATTGACTCGTAGAATTTATCAAAAGTATAGCCCTTTGGTACGAAGAGCTTCGATACATTGCGGCAGCCTAAACCAAAATACTGAAAAATATCATTGCCAAGATTTGCTAGCTCAGTTCTCGATTCTTCGCCTGTCAGAACAGCTACCGAAGTTCTGTTCTTCCGAATTATATGTGGTATTTTGGTAAAGTAATATTCAAAATGTTTGGCAGTGTTATCGCTTCCTGTGGCAATCATTGCATCGGCCTCATTCAGTTTATCTGCTACTTTTATATAGTCTCTTAAAGCAGGATTAATTTCGAACAATTGAAAAATCAACAAACGCATAAGCACCGAATCGCTCGAGCTTAATTTCACTAAAGCAATATTGCCACTCAACACTACGCACAATAAATCGTGAAACCCAACTACCGGAATATTGCCAGCCATTACAATTCCAACTTTTTTCGGATTTGGGTTGGCTTCAATGCTATTGGCCTCAACAAAGTTTGCTAATATTTCTTTATCAAGATAATAGCGAGCTATATTGTTTAATGAAAGTTTAACGTTATCTTCTGTAAACCAGGCATTTTCATTGCGAGCCGAGTATGACCATTGTTTTATCGTATCGGCGTTATTTTCGTCAAGTATGAAACCTCCAAGTTGTGAAAATGTGAGTATAAAGTCTTTTAATTGCATTATTTATAGAAAAATTGATTTAGTATTTAAAATCATGCAAAAATACAACTAAATTGAAACTTTGAAGCTGTATATTTGTTGATTATTTGAAAACTACTAAAAATATAGAGAGAGTATGGCAATAATGATTACAGACGAATGTATCAATTGTGGTGCATGCGAACCTGAGTGCCCTAACACGGCAATTTATGAAGGTGGAGTAGAATGGACGTGGGGTGGCGGAACAAAATTGGCAGAAGTAGAATTAGGAGATGGCTCTATTATTGGCGGTAAAGACCCGATGTCGCCAGTTTCTGATGAATTTTATTATATAGTTACAGATAAGTGTACTGAGTGCCATGGTTTTCATGAGGAGCCTCAGTGTGCAGCGGTTTGTCCGGTAGATTGTTGTGTGCCAGACCCTGACAATGTAGAAGACGATGATACGCTTGCGGCAAAAAAAGCCTGGTTGCATGCTGAAGCTTAATTTTTAGATATAGGTATTCAATTAGCTCTCCATATTAGAAGCCTGCCCGATTTCTCGGGCAGGCTTTTTTTGTCTTGTTTCTGGGAATTTTATTCAGTTTGTTTTGAGAGTAATTAGTGTCTTTTAACTTTACTATTCCAAAAGGTTATAGAGCATAATTTAAAATCGTTTAAAAGTGAAAATTGTAAGTCGTAAATTTGGCTATTATTTAAAAACATAGACAGTATGGCAATAATGATTACAGACGAATGTATCAATTGTGGTGCATGCGAACCTGAGTGCCCTAACACGGCAATTTATGAAGGTGGAGTAGAATGGACGTGGGGTGGCGGAACAAAATTGGCAGAAGTAGAATTAGGAGATGGCTCTATTATTGGCGGTAAAGACCCGATGTCGCCAGTTTCTGATGAATTTTATTATATAGTTACAGATAAGTGTACTGAGTGCCATGGTTTTCATGAGGAGCCTCAGTGTGCAGCGGTTTGTCCGGTAGATTGTTGTGTGCCAGACCCTGACAATGTAGAAGACGATGATACGCTTGCGGCAAAAAAAGCCTGGTTGCATGCTGAAGCTTAATTTTTAGATATAGGTATTCAATTAGCTCTCTATATTAGAAGCCTGTCCGATTTCTCGGACAGGCTTTTTTTGTATTAATCTTCTAATTGTACAGAATTAAGAAATTATTGTATTGCGGAATAATATATTGAATATATGTAAAAATACGATATAATATTCTTTGTTAATAATTATTGTATTATTCTTATATATTATATTTTTTTATACATAAAATTTCGTAAAAAATATTTTTTTAAAGAAAAATAAGATTTTTTTAAACATAATATTTGGAATTAAAATATTTTTGCTGAACATTTGTGATAGATTATGATATAAAACAATCGCCACTTAAACCAAAGATTATTATGAGAAAATTGATTTTTACAGTATTATCGTTGTTTTCAATAGCAACAACACAAGCACAAGAAAGTACAACAACCACAGAAGAAAAAGCAAACCCTCTCACATTCTCAGGTTATATTGATACTTACTTCTTTGGAAACCTAAACAATCCAAAATCAAGATCAAATTTAGGCGTATCTGGTTTCGAGCGTATCTTCGACCAAAAACCAGGACAATTTCAACTTGGTCTTGCCCAAACGAAATTATCTTACTCTACCGACAAAGTTGATGCAGTAATTGACCTTGTATTTGGTAATCACGCAGATTTAGGAAACTATGGAAATATCATAAGTCCGGTATCTGGTGCAACAAGTACTGCACTGGCAATCAAACAAGCATATATAACATGGAAAGCCTCTGATAAATTTTCAATTACTGCTGGTCAGTTTGGTACGCATATTGGTTATGAAGTAATTGATGCACCTGTAAACTTTAACTATTCACTTTCTAACCTTTTTGGTAACGGTCCTTTCTACCATACTGGTTTAAAAGCGACTGTTGCTACTTCGGCTAAATCATCATTAACATTTGGAGTTGTTAACGGTATTGACACAAAAGATGATAATAATGATAAACTAGGCTTTATGGGACAGTTCTATGTTTCTCCTGCTGAAGGTTGGAATTTATATGTAAACTGGTTGGGTAGTGACGAAGGAGTAGACGAGAAATCTTTCTATTCAATTTTTGACTTAACTACTTCTTATCAAATTACTGATAAATTCTTATTAGGCTTAAATGCTGCCTATGGTTCACAAGATAAAAAGACATGGGGTGGTGCAGCACTTTACGCTCAACTTGCCTTCACTGATAAATTCGCTTTGGGTGGTCGTTATGAGTACTTTGATAACACTAGCGGTGTACGTGGTTTAATTAATCCATCAAGACCAAACGGTGGTACAACTACAAACTCATTCACTTTAACAGGAAACGTAACAATCTCTGACAATCTATTATTCAAACCTGAGTTCCGTTTCGATAGCTTTGCTAAAGGTGCAGCAGGAATGGAGCAATTTGAAGATAGCAAAGGAGAATTTACAAAAAGCTCACAATCAACAATTGGCGGTGCGCTAATTTTCAAATTCTAATAATATTATTATCAATAAACCTAAACTAAACTGTAAGATTATTTTTTGTACAACACTTAAACCCCAAACACATTATGCGTAAAAATCCTCTCCCTCTGATTATCCTGCTAGCAATAGCAATCGCCGGAGTATTTATGCCTGCGGTGCCATCTACTATCATTACCGAAGGGATAGTTGGAGCCGATGTTGCCTGGATGCTCGTAAGTTCAGCTTTGGTACTACTCATGACACCCGGATTAGCTTATTTCTATGGTGGTATGGTAAACACAAAGAACGTTATCTCTACTATGCTTCAAAGCTTTATTGCAATGGGTGTAATCTCTATCCTTTGGGTTACAGTTGGTTTCAGCCTTGCATTTGGCGATTCGATAGGTGGTTTTGTTGGTAATCCAATGACTTACTTCATGTTTAATGGTGTATTAGAAGCTCAGCCTTGGGGCACTATACCATTAGTTGTGTTTGCGTTTTTCCAATTGAAATTTGCGGTTATCACTCCTGCACTTGTTACAGGTTCATTGGCTGAAAGAATTAACTTTAAATCATACGTTTTATTTATAATTCTATTTAGCATATTTATCTATGCACCTCTAGCACACTGGACATGGCACGCAGAAGGTTTCCTTTTCAAACTAGGTGTGCTTGACTTCGCTGGTGGTACTGTTGTACACATGTCGGCTGGTTGGGCTGCTTTAGCTGGTGCAATCTATTTGAAACGCCGTCGTGCACACGTTGATGGTAGCTTCCTACCTCCTGCAAATATCCCTTATGTATTGTTGGGTACAGGTTTACTTTGGTTCGGTTGGTTTGGTTTCAACGCTGGCTCTGCACTTAGCGCTGGTCCTTTGGCTGCTTCTGCTTTCGCTACTACTAACACTGCGGCTGCAGCTGCTGGTTTAGCTTGGGTATTATTTGATGCCGCTCGTGGCAAAAAAGTTTCAGCTTTAGGGTTCTGTATTGGTGTAGTTGTAGGTTTGGTAGCTATTACGCCTGCGGCTGGTTTCGTAACTATTCCTCATTCAATCTTTATCGGAGCTATCTCGTCTCTTATCTCTAACTACCTTGCTCACTTAAAAACCAAAACAGCTTTGGACGATACACTTGATGTATTCCCTTGCCATGGTGTTGGTGGTATGGTTGGTATGATTATGACAGGGATCTTTGCAAGCAAAGGCATTAACCCTGCAGTAGCTGACGAAGGTCTATTCTTTGGTGTATCGAAATTATTCGTAAACCACATGATAGCACTGGTTGTAGTTTCAGTATTTGCATTTGCAATGTCATTTGTTCTTTTGAAAGTTACAGACTTAATTCTTCCATTGCGTGTATCAGATTCTGACGAAAAAGAAGGTCTTGATAAAAGCCAACACGATGAGTCTCTTGTTGAGGCTGGTGCAGTTGTAGAATTAGTATAAGATATTATTTTTTGTAACAAAATCACAATTGCGGGTTAAACCGTACTTTTATTGTGGTTTTGTTGTACTCCATAAGTTAAAATGCCTGCTTTCTTAGCGGGCATTTTCTTTTGTTATAGGCTAGGCCAAGTCCATAAAGCAAGTTTGAATAGATAGCTTTTAGTATGGCTATCTTCAGTGATAATTATTTTGTTTTTCGAGCTATAATTTATTTTAATTTCAAAGATAAAACTTACATCGAAAATTGTATTTTTTGTAGAGGCTTGCTGATTAGGATTCAAGAAATAAGCGTTCATTTCTATCATACTTGGATGTTTGATTAGGAACTGCTTCTTACGTTTCGGTGAATAAATTCACCGCCTAATGAAACAAAGGAAGTTTATCCATAGCGCCGACTTAAGTCGGCACATATATTAAAAAATATTCCGTTGTTATACCAGCCACCCAATTTATTGGGTGAACATTGGCATTAGCTATTACTATTGAATCTAGTTTCAAAGAACACTTAGTTCTTGAAACATAGTCTATTGCGCTCATATCATATCAGCAATAAACAAAATAGGCAGATACGAGCCTTGAGACGCATACCTGCCTATTGACTAAGCAAAAACAGAGAAATGATTATAAGAGGAAGGGTTTATTTCTTTACTCTGGCAAATTTGTTGCGCACATCGCACATTTCAAGTATTAATGAATCGGCGTTCAAACTTACAATTTCCCATTGATTGCAAGGTCTACAACTCATCTGAGGGCAGCTTTTGGTGTCTGAAAAAGTAATAGTAGTACCTGCTACCGCATATTTATTGCCTGCAGTACAGCATTCTGCTCCTTCTTTTCCTTCACGCATATATCTTCCGTCTATTGTGAACTCTGAGTTTGGAATTGCCACAAGCGCATTGTAATGGTTCCATCCGCTCCAATTCCCATTTGCTTCCTTCGTTTGAATCTGATAAGTATGAGCCCATTCGCCTACAAGTTCTTTGGGCTCAATATTATTGTTTTTAGGATCGCAAGCATAAAGAGCAAGAGCTATACCCAGAATAGTAGTAATAGACTTTATCATTTGTGATGTAATTTATAGAATAGACACTATTTTGCTTTTATATATTTGGTTCTGGTGTTACATGATTCTAAAATCAAAGTATCATCTTTCAATGTATTAATCGTCCACTCATGGCAATCCATACATCTTACTTGTGGGCAAGATAGAAAGTCAGAAAACTTAATAACATTGTTTGATATAGTATATAAGTTGCCGGCACTACAACAATCAGCACCAGGTTGTCCACCACGTAAAAATTTGCCGTCACGGGTAAATTCTATGTTAGGAAGGGCAACATAAATAGTTACATAAGACCAAGGCCCCCATTTCCCGTCAGCGTTTTTTGTTTGAATCTGATAAGCATTCGCCCATTCACCTATAATTTCTTTAGGTTTAATTTTAGAGGAATCACAAGCAAATAAAAGAAAAGTAAGGCCAAAAATACAAATAAGAGATTTCATCGTTTCGGGTGTTTTAATAATGATTCCTTTTAAGCAGTTAATCTGGAATCAGGCTAGAATTTATTATATCAGATTATTTCCCTCGTGCATATTTGCTTCGTGAATTACAAACTTCTAATATGAGTGTATCATCATTTAAACTCACAATTTTCCAATCGTTGCAGTTGGCACAAGATACCTGAGGGCAGGCTTTTGTTTCGGAAAAAGTGATAATGTTGTTTGAAACTGCGTATTTATTGCCGGCAGTACAACAATCTGCACCATCTTTTCCATCACGCAAAAATCTTCCAGAAGCTGTAAACTCCATATTTGGTATTGCTACTAAAGTGTTAATGGTTGTCCAAGGGCCCCATTTACCACCAGGTTCTTTGGTTTGCATCTCGTAAGTAGGCCACCAAATACCAATCAGTTTTTCTGGTGCAACAAATTTAGACTCGCAAGCCACAAAAATAAGTACAGTAATACAAAATGCCGTCAGCGATTTCATAGGGTCGGATATTTATGCTAATGATGCATTTTTTTTCTAAAAGGTTGGAAACTAAAGGGCGATTTAGTGATTTTTAATTTCGAGCAATGGGATGGGAGCTATGTGTAATAAAAAAGGGTGCAGTTAATGGCTGCACCCTTATAAAAAGTTTCAATAAGTTTGTTATTCTCCCGCATTTCTCAACCCTACTCTTGGTAATACTGGAAGGCTTTCGTTACCCTCTTCACTAACCGATTGTACCGCAAAAAAGTAGTTGTCTTTTGAGTACGGCAAAGTCATTTTAAGGTCAGTAGTAAAAAATTTCTTTTGCCAGTAGGGCATGGCAGTTTCGCGCATCAAAACATAATAGCCTTTTACTTTACCATTCTTAGAGGCTTTCCAGCGTAAACTGGTTGAATTACCTAAGCCTCGCACATCAAGAATTACGTCTTCTGGCATCGATGGTGATTTGGCTAAATTAGCCAATGTGGCCAGGTTTACGCAAGTATTCTTTCTCAGATATTCAAAGTCCATATCTTTGGCATAATCACCGTATTCAATACCTTTTTCTACCCGCAAATCCTGGTGTTGGTGCAGAAAATTCTCATTCATTTCTGAAATTCGTACGGCCGCAAAACCCTTATTTACAAACGGGGTATGGTCGCCACCACGTAGAAAGCGGTCGTTTCTGTATATCATCACTACTTCAAGGTTATCAACATATCTTTCTCCGGTTTCTTTTAAATATCGGGCAAGTTGACGGGCTTTTCCATCGTTTTCAACACCATATTGTCTGATAGCCCCCACTTTCTTATCCATTTCAAAAGCAGGTAGTCCCTCGCTAAATACTCTCAAGCGGGTATTATCAATAATATTAGTTTCATTACTGTTGTTAGAGCCCATAATATCATTGTTCAGAATAGCCTCTAAATTCCAGTTTTCTGCTACAGCTTTTTCTGCCAGATGATTAGCTCCTAATAAACCTTGCTCTTCGCCACTTACAGTTACAAAAATAACCGAAGCCGGAAACTTAGATTTCGACATTATTCGGGCAAGTTCAATAACAGCTACTGTACCGCTCCCGTCGTCGTTTGCGCCCGGTGCATCCGATTCCCGATTCATAACATCTGTTACACGGCTATCAATATGCCCGCTTACCAAAAAAACTCGGTTGTCGTTTGGGTCTGTGCCTTTTAGGGTAGCCATTACGTTGGCAATCTCAATGGTTTTATCAACCCGTTTGCCGTCTGGTTGTAGTGTCCAGGTATCCATGTAAGCCGTCATTCTGCCTTCCGATTGCTTAGCAAATTCCTGAAATTTGCTTAAGACCCATTTGCGGGCTGCGCCAATACCACGTTTGCTATCGGTAGTAGTAGATAAAGTGCTTCTTGTACCAAAGCTTACAAGCTTGTCGATATAGGCTCTAAGGGTGTCGCTCGATACCTGATTAACTAAGGCCTCAATTTGTGGGTCACGGTTAATGATTTTCTGAGCAGAGATTTCGAAAGAAATGATGATGAAGCCGAGTAAAAATAATCCTTTTTTCATGAATAAAGTTTAGATTAGATGTTAAGCAAAAATACGAAACAATTTTCAGATGGATACCTTAAAGCTAGCAGATTTAGACACAAGTAGGTAGTTTGTAGAGTAATTGATGAAATAAACAAAGATTGAGGCTATGTGCCACCATCAGAAATAACCTTTAAGTGTTATTGTAAAAATAAATTTTATCGCTTTCATTTGTTACAGTATTCAGACATGTTGCTGTGTTTACTGAAAACTTAATTATAAAACTAACCATGACAAGAGTATCTATATATGAAGACAATGCTCGCCTGAGCGATTTGGTAGTAATGATGCTCGAAAATACCGAGGGCTTTGTTGTAACAGGTGTACATCAGAATTGCCTCAATGTTTTAGAAGACATAAAACAAGAGCAACCTGATGTAATTGTGATGGATATAGATATGCCTGGATCGAACGGTTTAGATGGGGTTTTGAAAGTAAAACAGACTAAACAGGAAATAAAGGTGCTTATGCACACCGTTTTTGATGATGATAAACGCTTATTTGAATGCCTGAAACGTGGGGCCGATGGCTACATACTGAAACGAGATTCGGCAACAATGCTTATTCAGGCCATAAAAGATGTTGAAAAAGGCGGAGGGCCTATGTCGCCTGCTATAGCCCGACAAGTTTTACAAGCTTTTCACCAGACCGAAACCGCCAAAGAATATGACCTTACCGAACGAGAAAGAGAAATTCTGCAATTGCTTTCTTACGGTAATTCTTACAAACTCATTGCGGCATCTACCAAAATATCGATAGAAACGGTTCGCCGCCATCTACAAAATATTTATCAGAAACTACACGTACAATCTGCCACAGAAGCAATTTCTAAAGCTTTTCGTGAGAAATTAGTAAAGTAAGTACTGCTACCTAACACTAATGTGCTATTTACAAGCACCGAATTTTCTGCAAAATTTGTAGTGGATAATTAATCCAGCTATGAAAGCTCATCAATACTGTTTATCCCCTGCCATGCGATGATGGGAGATAGACCATCAATTTATTTCATAGCAAAGTAGCCAAACTAAATATTTTGCCATGAAAACCCTTAACACTTTATTCTGTTCTGCATTTTTTACGCTGCTCATTATCTGGGGCTGCCAAAAAGAAACTACTGACCCTAAAGACGATGAAGATGATAGCCCGCCAACGGGAAATGGAAATTTGGGAAACGGCCAAGCAGGAATAATTGGTATTGCTGGCATTGAGGCATGGGACAAACTAGCTACAGATGAAAAAAACAAGATAAAAGCATGGAATACAATATTTATGCACCAGTCGGTTGGTGGCGATTTAGAAGATGGAGCTAATGCAAACGGATTTAAGTTTGAGTATTTCGACCTTAACGAAAAACCAGATAAAGGCTTAAGCGGAAATGTATTCAGTGTTTCGAACGGAAACCCGATGGGAAAGATGAATGAATTTAAGGAGTTGGCTCTCATTCATCAGACTATTTTGAAGATAGCTATTTTTAAATTTGGCTATGCCGACATTAACGATACAAACCTTCAAGAAGTACAAACGGCCTATAAGTTAATGATTGATGAGTTAAGAGCCAAGGTATCAGGTTTAAGATTCATTCATATTACGCCGCCATTAATCTATATCGCTACTAAAGACGATGGAAATGCTGCCAAAATGAAAATGGCTGATTGGATGAAAACCACCTTTAAAGACAAAGATGTAATTTTTGAACTTCAGGAATTAGAATCAGATAACGGAAGATGTAAACTTGGGAGTGTATGGCGGATTTGCGACGAATACCGCTCAACGGCATCGTGCCCAAGTAAGGAGCAAGGCATTGACGCACCAGAAGGGCAAGGGCATATCTGCGAAAAAGAAGCAAAACGTATATCAAAAGCCTTGCTTTACGCCATTTATCAGGCAGGTAAGTAGGCTGAAATAAAATTTATATACCCACAATTATAAATAGACCATGAAAATACAAAAGATTCAGATAGGAGGAAGAATGAGCATCGAACCAGAGAAAGTGGTTCTGCTCAAGGCAAATCAGAATTATACAGAGTTGTATCTGTATAATGGCCGAATGCTAATGGTTGCTACCACATTGAAAATTCTGGAACAACGTTTTCTGCTCACAAATACTTTTTACAGACTAGACCGTGCCCACATGGTAAATCTCAGCTATATCAATAATTATGAAGCACAAACCGGAAAGGTTATCATGCAGAATCAGCAGGAGGTTTCAATATCAAGACGAAGAAGACACGGATTCTATTCTTTTATAAACGAGCATTTTAACCCATTCAACATACTACTAAAATGAGAAAACCTCTGTTGCTACTCTTGTTGCTGCTATTCTTTCAGAAAATAAATGCGCAAACTAATATTGCAGTGCCGAGTTACTCGAGCATAACAAACTCGTTTAATCCTGCTACCGGAAACATTAAGTTTTACCTGAATGGGGTAAGCCAAACCCTCACAGTTGGCCACGGTGCCAATGGTGTTTGTTTCTATGGTAGCAATATGTTTGTGGCTTATGATGATAACTCAGCCAGCGGCAACGGCATCATGTGGTATAAAAACGTAAGTTTTGCCACAGGTACTTTTTCGGCGGATGCTCCAGTTATTTTGGCTAATAACCAGCAAACATTTCAGGTGGTAGCCGATGCAAATGGTAATGTTTACGCTGCCAATATGAATGGTACAATTACCAAGTTTATGCCAAATGCTGGCGCGTATAGTGCCGCCAATAGTGTAACATTAAGGTTTTTTAGCGATGGAAGCTATGTTTTAGGAGGCTTGATGATTGATGCCACTTCGAATACTCTATGGGCTACCAGTTATAGTCTTCATACTGTAGCTGTTTGCCGTTTAGCCGATTTCCCAAGTAATACTTCTTACGCCACAACAGCTACTCCAGCATCTTTCATAAAGCCTGTTTCAGTATCAAATAATTACCTGCAAGCACCAGAGGGAATTGTAAGGGATGAATCAGGAAACATCTGGATTTCGAATAACAACAATAATTATGTAGTGCGTATTAATAGTGCGTCTGTTACAACCATTCTTTCAGAAATAAATGCGGCTAATTATACAGCCAAAAGCCTGACGGGTGCTATTGATGCAAATACCTGGGAGGTGTCGGCAAGTGGTCATCAATTGGGTGGAATGGTTTATGATAACCTTTATTCAAAGAAAATATACGTAAATAATCAAGTAAGTGGTGGTAATACGTTTCAGTATGTGTTTACACCAACTAATGCTACACCCGCATTTAGTGCAACCACTTTTGCACAGGTTTTTCCGGGCAATGGGCAACCTGCTATTATCCCTTGTCAGTTATTGCCAACGCCAGGCAATCCAACGGCTAGCGGAACAAGCATTAACTCAGGCCAAACAGCTACCTTAATAGCAAGTAATTGCGCTGCCGACCAGACCTACATCTGGAAACAAGGTGCTACGCAAGTAGCTACCACGGCAAGTTTTACAACTCCGGCACTAAGTGCCAACGCAACTTATACTGCCTATTGTGTAAGAGGTGGTACTTGCCAAAGCAGCGGAACTAACGCAATTGTAACCGTGAATAGTGGTAGCGGAGGTATCAGCCAGAATGTTACAATTTCTGTTGTAACGCCAACAACTAGCGGAGGTACTCGTACCGACGACCGAACATTTAGGTTTCATTTGCCGGTAGTTAATCCTGATTGTAATTTACCTGTCTTGTTTGTATTCAGTGGCGATGGAGGAACATCTACAGGAATAGAAACAACCACAGGTTTCAGTACTTTAGCTGATGCCAATAACTTTATAGTGGTGTATCCTGATAAGCTTACCGGAAGAAGTTATTTCAGCTATAGGATTGACCAACCTGCTTATCTTAACGGGCAGGTGGATTCTACTTTTATGCTAGCCATTATTAAGTATTTGCATACAAACTATGGTATCAACAGAAACAGAGTTTACGCAACGGGTATATCAAGCGGAGCTAACATGACCTATTTTGCATCGGCGAAATTATTTAATTCTTTTGCTGCTTTTGCGCCCGTATCTGGGTTTCCCCAGGACTATTCTGGTACGGGAGTCTGGCAAAGTATTGTGAATGATGTAAACACCCCTAAAGTGCCTATTATGCACATTCATGGTACGGCCGATGTAACTAGTGGAACACAATTTAGTAGTACAAACCTGCCCAATCCTTATCCGTCTACACCGCCAAGCAACAATAATGGTTGGATATGGCCTATGTTTCCGCTTTCAAATAAAGGTTGTAGTAATGCTCCCGGTAATTATAGCGGAGCATACTTTGCTAGTGGTAATACAACAGTCGATAAATTGACTTTTTGCCCAGGTGGCGGTACAAACAAAGAAGTTTCGATGATGATTATCAGAGGCATGGGGCATACATGGCCTACAGCAGCCCAGACAGGTGGCATTGATGGCTCATTGGCTATCTGGAATTTTGTAAAAGATTATGAGCTTTCTTTATATAGCAATCCGGCACCAACGGTTTCACCCACAAGCATCACAATTAATTCAGGGCAATCAACAACTTTAACAGCTAGTTGTGGTAGCAACTATGGCGTAAAATGGAATACCGGAGCAACTACCTCAGCTATATCGGTTTCTCCACTTGCAACTACAACTTACACCGCCAATTGTACTTTTGGTATTAATTGCCAGTCGATGGGCACAAGTGTAACTGTAACAGTCAATAATGGAGGTGGAATAAATCCGCCGCTTATTGCCGCCGACCAAACAAGTATTTGTGAAGGAAGCTATGCGAGATTAACCGCCACAGGTTGCTCAACAGGAACAATTAACTGGAGTTCAGGACAAACTGGAACTTCTATTTATGTGTATCCGGCTACAACCACAACATATACGGCTGTATGTACCATTACTCCAAACTCTTCAAATCCATCAAATCATATAACTATTAATGTTACCCCACTCCCTGATTTTACACTTTCTTCAACTTTACCAATAGAGGGTACTTTCGGGAATGATTATATATATATTCATGCCGGACAGTCAGTAACATTGAGTGCCAGCGGGTGTTCGGGAACTATTGCTTGGTCGTTTGGTTCATCAACGGCAACAAGTAGTTCAATTACGCTTACGGCCGATAATAGTGGCGATTACAACATATTTTATGCAGAGGCTAGTTGCACTACTACAAATCTATGTGCTACCACCAAATATGTTGTTTTGTTAAGGCAGTTTGCAGCAGATGATACTTTCACTACAAATGTCAACACGGCTGTAACAGGAGATGTAAAAACCAATGATACTGAAAGTTCTCTGCCTTTTCCGTATGAGGTTTCGGGTGTATCACACGGCACAATTGTTTGGCAAATGAGTATGGGCCGACCAACAGGTGTATTCACCTATACACCAAATAATGGTTTTGTGGGTATTGATAGTTTGGTTTATCACCTGACCGATGATTTAACTTTCAGCAAGCCTGCTACTGTAAAATTCATTATTGGCAGCCCATGTGTTGAAGATTTAATTGTTTCAGGTAATGATTACTCTGCAAATACTATATCGGGAATAATCACGCTTAGTGCATCTAATACGGTAAAAATAATTGAAAACATTGTACCCGTTACCGACCCTGCGTACATCCGTACTTCAATAGCCAGCGATGCGAAAGTAACCTTGCAGGCAGGTAAATCGGTTACCTTAAACCCTGGTTTTCAGACCAATGCAGGGGCTGTTTTTACAGCCAAAACTGGGGCTTGCGAGAATACTAACAGCGTGCCGTATCTAAAAGTACAAGGTACCAAGATTAAGAATAAATGCGGAACCGATTTTGTGATGCGAGGCGTAAACTTTGGTGGGTACTGGCAATATGATGTCAATAACCGTATGAATACACTAAACCGCATACCTGAAATTAAAAAAGCAGGTACAAATACGGTTAGGCTTCCTTGGAGTGCTAATACACAATATAGCCGGGATTATAAGGTGCTCGACACCCTTATTAAACACTTGGTGGCCAATAAAATGATTGTAATGGTTGAGTTTCATGATTTGACGTGTGCCAACCTAACACCTGCTAATATTCAGATTGCGACTAATTATTGGCTTTCAACAAATGTATTGGCAGTGCTGAAAAAATATGAAAATTACCTGATTCTGAATATTGCCAACGAAGTTGGAAGCGATTGGCAAGGCAATACGCCAACAGTTGTACAGAAGATGATTGATGCTTACACGCCCTCAATTACAGCACTAAGAAACGCAGGCTTGAAATGCCCCATAACAATTGATGCTACTGACTGTGGGCAGAATATTGAAGCCTTGGTAAGTGCTGCGCCAACATTATTGGCCAACGACCCCGACCATAACCTGATTTTCTCGGCACATTTATATTGGAACAACGATAATTATACTACTCGCCTGACAAATGCTTACAATAATGCCTTAGCGGCAGGGATTTGTCTGGTTATAGGCGAGTTTTCTGTGGCACAGGATTGTTTGTTATCATCAACACCCAACGATTATGTGGCTATTATGCAGGTTTGCAATCAGTTTGGTATTGGTTATTTGGCGTGGGAGTGGGGTGGAAGCCAGCAATATGCAGGCAATGGTTCTCTTTGCCCCGATGATGCCCGAGGTGCCGGCTACTCACGCCTGACAATGACAGGCTCATCGGGAATGTATGCCGATAGAGCAGGTTGGGGTTTAACAGTTGCCAACGATATTCAAGCAACTTCGGTAAAATCATGCCAGTTTAATCCTTAGATAAAACAAAAATCGTAGCTTCTTTCTGAGGCTACGATTTTCATTAATACTCATATGATTTATCTTTAGGCGTGAACCAACTCTTCATATACTTCATCAACTTCTACCAACATTTCATCGTTAATCGAAATCAGATTAACTTTTTTGGTTTCGTTGATAAGTAGTGGGTCATACTTTGCAATTACACGAACATAGTTTTCAGTAAAGCCTTGCATTAGTCCGTTTTCAACATCTTCTTCAAACAACACTGTAAAGTTTTTACCTAATTGCTGTTCATAGAAAAAGCGACGTTTTTTATCTGATAAGATATGCAACATCTTTGAGCGTTCAGCTCTTTTATTAGCTGGTACAACTGGTTTAATGCCAATCGCAGTAGTATTTGGTCGCTCAGAGTAAGTAAACACGTGTAAGTAGCTAATATCAAGACTATTCAGAAACTCATAAGTAGTCAGAAACTCCTCGTCTGTTTCTCCCGGATGGCCAACAATTACATCAACGCCAATACAACAATCAGGCATTAACTCTTTTATTTTGTTTACACGGTCAACATACAATTCTCTTTTGTATCTTCTACGCATCAAGCCCAGAACTTTGTTAGAACCTGATTGTAACGGAATATGAAAATGAGGTACAAAGCGTTTTGAATTGGCTACAAATTCAATAATCTCGTCGGTCAATAAGTTTGGTTCAATGCTCGATATTCTGAATCTATCAATGCCCTCTACTTTGTCTAAAGCCTGTACCAATTGAAAAAAAGTCTCCTTGCGTTCATCGTTTTGAAGACCAAAATCGCCAATATTTACGCCCGTCAACACTATTTCTTTTACGCCTCTTTCTGCAATCTCGTAGGCCGCACGTACCACGTTCTGAATGGTATCGGAGCGGCTTTTACCTCTTGCCAGCGGTATTGTACAATAAGCGCAAGGATAGTCGCAACCGTCTTGTACTTTCAGAAATGTGCGTGTGCGGTCATTTAAAGAATAAGAGGTATGATAATCAATGGCTTCTTCGATTTTTGAATTATAAACCTTAGCCTCGGGTGCTTTGGGCTCTTTCACAAAATCGCCTATTAAATCAATCAATCTGAATTTTTCGGCTGCCCCCAAAACTGCATCTACGCCTTCAATCTCCGAAATCTCTTTCGGTTTCAATTGTGCATAGCAGCCAATAATAGCTACATAGCCATCAGGATTAATCTTGTTGGCTTCCTTTACAATCTTTTTACATTTTTTGTCTGCGTTTTCGGTTACAGAGCAGGTATTTATAATGAATATATCAGGTTGCTGATTAAATTCAACTTTCTTATATCCACGTTCTTCGAACATACGCCCGATAGTTGAGGTTTCCGAATAATTAAGTTTACAACCTAATGTATAAAAAGCTACTTTTTTCATAGAAACAAATTTCAAGATGCAAATTTAGCGAAAATTAATAGATTTGCTGCCTTTGTACCTGAATCAATGCGATAAATAGATATATTTACATACAAAACCAATGCTTTTTTATGATAAAAAGTTCAAGACTTAATTACCTTAAAGTTAAAGAGACATCTATACACAAGTTTGATGAGGCACGCTTTACTTATAATGTTATGAAATACATAACAGGGCACGCCCTTACGACCGAAGAAGCTATTGACCGATATTTAAGATATACCGACGACCCTATCTTTGGAAATTATTTTGTGCTTGACAACATTACAAACAAAACTATAGGGCTCATAAAGTTTGTAGAAGATGCACCCGGTATAATTGAAATTGGTTACAGCCTTTTTGAAGAGCATTGGGGCAAAGGTTATGCCACAGAAATGGCCGAGGCAATGGTGGACTATGCACTAAAAGCCTTGAAACCTCAGAAACTAATAGGTTTTGTAGACAGCCGAAATCCGGCATCGATGCGGGTGTTGGAAAAAGTAGGATTAAGCAAAGAAAATGAGGAACTGGAGCGTAATGGAAATATAGTTTATTTGTTTGTGAGAAATGTAGAAGAATAAAAAAACAAAAACCTCATAACAATGTCATGAGGCTTTGTAAACAAAATATTATTCGAAAAAATCTTAAACCTCTGCTGTCTTAACGGTTTTGATGATGCGAGCAGCCACTTTGTATGGGTCTGCCGCTGAGTTTGGACGACGGTCTTCCAACCAGCCTTTCCATCCTTTCTGAACCGCAGCAATCGGAATACGGATTGATGCACCACGGTCAGAAACACCGTAAGAGAATTTGTCAATTGATTGAGTTTCGTGTTTACCAGTTAAACGTAAGTGGTTATCTGCACCATAAACTGCAATGTGTTCTTTCACGAATGGAGCGAACGCTTGACAAATAATATCATAAGTTTCTTTTTTGCCTGCAGTTCTCAACACAGTGTTTGAGAAGTTAGCATGCATACCAGAACCATTCCAGTCTGTTGCACCAAGTGGTTTACAATGCCAGTTGATAGCAACATTATATTTTTCACCTAATCTCTCTAACATATAACGGGCAATCCAAGTTTCATCACCTGCTTGTTTTGCACCTTTTGCAAATACCTGGAATTCCCATTGACCAGCTGCAACCTCAGCATTGATACCTTCAACGTTTAAGCCAGCTTGTAAACATAACTCTAGGTGTTCTTCAATAATTTCACGACCAAATGCATTGTTAGCACCTACCGAACAATAGTATTGTCCTTGTGGAGCAGGGTAACCATTTACCGGGAAGCCAAGAGGTTTGTTTGTCTCAGGGTTCCACAAGAAATACTCTTGCTCAAAACCAAACCAGAAATCATTATCATCATCTTCAATAGTAGCACGACCGTTAGACTCATGAGGAGTACCATCTGCATTCAATACTTCACACATTACTAAATAACCTGTTCCTAAACGAGCTGGGTCTGGACAGATAAATACAGGTTTCAATAAGCAGTCAGATGAGCCACCTGGTGCTTGTTCTGTAGATGAACCATCAAACGACCACATATCACAATCTTCCAATTTACCACTGAAATTTTTTTCTATTTTGGTTTTGCTGCGAAGGCTTTGAGTTGGTTTGTAACCATCAAGCCAAATGTACTCTAATTTAGCTACTGCCATTGTTGTAATTTTTTAAGATGTTTCGGTTATTGATCAAAGAATATGATACAAATATAAAGGCAAAAAACAATACAAGATTCTTTAAAGAGCAATTATTTTAGTCAAAAATTTTATTTTCTTTATAAAGTACAATTAATTATAGAAATATTAAGATAGATGCCTTATTTGTAAATAATCTATAATGGTATTTCGAAACAAAAAACTAAAAAAATACTTAAACGGTAGCTTTTTGAAACCTAGTTTGCCTAAAAAAATTAAAATTCTTTCACAAATCTAAGAAAATTGCACTAATAATCTTCAAAATTGTATTTTTATTTGATTTAATTTTTCTAAGAACCAATAACTAATAGTAAATAGGTCCAAATAGGTAGATTTACTTAAAAATTGCCTTCATAATACGTTATTAAAACTCATACCCAAAACTAAATATAGGTATCAGCTTAGGTGTCAGTTTAGTTATTAAATTTTGATACCTTTTGAAATTAATCATACGAGTTAGTACGAATTTAAATATGCCTCTCTTAATATTATGATATAATGGCTCGCGAAAAAAGATTGCTCTGCTCTGATTTATATTATTTAGAGTCGTTCCAAATAATATCTAATTAAATTTGGATTTATTCTAAACAGCGTTTACTTTTGTAGTATAATTTACGCCTTAAAAATTGAGTCAAGCAGAAATGGAGTGCCAACACGTAATTGAATCAGCAAAAGTAGAATTATTCAGAACAAGCAAGGGTTCAGCACATCAATGTAACCTTACGAACAGAATCTTTTTAGAATTTGGTGGCCTTACAACAGCATTCAAAGTGCACAACTTCATTAATTTCAAAAGACTCATTGATGGTATAAATATTATTGACAAACTCTACGACTTATCTGACGAGGCCGACTTCGACATTATTCAGGCTCCTAACTCAAATCAAACCTTTACGTTACATCTTTGCGACCTTCTCCATTTAAGAGAGTTATTATCAGGTGCAAAATTTGCCTTATATGTTAACTCTGTATTAAATGAGGTTCTGGGCGAATACGAGGTAATATAGCCATTAATTATATTTAGAATATCTCTAAATTTTAGCTAAAAGTGCAGTATTCTGAACAATTTTCAGAGTTCTGTTGTAATATTGTTACATCAATTGAAAAAACAATATTATAAATATGAAAGATTTAGTAAGACTTCGTACATCACTAAAAGAAGAAATAGAGAACGCTTTAAACGCACAAATAAAAATGGAAGCTGAGGCTTCGGCCAAGTATTTATCAATGGCTTCTTGGTGTGAACGCAACGGCTATATCAAAAGCGCAGAATACCTATATAAACAATCAGACGAAGAGCGTACTCACATGCTTAAAATCTTCCATTATATAGCTTCGGCGGGTGGTACGGCTATCAGCCCAGAGGTTGGTATGCCAAAAGTTGAGTGGGGAACTTTTCAAGAGATTTTTGAAGATGCTCTTCAAAGTGAAATCAACGTAACCCATGCGATTAACAGATTGGTTACAAAGTCTCGCAATGCAGAAGATTACGCAACCGAAAACTTCTTACAATGGTTTGTGAACGAGCAAGTAGAAGAAGAAGCAAATGCTCGTCGTGCTATCGAATTGTTCGATGTTATCGGTAAAGACGGTACAGGCTTATTTGTTATCGACAAAGAAATCGGTAAAATCGGTAGTGCAGAATAAGAAAAACTGGCTTAAAATAATAGAAGCACGGGCTAAAGCTCGTGCTTTTTTGTTTGATATTTTTAGGATATTTGTATTTTCCGTAGAGCCGTATTGCAATACGGCTAAAGGGTCTCTCTAGCTTTTTGAACGAAACATGAGCAAAATTTAGAGATTATGTCTCAGTTTCTGGGGAAAAACAGATTCTACGACAGTAGACGTATAGCAATACGTCTCTACAAAATTTGCACTTTTCTGTTATTTGAAATTTTACTTACTCCTCAAGAATATATTTATCAAAAAACTTCTCGGCTTTTTTTTCCGTTACTTCTCCATGCCAATAATTTTCGGGCTGAAAAGTTACCACCGGAGCGTGTTCGCAATTATCAGAGCAATCCATTTTTATCAGAATTACATCACCTTTTAGGTTATTTTCTTTGATTTTATCTTTAAATATCTTTCTGATGTTTTTGCTGTATTTGCCACATTTACTACCATCACAAACGAAAATAGTATGGCTCGGTATATCAATTTTACTCATGGTTATTTATCTAGGTAATCCTGAAACATTCTTTGCATAAGAGCTTTACCCAACTCAATATCGTGCGGAGCCGGGGTTCCGTTTACTTGAATCATCTTTTTGCCGATATTGTCAAAAACCATTTCTTTTTTAGGTTGAATAAAGCCAAATCCATTATTAAACGAAAAGAAAGCCCAATGTTTTGTTTTAGGGTCAAAAATATTCTTGCTCCAGTTGTAGGCATAAGCATTTAAACCAACCTGATGCAGCAGCGTAGCCGAAATATCAATTTGTGAAACAATCTGAGGAACTTCCATGCCCGGCTTTTCTAACGCACCACCAAGCCATAGCATAGGAATCTTAAAATCATCCACCTTTTTGCCTGTTTCGGGTATTCGGTGGCCGTGGTCGGCAACAATAATAATCAGCGTATTATCCCACCACGACTGATGTTTAGCCGAATCAATAAAACTCCCCAACGACTGGTCGGCATAATACATGGCATTCATAAACTTGGTTTGCTCATCGTCTCCTGCAAAGGTATTCTCCATTGGAATTTCAAACGGTTCATGGCTGCTCAGGGTAAGAATCGTTGAGAAAAACGGTTGATTCATGTTTGCATGGTCATTCAGAAATTTCTTGAAAACAATATCATCGTGCGCACCCCATTTTGAGTTCCAATGTTTTGAATCAAAATCTTGCTTACTTACAATCTTCTGAAAATCAGACGAATACAAGTAAGACTTTATATTGGCAAATTCTACTTCGCCACCATAATAAAAGTCGGTTGAATAACCGTTAATTTCAAAATCTTTGCTTAATACAGGCAATTTAGCCGACTTATTAGGTTCTGTAATAATAGAAGCAGTAGGTTGTGCTGGGTACCCACTCAGAATAGCCGGAATGCCCTTGTCTGTTCTGTCTCCGCTTGCGTACATATTCGGAAAATAAATTCCTTCTTTTTTCAGCGCGTTAAATCTTGGCGTTACCTCAATGCCGTTAATATTTTGTTCTGTGGCTTTTTTTGTGAAACTCTCCCAGATGATAACCAGTACATTAGGCTTTTTAATAGTACTTTTCAGTACCTTCGTCGTGGTGTTCGATGTCTCATAGAGTTCTTTTATATTATTGCTCAATTCTTCTTTGGGCAAATAGGTATAAGGATTCACTTTGTCGTAAGAACCATTTACAAGCGAACTAAAGAAGTTCCATGTCGGGTTAACCGCCGCAATATTGGCAAAGTTATTTGTTGAAAAATACACAGTGCTTTGGTTCATCGGTGAAATGCCAAGGCTGCCTCTTATCGGAATAATCAAAGAAAGTGTAATCAATATCGATACCGGAATAAAAGGTATATTATCTATATAGTTCCAGTTATCAATATTTTTGGTAATGATTCTATATACAATCAAAGACGCTACTACTAATAGTATCAGAAAACTGATAAACAATTGCAGTAGTGGAGACGAACTTACAGAAGCCCAAGCTTCACGAGGCGTTTTGAGGTAGCGTAGGGGAGTAGCATCAAGATGATAACCCCATGTATTGAATACTTGAAGGTCTACAACAACTACCAGAATGGTAATCAGTACCATCAGGAAGGTATAGCTGAAAATCCAGTTTTCGAGCCGGCTTTTCTTGATGAAGTTAGAGAATGAAACCAAAAAAAACGGAATCACCGAAAGGTAGGCAGCCATCGAAAAATCCATTCTGATTCCATTCCAGAAAATCCCCCATATAGTCTGTAGCGTTAATAACTTCGTATCTTCAATATGGTAGCCTAAAAATATTACTCGTGCAACCAGAAAAAAAATTACCCAAAAGCCATAGTAAATCAGTAAAAATTGTAAGCGTTCTTTCATTGAATCGGTTCAGTAAAAAATAATTTTCAGTTCAGGTTATACTCGCGAATTTGAGTAAAGTCGTTTAATTTAGAGCGCAAAAATAGTTATTTTCACCGAATGAATTCGGTGACTAAAGAAACAAAGGAACAATTTTAGTAACTAATGCGGACTTAAGTCCGCTTATGTAAAAAAATACCGCAGCGGCGGCCGCCTTTGTTATATTAGCCAGCGAATTCATTCGCTGTCATTAAACATGAGTATTATTGCATATCAAAAATCATAAATGTTTTTTTTATCAATGTTCTTTATCTATTTTTAACCCCAAATATAGGACATCCCAACAAAACTACTAATAAAAAATGGCAAGATTAAGATTTAAGGCGGTTGATGAAGCGCAAGGCCGCCAAACGATTAAAGTAGATATACCTGTAGGCAAAGTAACAGAGTACTATGGTGCGAATATTTTTAACGATGATGTGATGCGTGCCATGCTTTCGCCGGAAGCGTATACAAAAGTAACAACTGCCATAAAAAGTGGTGAAAGAATAGACCGTGAAATTGCTGATGAGGTAGCCTCGGCCATGAAGTCATGGGCGGTATCGAAAGGAGCAACGCACTATACACACTGGTTTCAGCCATTAACGGGTGGCTCGGCAGAAAAACATGATGCCTTTTTTGATATTAATTTTGATGGTAAAGCATTAGAGAAATTTAAAGGCAGCTCACTGGTTCAGCAAGAGCCAGATGCATCGTCGTTTCCGAATGGTGGTATCAGAGCAACTTTCGAAGCACGTGGTTATACCGCCTGGGACCCAACATCGCCGGCGTTTATTATTTATAACGAAGCAGGAACCGGAACACTCTGTGTGCCTTCAATCTTTGTTTCGTATACAGGCGAGCTACTCGATTCTAAATCACCACTACTAAAATCATTAAGTGCTTTAGACAAAGCCGCCACCGAAGTGGCTATTATTTTCGACCGTCATGTTGAGAAAGTTTCAGCAACCCTAGGCGCTGAACAAGAGTATTTCTTGGTCGATAAAGCCTTATTTAACGCTCGCCCTGACCTTATGATGGCAGGAAGAACCGTTTTTGGGCACGCTCCGGCCAAAGGTCAACAACTGGAAGACCACTATTTTGGTAGCATTGCACCAAGGGTAAATGCTTTTATGGTTGATTTTGAATTTGAGTGTTTAAAACTAGGTATTCCGGTTCGTACACGCCATAACGAGGTAGCACCTGCACAATTTGAAGCTGCGCCAACATTTGAAGAAGTAAACCTGGCTTGCGACCACAACATTTTGTTGATGGACGTAATGCGGAGAGTATCTAAAAAACATAATTTCGAGGTGCTTTTCCATGAAAAACCATTTGCAGGTATCAACGGAAGTGGTAAGCACAACAACTGGTCGATGAGTACCGATACAGGTGTAAACTTACTTGGGCCTAGTACAAAACCAAAAGAAAGTCTTCGTTTTGTTACCTTCCTGGTAAACGTAATCAAGGCTGTGCATGACAATGCAGACTTACTAAGAGCCAGTATTGCAACCTCAGGCAATGAGCACCGCCTAGGCGCAAATGAAGCCCCTCCGGCTATTGTTTCTATCTTCTTGGGTACTCAGATGATTAAGGTACTTGAAGATATTGAAAACAAAGAGATAGTTTCTATCGAAAAAGGGGAGAATGCTTACATCAAACTAGGTTTGAACCGTATTCCATCTATTTTGTTAGATAACACCGACAGAAATCGTACCTCACCATTCGCCTTTACCGGAAACAAATTTGAGTATCGCGCAGTAGGTAGCTCGGCTAACTCGGCGCAACCGATGATGGTAATTAATACCATTGTAGCTAACCAGTTGGTGAAGTTCAGAGAAGCATACGATGCAGAAATGAACGAGCACGAAGGAAAGAAAGAAGAGGTGATTGTAAAAATCTTGAAGCAATACATTAAGGAATCGAAGAAGATTTTATTTGAAGGAAACGGGTACTCTGAAGAGTGGAAACAAGAAGCGGCTCAAAGAGGATTATCTAACGTTGCAAGTGCTCCTGAGGCACTTAAGGCTTACTTAAGGCCAGAATTTATCGAGATTTTCGAGAAAATGGGTGTTTTAACCGAAAGAGAGATTCATGCGCGCTATGAAATTGAACTTGAAAACTACATCAAGAAAATTCAGATAGAATCACGTCTTATCGGCGATCTTGCTATGAACCACGTGGTTTCTACGGCTATTAAATATCAGACTAAACTGGTGCAAACTGCTAAATCGTTGAAAGAAATGGAGTTGCATCAAGAAGCTGAACCAATTATAAATATCATTAAAGAAATCTCTGCTCGTGTTTCTGAAATCTCGAAAAAAGTAGAAGAAATGACAGAAGCCCGTAAACAAGCCAATGTTGTTGAAGACCTTGAGCAAAGAGCAAAATTGTATGGCAATGATATCAAGAACTTCTTTGAGGAAATCAGATACCCGGTTGATAAGCTGGAACTATTGATTGACGACGAAGACTGGCCACTTGTAAAATACCGCGAATTGTTGTATATTCGCTAATTATTAATTGCCAACAATATTTAATGAATAAAATAGTATCTAGTATACAAAGATTAAGGTTTGTCCGATCAAAAGTAATTGGACAAACTTTTTTCATTTTGGGGCTTATGTTAAATATTTTCTCTAGTGCGTCTTTTGCACAAGCAGTTATTTACGATGAGTTTCCGATTACTGCACAGCTATACCAACGCGACGACCTTAACAGAGGGACTGTAAATATTAAAGGTAAGTTTTATACTCAAGACTATACCGATGTTTCGATAATTGCAAAAAAAGATAAAAAGGCTTTTTATTGGAAGAAACAAAAACTCACGTTTCAACCTGGAGAATTTCCTTATGCACCTTTTTCGTTTCAAACTTTTATTTCTGCCGGGCTTATAGAATATGAGTTTTATTTCTATGCACACCGCGGGCAAGACTCTGTTTTGGTAAAAGATGCTTCGCAGGTTTTATGTGGTGATAATATTGTGATTTACGGGCAGTCGAACGGTGAAGCCAATGACCCAACTGAATTAGCAAAGTTCAAAGACGAATTTAAGTTTGGCCGCACCGTATTTGCCAACTTTGAAACCAACGATTACTCATGGTTTCCGACCATGAAATGGAACAACTTTTTTGTTGGCATGGTTGGTCTGGAAATACAAAGACAATTGATAGACAAATACAAAATGCCTATTGGCATTGTAAATGGTTCGGTCGGTAATAAAAGTATTGATGAGTTGACTATTCGAAACGAGAGCAACCACGAAGATATTCAGTATTATTATGGTAAGCTAGTGAAAAAAGCCAATAAGGTAGGCTTAAGCAAAACGGCAAGAATATTTATCTGGCGACAAGGAGAAAGCGAAGCCTTTGAGGCTAATCGGGCAGCGGTGTATCCGGCTAAGTTTGATAAATTAAGAAAGCAGATTTATGAAGATTTCCCCTCTGTCAAAAAAATATATGTATTCCAGAATAACATTTATTGGACAGATAACAACAAGGCAGGCGATTTAAGAGATTTTCAACGGAAAATTCATGAAATATATGCCGATTGTGAGGGATTCAGCACCATAGGTACTACTGGATTTGATGGCCTACACTATACTTACGACGGGTACATTCAGAACGGGCAAGAATTATCGAGGCTTATAGCCAAAGATTTTATGAAAAGCACTGATACGCTGGAGGTGCATACACCAAATATTAAAAAGGCATATTTTAACGATAATAGAGACGAACTTGTTCTAGAATTTGACAAGAATCAGAAAATGCAATATCCATCTACCGGAGTCGATAAAAATGGTGGTGGACAGGTATTCTTAAAAGATTATATTTTCCTTGACGGCGTGGCAGGAAAAGTAGTAAGCGGGAGAGGAGAAGGCAATAAAATAGTTCTGAAATTATCAGAACCAACCAATGCTCGTCAGGTAAGCTATGGCCCTGATAATTTTACACTTAACAACGAACCGCTTACTGGTATTCCATATATCAAAAACTCCCGTGGCTTAAGAGCCTTTACATTTAAGAATTTTGCTATTAGCTTACACGTGAATACACCAAAGCCTGTTCTTGCAGGCAAATGGAGTGCAGGTATTTTAAGGAGAATCACACTCGAATGGGTAGCTCAAAATAATGTTACCTACACAATTGAAAAAGCAGTAGGCTCACCTGAAAATTTTGTAAGAATAGCCGATGTAAGCTATGGTACTTATCTGGACTTAAAAGTTAAAAAAGGGGTAAGATATTATTATAGGTTGAATATTGATGATGAAATTTTTAGCAATATCATTGAAGTATTTGTATCCGCTGAGCCTTCTTCGGTGTTTTTGGGGCAAGATAATGAAATGGCAATTTATCCGAATCCGATTCAACAAGGAATTGACCTGAAAGTTAATTTGACAAGTCCGGTTAGTGAGCTTATATTATCGAGTAGCCAGGGCAATATTATTCAGCGTATACAGGTTAATTCTCAGAATGCCACTATTTCAACATCTAAATTGACTCCGGGAATATATTTGTTGGAAGGCATAGGTCCTGATAACAGAAAAATAGTTAAAAAAGTAATAATAGATTAATTGTTGGTTGTAAATTTTTGTGTCAATGTTTTTAAAGTTTTTCAAAAAGATACTCATTTTTTTAATTCCTGTCATTCTGTTAGGAATTGGCTATTTTGTATTCGACCCTTTCCACATTCTTCATGCTTATGAGGCTTACCCTGATAATTATGCAAAAAGCCTTAACCGTGATAGAATAAGCACGCAGGTTTTTTTGAACAATAATACAAAGCAAGATTACAGGTCTTTCATATTTGGCAGTTCTCGCTCAAGTGTTTTTTATACAAAAGATTGGGCAGAACATATTAATGATAAAACCCCGTATCATTTTGATGCTTCGTGCGAAACAGTTTATGGAATAGCTACCAAACTAGAGTTTATCGAAAAACAGGGTAACAAATTAGATAATGTGCTATTGGTGTGGGATAGAAGTATTTTTGAGTATGAGCAAGATACCCTAGGTTGTGTTTTTATTCAGGATTATAGAGTTAGCCAGTTGCCTTGGTTGAAATACCAGACTATTTTTCTGAATTCTTATTTTTCGCAAGGCTTCTTTGCCGCTTTTTATGATTACATGATATTCAAGAAATTTCGTAATTATATGAAAACCTTTCTTGAGTTTCGTAAAATCAATTATACACCGGTTGTAAACGACTTTATTTTTACGAGTTATATCGACGAAATAAAAGCAGATTCGGTTAAATATTACAATCAGCCAAACTTTTTCTATGAACGCAGCCCTGAAAAGCAATTGGTAGGCAAGGTTATACAACCATATCAGGTACAATATATTGAAAGGATACAGCAGGTGCTAGACAGAAACAAAACCAATTATAAGATTGTACTCGGCCCAACCTATGACCAAAAGTATTTTAATGCTGAGGATATGAAAGTGCTTGAGAAATTCTTTGGCAAAGAGCATATCTACGATTTCTCGGGGCAGAATGAGTACACAAACGATAAAACTAATTACTACGAAATATACCATTATAAGCCAAACGTAGCCCGTGATATTATGAATAAAATCTATCAGAAATGATAGATTTTATTTTTTTAAAGAGATATTTCTGCCGATAGTTTAACTCCAAATTTCCTGATGTCTGGTCTATCTTGGTATGTCAAGCGGTGCATTGCTTCTATGCGGACAACTTTAAAGATATTGCTTATGCCATAGCCTAACTCAACATAAGGCATTGTGCCAAGTCCCGAAAAGTTTCTGAAATCTGTTTCAGTTCTTTGAGGTGTAATATCATAGTTTTTATCTGTTAGCGTTCCCCACAAAAACTTTCCTGTGGTAAAGGTTCTCCATTTCAGTTTCTTGATGAGTGGGAAACGGTTGAAAAGTAATCCCTCAAAATCATGGGTATATCTTACCGATGCATAACGGTCGCTAATAAACTCAAAATTATTCATGAGGTTAAACGAATTACCAACAATAAAGAGCGATTCGTTGCCCAGATGGCTTTTTAACAAAGGGTAGGGTACAGTACCAAAAATTGCCCCTGCTTCCGCTCTGTAATAAGTTTTGCCAAAATAGCCAAGGTTCAGAGTATGACTATATTTAGCCTGTATATTATGGTATGTAAAATCGCTGTTGAGCAGGTTTTTAGCACCTAATACATATTTTACTGTAATGGTTGGAGATTTTACTGTACCAAAACTTAAGCGTTCGTTATCGTTGATTACGGCTAGTTCATCTTTGGCAAAGGTTATTTCAGATAAAAACTCTGAAGTTTTGAATTTGGTTGTCAATGCTGAAGCATCTCCTAAAGATGGCTGAATTCTGTATTGAAACGGATAAAGTGGGTCAAAAGTACGGGTACGAAAGCCAAAAGAAGTAAATATACCTTTAGAAACTTCTCTTTGAAACTGAATTTTGTTCTCGTTTTCATAGTAAGGGCGTATCAATGTAAAGAATCGCATATAAGCCGAGAAAACTGAGCCTAAACCTAAATCTTCTTTTCTGAGGCCAACCTGTTCAATATCATTCGTAAACTTCATGTTTAGGGTCGTCCAAGGTTTTCTCGAAAATATCCTCGTTATTTCACCACCACCTTTCCAAGCATTGTCCATCGTTCCATAAGCAAGGTAGCCTTCAAGTACCCATTTTCTGCTGAATTCGTAATTAGTCCTTAGCCCTAGCCTTAACCTTACACCTTCAACATTATTATAAGCCCCCGAGTAAACCAGTGGCCCTAGTTCAATGCCTGTAAACAAACGTGTATAACCGCTTGAAATTATTTTGGCTATTTCTGTATAGGTTTTAATCACCGGAATACTCTTAATCGTGTCAATCATGGTGTAAGCCAGTTGCTCCTTTTCAGAAAAAGGTTCGGGTCTTACCGACTGCCAGTATTTTTTATCAGTTTCTCGGTAATCGGGCGCAATCTCTATTCCTCTGTCATAAAACTTTACATCTTTTGGGCGGTTTACTACAATATCGCTATTGTAGTTGGTAAACTTCAATAGCATACCTGCCGAGCCTTTGGTAAGTTCGGCAACATCAACCACAATTCTGTTCTTTATAGGTATCCAGACACTGTCAACAGGCTCTAATTCTTGTTGGATTTTAATTCGTTCTACAAAGTTTAGATTGGCCTCTTTACTTATGGCTGCATCAATTTGTGCAATTGCCCACGAGTCTTTGTTGATCCACATGGTTCCGGCAAATGCCAAATCTTGCTTTCGTTTGGGGGTAAATTCAATTCTATAACAAAAATCCTCACCTATATACGTACTATCTGCCAGGTAATAATCATAAACCAAACGCCAGTCGTCGGCAATAGGTGAGGCAAAGTTTTTATTAAGTACATCAACCTGGTTTACATAGAAATTGTATTGCTGAAATGTAGACCCAATTAATTGAGCTGTGAGGCTACCGTCTGTTACTCCAATGCCTTTTATGTTGGTTTTTTCAATGATTTCTTTCGATAACCTGGGGTTACTTCGGAAATAATAATGTGAAACCGATTCAGAAATGAAAGTGGGAACTAAGGCTTTACCGTCGTCGTCGGTTAGAGTACCAATTTCTTCAATGGCCTTGTTTACTTTTTGTGCAAGTTTACGCTTTCTGAGCTTGTCAGTAATATTATTAATATCAACCTCAATTTTATTGTAACTGGCATAGTCAAATGCACTTATCCGCTTATAATTATTCTTCGATTTGGCCGATACCGCTTTACGAATAATAGCCCATGCAGGATTCTCCCCGGCATATACACTCACTTCATGCAGCATAATATCAGACGGCTTTAGCTGAATATTTAGGGTCTGATTAAGCGAATCTCGGTGAATAAAAACAGTTTTAGTTATATAACCCATACAACTCACAAGCAGAGAATCGGACGTGAGTGCAGAAAGTTGAAGGACAAAGTTGCCTTCGAAGTCGGTGTTTTTGCCTAAAGTTGTGTTTTTAACACTGATAGAAGCAAAAGGAACAGGGTCGTGAGTTACAAAGTCTGTAACTTTACCCTTAATGGTAAATGTACTTTGTGCAAAAACTATATTGGTGGATAAAAAAAGAATCAGAAAATAGAGCTGCTTCATTTCATAATTTTTCGGTAAACTTGTCTAAATGATAAAACGAGTATGCCGATAGAATGGTTGCTTCTTTTTCTGAAATACGTGATAATATGATAGATATTGTTTGAAAAATCCAAAAAAATAGTTGGCAGTCTTAAACTGTCAACTTAATGTAATTTCAAGATTAAGTAACAAAATCTATTAAATTGTTTTAAAACAAAAGGCTATTTATGATATTCATTAATAAAATCGCCTTTTGGCATAAACTCTAAATCTTCAACCGATTGATTGAAATAGTAAACCCATGCTTCGTAGGATTGGCCATCACTTTTCAGAATCACATTTGATTTCTTGCGTACATATTCCGAATGTGCCGGGTCCATAGGGTTATATTCTTCATACTTATCTAAAAGAGAAAACAGTTTGTCTGGTTCTTTCAAACGATACAATTCGCCTTTAACAAAATACTTTTCTCCACTTGGGCAAGCAATAATACCAGGATAATAATCAACCATATACATCTTGCCTTCTATCATTGCTTTGCCCATTGGCTCGGCATACTTTTTCACCCATTCGTGCGACTCAATATTACCGTACTCGCTCAAAAGAGTACCGTAAACAAAAAGGTATTGATTTTCAGTCATTTATTTGGTTTAACTAGATGCTTTTCTAATGTTGCCATAAAAAAGCGTTTGTAAAAGTATATTGGATTTGCTGTCGCCTAGAGCGGCAGCTAATTTAAAGTTTTTCCGGGCACTTTCAAAGTCAGCTTGTCTGAATTCAAGCTCAGCAATCTGACGTAATACTTCCGGATTTTTATCTAAAAACATTCTTGACGAACGCTTAAATTCATAATGTGACATGGCGTATTCTTCTAACTGATAATGGCACAATCCTTTCCAGTAAAAAGTTTCACCAAGTGAATTATCGAGCCTTATTGATTTTTCGAAATCGGCAAGGGCTGCCTCCCAGTTCTCGAAATAGTAGTGACATTTTCCTCTGTATAAATAAGCAGTCGATGACTTTGGGTATTCTTGCACTTCTGCTTCAAAATACCTGAAAGCACTCAAATAATCGGCCGATTTGTAAGCATCAATTCCTTCTTTGAAGATAATCCCGTCGTATTCCTGCGGCGAAATATCATTACCTAACCTGATTCTGAGGTAGATATAAATCAAAAACGGTATGCCAATCAATAGAGCCTCCATGATACTACATATTATTGAGTTCTTCTTGTGTTTTCTTCGGTAAATTCTTCACCACAATATCATACGACTCACTTATCCATTCTTTCAGTATATTATCTTTCACACATCCATCTACTGCCACTGTGTTCCAGTGGCGTTTGTTCATGTGGTAAGCACCTGTTACAGAGGCATATTCGGCTCTAATTTCCTCGTTTTTTTCGGGTGTATTTTTCAGGCTTATTTTAAAGCGTTCAGTGTCTAAACCCGTGAGGGCAAATACTTTGCCCATAACCTTAAAAACGAGTGTATCGGGGCCAAAGGGCAATTCTTCTGTTACGCCCTTTTTAGTAA
The DNA here is from genome assembly GCF_037860775.1 of Emticicia soli. Classification (NCBI taxonomy): domain Bacteria; kingdom Pseudomonadati; phylum Bacteroidota; class Cytophagia; order Cytophagales; family Leadbetterellaceae; genus Emticicia; species Emticicia soli. The sequence continues at coordinate 160,125 of NZ_JBBEWC010000011.1, read as the reverse complement.
GACAATATTCTCTGAATGTCTCTAAGTTCATTGCTTTAACGGCTTGCGCAGCGAGTTACCATTATAATTACACAAATTAAAAACATCACAATCGAAATTTTATTGATTCCGTGCATCATTTTTAAGTTGAAACTATGTGGGTATTTTCCGTCTTTGTCTTTAGTAAATACTCTAAAAAAGTAAGCAAAAACAGGCCCAATCGAAAAAAAGTGTTTTAGTTTTTGTAACATCGCATTAGGGTTTTCAGTTAGCCATTAATTCCATTTCCAGCACTTCGGGTTCTAACCAACGACCATCTTCTTTTATTAATCCAATTAATTCGTTCACTGCGTTATCGGCATGTACCGATTTTTTTACCACGTTCTGTCCTCTATACAAAGCAATTTTATCTTTACCTATGCCTACATATCCATAGTCAGCATCAGCCATTTCGCCAGGCCCGTTTACAATACAGCCCATAATGCCTATTTTAACGCCTTTCAGGTGGTCGGTATGTTTGCGTATCATGGCAGTTGTTTCTTGCAGGTCGAACAAGGTTCTACCACACGAAGGACAACTGATGTATTCGGTTTTACTCATCCGTGTGCGGGCTGCCTGCAAAATACCAAACGATGTGCTGTTGGCTGTTGCAAGGTTATCAAACGATAACATAATACCATCGCCAAAGCCATCAACCAATAAACCTCCACAATCGGTAGCAGCATACAATTGTCCGTCAACTTCCGAAATGCTTCTGTAATCTCTTTTTAAAACCACAGGATGCTTGATTTTAGCATTCAGCAACTCAAAATAGAGTTTTCTTAGCTCAGGCATTGCAGCCTCGTTGTCGGTTTCGGCAACTAAAACAACACTACTTTGTTTTTGAAGCATTTCTATAAAGTCAGTACTTAAATCACTTAATGATATGCGTACAAAATTTAAAGAAATATGTAAATTCCCAGCGTTCAAAGCCTCAACAAATGCCCAGGCGCTAAACATTGGAATTTTGTGGAGTTTGTCTTCATTAAGTGTCCAAACTTCAGCATCCAGAATTTCTTTCAGGCCATTAGGCAACATAAAAGGAATAGGCTGTTTGCCACTATACACATAGTCGGCACCGATGTCGTTCATGCGCCATTTGTCAGGCAATGGCAAATAAAAATGCCCGATAGGTTTCAAATCTTCGTGCTTTTCTACCGTAACCTCCGAAAAATCAGCAATGACTCTTGGTACATTAAGCCCGCCTATGTTTTCAACCTCAATTGTATCTCTACGGTGATATTGATAAGGATTAATAGGGACAGTAGTAATTGGCTCAATAAATGATGCCTTTGCTTGTCTCTGTGTGTATCTGTCAACCAATGCCCGGGCTACAGGTGCTTCAAATTCGGGGTCTTCGGTAAGGCTGACCCTCACTGTATCACCCAAACCATCTTCCAGAAGCGTACCAATTCCCATCGACGATTTTATTCTGCCGTCTTCGCCTTCTCCGGCTTCTGTAACACCAAGGTGAAGAGGATAAGGTTTTAGTTTTTCTGCATCAAGCCTTTGTACCAGCAATCGATACGCCTCAACCATTACTTGTGGGTTAGAAGACTTCATCGAAATTACGATATTAAAATAATTTTCGTCTTCACATATTCTCAAAAACTCTAAGGCTGATTCAACCATACCCAATGGCGTATCGCCATAGCGGCTCAGGATTCTATCAGAAAGCGAACCATGATTGGTACCGATACGCATGGCTGTGCCATGTTCTTTACAAATCTTTATCAGTGGCAAAAACCTGTCTCTGATTCTCAGTAGTTCAGCCTGATAATTTTCCTCGGTATAATCTATGATTTCGAAGCGCTTTTTATCGGCATAATTCCCCGGATTAATACGTACTTTTTCAACGATTCGGGCAGCTAGCTCGGCGGCATTGGGCGTAAAATGTATATCAGCAACAAGAGGAGTAGAGTAACCTCTGCGGCGTAATTCTTTTTTAATGTTTTCAAGATTCTGCGCCTCTTTCACACTTGGAGCGGTGATTCTGACTAACTCACAACCACTTTCAATCATCCGGATTGTCTGTTCAACAGAACCGATTGTATCCATTGTGTCAATGGTAGTCATTGATTGAACCCGTATTGGGTAGTCAGACCCCATCCATAAATCACCTATCTTTACCTGATTGGTTTTTCTTCGGGAATATTCGGTTAAAGAATCGCTATATTTTTTTTCAGACTCAGACATTACCTCTTTCGTTTATTTGTCGCAAATCTAAGAAACTGTTTGAGTTTAATTTTAAAAATTAAAACGAATTATTTTTTACAAGCCCGTGCTACAAAATACAGATAGCTTGAGCTGGCTTTAGTCAATCAGTTTCTGAATATGAATATAACGTGTTTTGCATAAGAATGGTTGAAAAATTTAACATAAATTCAATTTTAGCTTTTTTGTTTCTCAAAAAAATGCAAAAAAGAACCTTGAATTGTGCTTTTATTATAAGAAATGTCAATTTTTTGAGATTATCTGACTCACAGATTTACTATTCTTAAAAAAATGGTAGAATATTGGTAATTTTGTAAAAAAATAAGTCAGATGATAACAGAGTTAGTAAAATTGCCCGTGATGGAATCGTTTTATACCCTACAAGGTGAGGGGTATCATGCAGGAAAGGCGGCATATTTTATTCGTTTGGGTGGATGCGATGTAGGCTGTGTGTGGTGCGATGTTAAAGAATCGTGGGATGCTTCAATTCACCCACAATTAAGTGTTGAAGAAATTGTAGCAGAAGCCAGCAAATATACTGGCCGTATGGCTGTAATTACAGGCGGAGAGCCGCTGATGTATAATTTAGATGAACTGACTGGTGCTTTGCAAGAGGCTGGTTTCCTGACCAATATAGAAACCTCTGGTGTATATCAGGTTACGGGTTCTTGGGATTGGGTGTGTTTTTCGCCGAAGAAATTTAAAGAACCACACGAAAGCATTTACGCTGAGGCTGATGAACTGAAAGTAATAGTTTATAACAAATCAGATTTTGCATTTGCCGAAAAACACGCTGCTTTGGTAAATAAAGACTGTATGTTGCTTTTACAACCCGAATGGGGCAAGCAAAGCCAGATGCTTCCGTTGATTATTGATTATGTGAAAGAAAACCCCAAATGGAAGGTGAGTTTACAAACGCATAAGTTTATGGATATTCCATAAATATAAAATGGCCTAGCTTGTTTAACAGCTAGGCCATTTTACATTGTATAAGAACATGAATTACTGCTAAAAAACTATCTCTGCCCATACATCACTATCGATGCCTTTTCAATGGTATTGGCACTAAGATTAAAACCTACCATTGCAGGGCTAGCGTTTTTATCAAGCTCCAGCTTGCTCTTTAATGCATAAACTGTTATCAGATATTCATGTGGAGCACCTGGAGGTGGGCACGGGCCACCATAGCCTTGTGTGCCAAAATCTGTAATACTTTGCACACATTCTTTTGGTGCAATTCCTTTAGAAATATCTCCTGCACCTGCTTTTAATTCGGTAACATTAGCCGGAATATTAAACACAACCCAGTGCCACCAGCCGCTGCCGGTAGGGGCATCTTTGTCGTAAATAGTAATGGCAAAACTTTGTGTGCCTTTCGGAACATCAGTCCACGATAATTGAGGTGAAATGTTTTGCCCGGTACAACCAAAACTATTGAAAAATTCTTTTTGAGAAGCCTGACCGCCTAGGTCTTTGCTTTTAAGTGTGAAATTCTGTGCGGACGAAAAACTGCTTATCGCCATAAGCATAACTAAAAATGTGCCTATTTTTCTCATATTTACTTGGTTTTATTTGCGCTTTAAGTTTAAATGTACTGTAATATTTTGCCATGCGTGCTCCTGATAACCAGCGGCATGAGGGCCGGTAAACTATTGAGTAACGTAATGGCGACTTCTGACGTTCTTTCTTTGCCAAAAAGCTTCTGTAATTGACGCCCACGCCATAGCTGATTTCTGAAATTAGTATTCCAGTTTGATATATATAACTTCTCTAGCTCGGCTCTGTTAATATTATCGTATAAAAATTCTGTAATTAATTTAGCTGCCATAAAACCCGACTTAATGGCGATTGACATGCCATTACCTGCCAGGGGCGTAATTAAACCTGCCGAATCGCCCACCATGATTATGTTTTCATGAACTTTACTTTTGCTTACAAAAACCACTTCGTTAATAACCTCAGGTTTTTTGAATAGAAATTCAGCTTTGGTAAATATTTCTTTCAGAAAAGGGTTTTGGTAAAGGATATCCTCTTCCATTTGTTTTATCCCAGTTTTGTTTTTGAGGTTCGCTGTGGCGCTTAGGTAGCACAAGCAGAGTTTATCGTCTTCAATGGCTGAAATACCACAATAGCCACCTTTAAAATTATGTAAGGCAATTAAATCTTTTGGAAAATCGAGCGAGATATGATATTTAATACCCATGTAACTCGTTTGCTGCTTTGGTATTGGCCTTTGAATGATTCTGTCAACCTTTGCACGCTTACCATAAGAGCCAATCAGTATTCTCGACTGGAAGGTTTTATTAGTGTTGGTATCAACAAAAAAAGTTTCATTAATGCGTTGTGTTTCTTCTATACTTGCATTGAGCTCAAAATGTACACCCAGATTAACCGCAATTTTGTATAATTCATAATCGAGTGTGTAACGACTTATCCCAAAACCACCCATTTTTAAGGGAGAGAATAGGGTGGTTCCTCTTACAGATGTAAGCATGAAACGATTAATAGTAGAAGCCCCCAGTTTAGCGAGGTCTAGACCTATGTGTTCAAGATAAGGTCTTACCTCATTAGAAATGTATTCGCCGCATACCTTATGAAATGGGTATGCATGTTTTTCTATTATTAGTACTGTAAATTTGTTTCTGGCTAGTTCAATAGCAACTGTTAACCCCCCAAGTCCGCCTCCAATAATTATGGCATCATACATAGGAATATTGTTTTTAAATAGTCACTTTTATCATGCAAACTTAAGAATTTTTTTTAACATTTTTTATTCGGTAGTCCGTGTAAATAAAATGAATTTCTGTACTTATTATTAAGTTACAACAAATGTATTTGCTATTTGTTTTCTCATTTCTGGCATCTTCTTGTGAATTTATCTAGGCTTAAGTTACCTTTGCATGAATTTTAAGAACTGAAGCGTTTTATGGCAAGTGTAAGTTAGGGGTTTTGATATTCCAAAACCTCTTAAGCACAAGCTTTTTAAAAATATTTCATGGTTTTGAGGTTTTTTTTAATAAAAAGACGAATATTTGATTAAAGAACCTGTTTCTAAAAAAACTGATTTAGATAAGATTTTTGCAACATTTATACAGATAAATTACACAATGCCCGAAAAAAAACTATTTCTTCTCGATGCAATGGCACTTATTTACAGAGCGCACTTTGCATTCCTTAAAGCACCAAGAATCACATCTAATGGCTTAAATACAAGCTGTGTGTTCGGATTCGCCAATGCTTTGCTTGAGGTTATTCAGAAAGAGAAGCCCACACACTTAGGCGTTGCCTTTGATTTACCCGGCGGCACCTTCCGTAACTCTATGTTTCCTGAATACAAAGCTAATCGTCAGGAACAACCCGAAGATATTACGGTTGCAATTCCGTATGTAAAAAAGCTTGTTGAGGCAATGGATATTCCTTGTTTGAGCCTTAAAGGTTACGAGGCAGATGATGTTATTGGCACCTTATCGAAAAAAGCTGCTCGAGAAGGGTTTGAGGTTTATATGATGACACCTGACAAAGACTATGGGCAATTGGTTGAAGAACACATTTATCTTTATAAGCCTGCCATTGGAGGTAAAGATGTGGAGGTAATGGGTGTGAACGAAGTATGTAGCCGATGGGGGATACAACGAGTAGACCAAGTAGTTGATATGCTCGGTTTAATGGGCGATGCCGTTGATAATATTCCAGGGATTCAGGGAGTGGGAGAAAAAACTGCAGCAAAACTTATTGCACAATATGATTCAGTAGAAAACTTAATAGCAAATAGCGATAAAGTAACAGGTAAATTAGGCGAAGCCATCAGAAGAAGCCATGATATAGCCATTTTATCGAAAGAACTGGCTAAAATTGAGTTGAACGTGCCAATTGAATTTGATGCTGACAAGCTCAAAATTATGCCTCCGCATATTGAACTCTTGTCGCCATTGTTAGATGAATTGGAGTTCAGAACCCTGAGAAAAAGACTATTGCCTAATGAACCAACTGCAACAGCAAGCGTAGCAACAACGGCAAAAACACCGGTAGAAAAAAAATCAGCTATTGGAGCAAAATCTGGTCAGCAAATATCTATGTTTGAGGCAGATACTTCAACAAATATTGTTTTACCCGATGATGTAGAAGAAGAATCGAATGCTTATTTATCTTCTTCAAAGGATACTATCGATACAGTTGTACATGAGTATCATTTGATGGACACGCCAGAGCTTAGAAAAAGCTTGATATATTATCTATCTCAGCAAGATGAATTCTGTTTCGATACTGAAACTACTTCGGTTGATGCAATTGATGCCGAAATAGTAGGGTTATCTTTCGCTTATCGTAAGGGTGAGGCTTATTACATTCCGTTCCCTGCCAATCAAGCAGAGGCGCTTGAAATATTGCAGGAATTCAAAGCGATTTTTGAAAACGAATCAATCATGAAAATAGGGCAGAATATCAAATACGATTTGATGATTCTGCAAAACTATGGCATTGAGGTTAAAGGTAAACTCTACGATACCATGTTGGCGCACTACATTATCGAGCCTGAGCAAAGACACGGTATGGATTACCTGGCTAATGTGTATCTGAACTATGAGCCTGTGGCCATCGAAACCTTGATTGGCAAAAAAGGCAAAGGCCAGCTTACCATGCGTGAAGCCGATGTAGAGAAAGTAAAAGAATATGCCGCAGAAGATGCAGATATTACTTTGCAACTGAAAAATGTACTCGAGCCAAGATTAAGTGCCAGTACCCAGCAGAAAAAACTATTGGCCGATGTTGAAATGCCTTTGGTAGGAGTGTTGGCCGATATGGAAATGTCGGGCGTAAAAGTAAGTGTTGAAACGCTTCACGATATGTCGAAGGTATTAGATACTGATATTCAGGAGATTCAAAGTAATATCTATAACCTTGCAGGTGGTGAGTTTAATGTGGCTTCGCCTAAGCAATTGGGAGAGATATTATTTGAAAGGTTGAAGCTGGATAAAAATGCAAAAAAGACCAAAACAGGCCAATATGCAACTGGCGAAGACGTGCTGTCGAAACTGGAGAGCGAACACGAAATTGTAAGAAAAATACTAGATTTCCGTGAATTGGTAAAACTGAAAAGTACTTATGTTGATGCTTTGCCTGCCTTGATTTCTAAGAAAACAGGACGCATTCATACCTCTTATAATCAGGCGGTAGCAGCTACGGGTCGTTTGAGTTCTACGAACCCCAACTTACAGAATATTCCAATCCGCACGGTTCGTGGGCGTGAGATTCGTAAGGCGTTTATTCCGCGTGATGAGAATTTCTTGATTCTTTCAGCCGATTACTCGCAGATAGAACTACGCATTATGGCGGCTTTCAGCGAAGACGAAAGTATGCTTAATGCCTTCAACCAAGGTATTGATATTCATGCTACTACGGCCTCAAAAGTTTTCAAAGTATCACTCGAAGAGGTTACTTCTGATATGCGTCGCAAAGCCAAAATGGTAAACTTTGGTATTATTTATGGCATTTCTGCCTTTGGTTTGGCTCAACGACTGAGTATTCCAAGAGGTGAGGCCAAAGAAATAATTGATGCTTACTGGATGGAGTTTCCGAAAATCAAGATTTTTATGGATTCGGCCATTAACAAAGCCCGTGAAACCAAATATGTTGAAACTATTATGGGGCGTAGAAGATATTTAAGAGATATCAATTCGCAGAATCTGGTTGATAGAGGCTTTGCAGAACGAAACGCTATTAATGCACCTATACAAGGGTCGGCGGCTGACATGATAAAAGTAGCCATGATTAATATTCATGAGTTCCTTAAAAAAGAAAAGCTACAATCGAAAATGATTTTGCAGGTGCACGATGAGTTAGTTTTTGATGCCCACCGCAACGAAGTAGAGTACCTTAAACAGAAAGTTGATGAACTAATGTGTACGGCTATTCCGTTACCCGTTAAGATGGAAACTGGAATGGGCGTTGGCAATAACTGGCTAGAAGCACACTAATAGATAGATTTTAAGGGTTTAACACCAATTTTATTTTAATTAATCGAATCTTCCTACTAAGAGCTATTTTAGTAGGAAGTATTTTATACAAATGAAAGTAGGCATAGTGATTTTGGCGGCAGGTGCCTCCACCAGAATGGGTGCTCCTAAGCAATTGTTACATATTGATGGAAAATCGTTGATTAAGCGTATTGCCGAAATGACAATGGATACGCCCGCTTATCCGATAGTAGTAGTTTTAGGTGCTAATCGCAACATGATTCGCCCTGAATTAGACCGTATGCCTATTACTGTTATTGATAATCCTCAATGGGAGGCCGGAATGGCAAGCTCAATAAAAATGGGCTTGGTTGGGGCCTATATGACCTTAAAAGACTTAGAAGCAGTAATTTTTTTAACGGTTGATATGCCTTACGTATCTGTCAGGCTTATTGAGGAAATAATTGCTAAAGCACAAGAAACTGAAAAAGGTAAAGAGGAATCACCAGATATTGTAGCTTGCCGATACGGCGAGCAAATGGGAATTCCGGTACTTTTTAAAAGAAAACTCTTCAACGATTTGCTTGAATTGAGCGGTGATAATGGCGCAAAGAAAGTTATACTTGCCAATAAAGCCAAAACAGCTACAATAGATTTTCCTCATGGGAAAACAGACTTAGATACGATAGAGGAGTACAGGAATTTTTTGTCTAATTACAATCAGAACTAATGCAAGCAGTTGGTTATTATATAGCATTACCTTTTTTATATCTTATTTCAATTTTACCTTTTCCGATTTTATACCTGCTTTCCGATTTCGCTTATGTAATTGTGTATTATGTAGTTGGATATAGAAAATCGGTGGTGAGAACTAATCTGAAAAATAGTTTTCCCGAAAAAAGTACGGCAGAGTTAATCAAGATAGAAAAGGCTTTTTTTCAATACATTGTCGATTTCTTTCTGGAAATGCTCAAATGCCTTACTATTTCAAAAGAGGCTTTACTTAAAAGAGTGAGTATTGAGAATCCCGAAGTAGTAGAGGAATTATTCAAGAATGGCCAAAGTTGTATCGTTTCAACAGGGCACTATGGTAATCATGAGTGGGTTAATCAGGTTTTGCCTTTTATGTTGCCCTTTCAAATAAAAACCATTTATCGGGTGCAGCATAATGCTTATTTTAATCAGATGTTTCTTGATTTCCGTTCTAAATATGGGGTCGAAATGATTTCGATGAACGATGCTTCCCGAAAAGTGAATACAAAGGGCGATAAACCATTTTTATTGATTCTGGCAAATGACCAGTCAGCACCGCCAGATAAAGCCTATTGGACAAACTTTTTGAATCAGGAAACTTCGTTTTTTGCAGGAACCGAAATATTTGCGCATCGTTTCAATGTTCCGGTGGTTTATGTTTGTATTAAACGTATTGCAAGAGGCAAATACAGGGCCGTGTTTGATATGATTAGTACAACACCTAGGGAATTACCAAAAGGCAAAATAATTGAGGAACACGCAAAAAAATTGGAAAGAGATATAAAAGCAGACCCATCGCCGTGGATGTGGTCGCATAAACGTTGGAAATACCAGAAGGTCAACGGTCAATACATAGACCTAAATTATAGAGAATGAAAGCAAAGTTTTTAATCCTGCGTTTTTCTTCCATCGGAGACATTATCCTTACAACTCCTGTCATTAGATGCCTGAAACTGCAGTATCCAAACGCAGAGGTTCATTTTGCTACAAAAAAGCAATTTAAAGTATTGGTTGAACACAACCCATACATTGATAAATTTTTTTTGTTAGAGGGCTCGCTCGATTCCTTTATAAAACCGCTTCAGGCCGAAAACTACGACTACGTAATTGATTTGCATAATAACCTGCGCACGTCAATTATTAAGTATCGCCTTAGTAAAAAATCATTTAGCTATAATAAACTGAATTTTGAGAAATGGCTTTTGGTTAATTTCAAGATTAACCGTATGCCTGATATGCATATTGTTGACCGAAACCTTGAAACCGTAGCATCGCTAGGTGTTAAAAATGATAACAAAGGGCTCGACTATTTTATTCCTGCGGGTCAGGAAGTTGATTTAAAAGATATTCTGAAAAATCACCAAGGCTTTGTAGCCTATGCCATTGGTGGCCAGCATTTTACTAAGAAATTACCCATTGGCAGGATTATAGAAGTTTGCAGTAAAGTAAACAAAAAGGTAATTCTTTTAGGAGGTAAAGAAGATGAGGCCGCAGGCGAAATAGTTGAGCACGCTTTAGGCAATAAAGTTTATAATGCCTGTGGTAAATATAACCTGAATCAGTCGGCGTCTATTTTAAAACAAGCTGAATATGTGATTAGCCACGATACAGGCTTAATGCATATTGCTTCTGCGCTAAAAAAACGAGTTGTGTCTATTTGGGGCAATACCGTGCCTGAATTTGGAATGTATCCTTATCAGACCGAGTTTAGTATTATCGAAAACAAAAATCTTAGTTGCAGGCCCTGTTCAAAAATAGGCTACAGCAAATGCCCGAAAGGACATTTTAAATGTATGAACGATTTAGAACTTAATAACCTTGATTCATAGCCGAATCAAGGTTGAATTTAAGTCTTTTTCATGCTTAATTATAGCTTATCAGATTGTGCATTTGGGCATATTGTAGTAGCATAATGGTTTTGCCGTCTTTTATTTCTCCGTTGGCGAGCATTTGCATGGCTTTGTTAAAATCTAGCTCTAGTACCTCAATGTCTTCCTCTTCGTCTACACCACCGCCATCATTAACTTTTTGCTCTTTGCTATATTCGGCTACAAAAAAGTAGAGAATTTCGGTAACTGAGCCCGGCGACATATAAGCCTCAAAAACCTTTTTTACCTGAGTAATTTTATACCCTGTTTCTTCTTCTGTTTCTCTTTTTATACAGTTTTCGGCATCGTCTTTATCTAATAATCCGGCGCAGGCTTCAATCAACATACCGTTTTCGTTGCCATTTACATAAGTTGGCATTCTGAATTGTTTGGTCAGAATAACCGTTTTTGTATCCTTATTATAAAGCAAAATCGTTGCTCCATTGCCTCGGTCGTAGGCTTCTCTGCTTTGTTTTTGCCAATCTCCGTTTTTCTTTTGCCATTCAAATGTAACTTTACGCAGCACATACCAATTATCAGAGAGTACTTCGGTGTTTAAGTTTCTAACTCGATTATTCATTTTGATTGTTTTTGAATTATTTTGATTATTTTTGAGCAAAATTACAAATTGTACATGAACTTCCAAGAACGTAAACAGATAATTATAGAAAAAATAGAAACCAACGGTAGCGTTGACGTAAAAGAATTGGCTGTATTACTGAACACTTCGGAGATTACAGTGCGTAGAGATTTGGCAGTATTAGCCGAAAAAGGCTTGATTTTCAGAACGCATGGTGGAGCGATGAAACTTAGTTTAAGCTATGACCCTGTGGATTTTGTGAATAAATCGGCGGTAAGGGGTGAGCAAAAAGAGCATATATGCCAGATAGCAGCCACTTTTATTAAAGAAGGCGATGTGGTTTTTCTTGATTGTGGCAGCACCGTTTACAGAATATGTCCGTTTATCAGAAACATGAGAATTAAGGTAGTTACTAACTCAATTCCGATAGTGAATGCTTTGCTTAATTCTTCCGTAAGTTTGAATTTTGCCGGAGGTGAAATAGATATGGAGCGGCAAGCCAGCCACGGACAGATTGCCGTTGAACACTTTGCCCGCTACCGAGCCGATAAGGCTTTTCTGGGGGTAGATGGTATATCTTTGACTAATGGGCTAAGTGCATCGAGCGAAAAAGAAGCCGAAATTTCAAGCACATTGGCTAAATATGCCAAAGAAACATTTCTACTCTGTGATTCAAGGAAATTTGAGAAAGACAAATATCTGCCATTTGCGCCAATCAATATGGCCAATTATCTGATAACCGATACCGAAGCAGATGCTTCTTTAATGAAGCAATATGAGTGTTTAGGTATTAAAATATTGCAGTAAAAAGGGTTTTTTAGCTACCTTTTTACTGCATTCTGTTTCAAAAATTACAAATATCGCAACCATTTATTGTCTTTATGGGCAGCTTTATAGTTGCTGTACCATTTACATAGCGGATACATAAAAAGCACAACGCCTAGCCAAACAGCATAGGTAGCACCTAGTTCTAAACCCGATGGCTGTTGCGGTCGGCCAAATTGAAATGGCCCAAAAACAAAGTCTTTCGTGCTGAAACCTTGTAAGTACAGCATCACAAACATAAGCGTATGAATCAGATACCAGTGAATGATGTAGTAAAAAAGCGGCACTTTGCCATAAACAGTCAGAAAATCGGTAAACTTATTTTTAATGCCATCGCTTACTGAAAGGATAATAAAACTTACGCCAAGTGTGGCTAGTGTAAATAGAAGTGATGGCGGATATTTGGTCAGATTCATAAACGATAAAAACGTGTACACGCCATCTTTTTGTGCTGACCAAGGTACAGGGTCACCGTAGAAATTAACGAAACGTATTGCCACAAATAGCACTAAAGCACCAAATCCTAATTTTAACAAAGCAGCTTTTCGCTCTGCCTGAGGTTTAGCAAAAACAGTTCCGCCAAAGCCATACCCTGCAAGCATAATACCTAACCACGGAATAGGAGGGTAGCCAACGGCAAAAGTGGTATCAGCCGAAAGCGGGAAAAGTGCAAAACCAAATAATGGCGAAAAATAAGAGAATGGCGGTTGGTTAAATGGCACAAGCCCTAATAAATTATGGCAGAAGATGATTACCAAGCCAATAATCAGAATGGTTTTAGGAGCGAGCTTCATTAAGAATGAAAGAATGATAAAACCAAAACCGATGGCTGAAATTACCTGAAAGAAAAACATTCGGAACTTAAAATCAAACCATATACCCAAACCGACAACCGTAAATTCAAGAAAAATTAGCCATAAACCTCTGCTGAGCATAAATCGTCGACTTTCTTTAAGACCGACATTCTGGTTTTTATAAGAGAGATATGCCGATGTACCCGAAAGAAACACAAAGGTTGGTGCGCAAAGATGGGTTATCCATCGGGTGAAAAACAAAATCGGTGTGGTAGCAGCTAAATCGGTTGGATTAGTACCTATATGTATTAAATCACGGGTATGGTCAAGTGCCATTATCACCATGACTAATCCACGAGTAAAATCAACAGAATTGATTCGTTTCATTTCATTAGAGGGAAAGGTTAAGTATTAGTCTTTACAATATAATTTTGAATGATTGACAATTTCGCAATTAATATGCTCTTAACAAAGAATCTGATTAAAATTAGGTTTTGTTATTGAGAAAAAGTCAATTTCTGAAAATTTTGGAGATTCATAAACTCAAATCGTACATTCGCACGAATTCGAACACAAAAGTGTTCGTACGAGCGATTCCTTTTTAAACTGTCTTGTTATTGAAAAAATAAAATTTTGGCAAGATTGAATATTCCTAAATTCAAATCGTACACTCGTACTAACTCGAACACAAAAGTGTTCGTACGAACGATTCTTTTTTAAGCTTCCTTATTTCTCTTATATTTTTTTTTATATATATAATAATATATATAGTATTGATAATAAGTAGTTTAAGAGGATAAACAAAATAACATAGGTCGTTCGTACGTACACTTTTGTATTCGAATACGTACGAGTGTACGATTTGCAAAGAATACACCTAATCCATTATTTCACAACCGGAAAAGCTACCACACGTAGTTTACTACAACCGTATGGAATCAGCGTGATAGTTTCTTCTTTTTTATCTACTTCGCCTAAGTATAAGCCGTCACGGGCAGTGATAGGTTGGCGGGCTACTCCTTCAACAATCTGCCAGCTTGGTATCTTCTTACCTGTGGTTTTTATTTCGATAGGGGCGTTGGTACTATTCCATACAAAGGCATCAGATTTAGGCTTGATTGTTACACTTGTGTTTTCAGAAGTTTTTTGAACAACCGGCAGTACTAAGCCATAATTCCAAGCGCTTTTTGGTTGAATATCATAATAGATTCCTTCTTCCTTAATCTCTTTTTTTGTCCATTCTTCCTCAATTTTCAAGGCATATACCAGCGGACCACGTTCAATAGCTCTTGAATTACCTGCCCAGTTAGTAGTTTTTACTTCCATAGGCAATTGCAAGGTGATTTTATCGCCATTTGCCCAGACTCTTTTTATTCTGGCAATTTTACCTCCTTGCTCGGTTCTTAATTTTTGACCATTGAGCAACAGCGTAGCCTCTTTACACCAAACCGGAATACGGATTTCAAACGGAAAATCAACCGATTTAGGCGTGTTGATTGTAAAGTTTATCTGGTCTTCAAACGGATAATTGGTTTCTTCTTCAATACTCACTTCGGTTCCGTCGCCTACTTTGGCTTTAATGCTGCTTGGTGCAAACAACAAAGCTGCTAAACCCTTATCTGGCGTTGCGTACCATAGGTGCGAGGTGAACTTTGTCCAACCCTGATGCATATTGGCTGTGCAGCAAGTATAGCCTGCATAAGGCCCAAAAACATTACACATACCTCGCCAGAAAGGCAAAGTAAAATCAAATACGCCACGGCTTACTTGAACCTGATTGGCTATCTGAAAATATTGTCTTGAATTATAATCGTCGGTGGTTTGGGTAGGCAAAGCATTGTAGGTCATTCTTTCAAGTGCTTCCATATAGGTTTGGTCGCCTGTAATGCTAATCATTTGCTCCATCGAAAACATGGTTTCTACAATAGAACATAATTCAATGCCTTGTGTTGGGTCGTTACCATTCAAATCTTCATCACCCGAAAACATACCATGCGGTAAACCATGAAGCAACATTAAATCACTCCAGCCTGTTTTCAGGCTTTTCAGTAATTCAGGATTCTTTTTAGATTGATAATAAATCGCAGGAAGTTTAATACCCATGCCAACGTTAACGGCGTGACGTTCCATCCATTTTTCATTGGTTTGGTTGGCTGCTGCCTGCATTACCCAGTTACGTTTGCCAAGTAGGTCTGTCCAAGGAGTTGTTTGTTGATAGATGGTGTCTCCTAATTCTAAAAGAAATTTATCTCCTGTAATGTTATACAACCAATAAATCGACATCAGGTTGTCGCCACCTCTGGCTTGCGCCCATTCGGTCCATTTCACAAGTGGGCAAGCCTTTATATTCTGGTATTGGTATTTAAAATAATTGCTAAGGCATTTTATAACTCTTTTGTCGTTTGTAGCGGTATAATACTGCTGCATTACCTTAATCATAACCATTTTAGGCCACCAATCGTCACCTTGTTGGCAGTCTGAAAGCGTTTTGCCTTCTCTTTCGGCTTTTGTAATACCACCGATATATCCATTCGGCCGTTGATTAGCAATTACCCAATCTACATATTTTTGTACTTTGGCTTTTAGCGTAGCATCGTCAAGCAAATAGGCGAGGGGCAGGGCACCATCGAGCCAGTAGGGCGTTTCTTCCCAAGCATCGCCTTTACCGCCAAGCCAGCCGTTGTCATTCATTATTTTCGGGTAATATTCGTCCAGATGGCCTGTTGTGCCATCGCGCATTATCTTTAATTGTGTATGTAGCCAGCCCTTAGGTTTAACCGCACCAAGCGGCAACTCTATGTATTTGAGTGGCGCAAGTGGTGCTTTGTTGGCAATGTAAAAAGAGTTTTGTGCTTGTGTATGACTAAAAATCTGGGAAATAAATAGAATAGAAAGTATTTTCTTAATCATGGTCAATTAGGTTGAATAGAGTTGAATTAGGTAAAAATAAGCTATTTTTGTCGATTCTTACTTACTCGTTCTAACAACTTTAGAAAAATCGAGGTAACGATACTTTCCTACAATACTTTGTTGCAAGGTTATTTCATACGAACCACCATTATAATCAGTTTTAGTGCTTATTTTCTCTATTTTAACCTGTGGAAGTTTAGACGTATTTTTTTCAATTAGTAGTTCATGAAAAACTCTTCCGTTCATAGAGTTAGGAATATCAATTTTGTGCAAATGTAAAACCGTCGGCACAAGGTCAACGTTAGAGGTTGGCAAGTTACTCTCAAATGCTTTTTTGAAACTTGGGCCATAAGCTAGCAATGCAATATGTACTTCATAAGGGCTTAAACTACCATGCCCCGCCACACCTTTGGCATAGCTGGTTCCGGCATAGCCTTTGTCGTTTTTATTATCATTCCAGTTATAATCAACCAATATATCAGATGTTCTAAAAGGGTGATTCCAATGAATTGATTCAAACGAAAGCGTACCTGCAATAAATCCTTTTGTGTCTCCGGCCTTGATGGCTTTTGTGTAAATGCCACCTACCCATTCTTGTGCTTGTAGCGCACTTACTATTTTTTGAATTTTATCTTTATCGTGATTTTGTACATAAATTGCGGTTTCAGAAACCACTACATCTTCGCTCTCTTTGCTTTGTTTGAAACCTTCTTTAATAAGAAAATCGGTGATATTTGTTTTACCTACAAATGTTGCAAAACCGTGGTCAGCCGATATGATTATATTGAAATTGTTTGTTAGCCCTTTTTGCTCTATATCAGCCAGAATACGACCAAATTGCTCATCAACAATTTTAATAGATTCCATAGCAATGTCAGAACCAATGCCAAAGGTATGAGCCGCTCCATCAGGGTCCGAAAACCAGAGGGCACTTACCAATGGACCATCAAGCGTGATTCCGTATTTCATTAAAGCATCGGCAATCCATTTATGTTGCAAACCATTAGGTTTTGGTTTAGTACTTTCAGGAATCGGCCCGATTTCTTTCAAAACAGTAGCTTCAAACGATTTAGGTAAAATCATACTGGTATTGATAACAGCACCATTGCCAACTTTATGGTTTTGTAACAAAGCTTGCCCAGATGAACCTGAACTGAAAACCATCATTTTCTTGCCTGCTTTTGTAAGCACTTCTCCGATAGAGGTAGTAGTTAGAAGATTGCCACCTTCTGATTCATTGATTTTATTCAGGTTTTCAGCTTCTCCGGTGTTTAAGCCTTGTTTTGCATCAACTTTAGGAAAATAAACTGTGTTGCCCATTAAACCATGCGTTTTAGGATAACTACCAGTTGAATAAGATGAAGAATTTACCCTTGTAACCGTAGGGAATACGCTATGATGTTTTTTGCCATAAGCACCTTTTTTGCTGAATGCATATAGGTTAGGCATAATTTCGGGAGTAATGTAATCTGGTCTTAAACCATCAAAAAATACAAGGAGCGTGCGTAAATCTTGTGTTTTTTGTGCTTGGCTTATGAATGTAACAGAAAATAAAAGACACGTAAATATAAAAGCCTTTTTTACTGAGGTTTTCATAGTAGCTTAGTTTTGGTAGGAGTGGTTGAAATAAAATCAGGTATTCAAACAATTGCTCATTTGGACACACTAATGTACGCCAACAAAATGAAATTAGGCTACTTATGTATGTGAATTATCTGTTAATCTCTTCAAAATCGCCAACGCCTTGTCTGATAACCTCAAAATCATCATCAATGGCCAGTACAACCGTCGATGGGTCAATACCACACCAGCCGCCGTCGATAATAATATCGGCTTTATCTTTATTCTGGTCGTAAATTACCTCTATTTCGTTCGGATATTCGATAATGTCATCAATATCATCTTTTAAGGAAGTAGTAATGATAGGATTCCCCAGCACTTCAATAATTCTTTGCGGAATTGTATGGTCTGGTACCCTAATACCAATTGTTTTACGATTGGTCTGCATGATTTTTGGCAAATCGGCAGTAGCCGGAAGAATGAATGTAAAAGGGCCCGGTAAGGCTCTTTTAAGTAAGCGAAATGCATTATTTGACACCTTAGCGTAGGTTGCAATATTGCTTAAATCGTGGCAGACAATTGAGAAATTATTATGTTGAGGCTTAATGCCTTTAATTTTACAAAGTCGCTCAACAGCCTTGGTATTGAAAATATCGCAACCCATGGCATAAACTGTATCGGTTGGGTAAATAATGATTCCACCACCTTTTAAACACTCAACTACCTGACGAATTTTGCGTTCATCAGGGTTCGACGGGAATATTTCTATAATTTCAGCAGACATAATTTTATCAATTGCGTGGGCAATTTAGTGTTAGCCCTTTATAAAACAAAAAGGTTAGTAGTAAAGTTTACTACCAACCTTTCAATAAATTGTGCCAGGCACTCAATTATTTACTTTTCTTGTCTTTTTTGCTTTTTGAAGGCTGCGCATTAACCGCTTTTACAGCATTCATTTCGAAATAATCTACTGTTAAACTGGCAAGAGATTTAATGCCTAAAGTGAAACCTGCTTCATCGATATAAAAATCAGGCGTATGGTGCGGTGCCGGATTGGTTTGTCCTTTTGGTTTACCACCTAAGAAGAAAAACAAGCCCGGAACTTTTTGCTGGAAGAAACTGAAATCTTCGGCACCTGTTTGTACAGGTTGCACAAATACATTTTCTTTACCTGCAATACCTTCAATTGTACCAATCATTTTATCGGTCAAGGCTGGGTCGTTATAAGTAACCGGATAACCTGTATCAATTGTTACATCGGCGGTTGCGCCTGCGCTTGCAGCAATATTTTTTGCAATTTCGTTAATTCTACGGTGTACTAACTGGCGTTGTTCAGGCGCAAATGTGCGGATAGTACCAATCATATCAAGCGACTCAGGAATGATATTCTGACGGATACCGCCATGAATTGCTCCAACTGTTACAATTGCCGGATTCTCGGTAATGTTCACGTTACGACTTACGATTGTTTGTAAGCCCAACACAATTTGGGAGGCCGTTACGATTGGGTCAATACCCGACCAAGGGTTTGCGCCATGTGTTTGTTTTCCTTTCAATTTAATGCCTAGTTGGTCAACTGCTGCCATTAAAGCACCATTACGGTAACCAATTTTGCCAACTTCTGTAATTGAGCTGATGTGTAAACCAAAAATGGCATCAACTTTTGGGTTGTCTAAAACGCCTTCCATCACCATTAATTCAGCACCCGATTTACCGTCTTTCAGCAATTTAGGGTCATAAACGCCTTCTTCAGCAGGCTGAAATATGAACTTCACAGTTCCGGCAATCTCATTTTTCATTGACGATAATACCTCAGCTACTCCCATCAGAATGGCCACGTGCGAATCATGGCCACAAGCGTGCATAACACCTGTTTTCTGACCATTGTACTCTGTCGATACTTTAGATTTGAAAGGCACATCAACTCTTTCTGTTACGGGTAAGCCATCCATATCAGCACGAAGTGCCACAACAGGGCCCGGTTTGCCGCCTTTCAATACTCCAACTACACCTGTTACGCCCACTTTTTCTTGCACTTCAATACCTAACGAACGAAGGTGGTCTGCCACAATTTTTGCTGTTCTGAACTCCATGTTTCCCAATTCAGGGTTTTCATGAAAATCACGACGCCATGTAATCACTTTCTTTTCGATGGCATCGGCTCCTGCATTGATCTTAGGTTTTAATGCTGACTGCCCCATGGCAACACCGCACGAAACGGTAAGTAGACTAATCAATAGATTTCTCATTGATAAAATTAATTTAGGTATAGTTTAAAAAGTTTAGCAAGTGTTTGAGACTGATTCTCCAATTTGATTCAGAATTCTCAGTTCAAACTTATTTATGAGTAATACGGCGGCTGGAAAAGCTAAATTACTGATATAAGTTTAATAATCCAAGCTATTTGATGGCATTATAGGCCTCAATCATGCGGTCGGTTGATAGAATATCAGCACCATTATTTACAAAATCCTTATAAGTTTTATCGCCTTTAGAGGCCGCCATTTTGTCAAGGTTACCCAAGGTACCTAAAATTGTAACAATACCTTTCTTATGTAGAAAATCATTAAATTCTTTATTAGGCTCTCTTGTGCCTATAAAAGCCACCATATTTTTATCAGGAATGCCTGCTTGCTGATGTCTATCGTATTCTTTCATGTCTCTGATAGTAACCGAAATCATCAGGTTCGGGTCTAAATCATAAACCTTTTTTGCCTGCTTTACGTCATAGGTAATTATTACACAATAGTCTTCGGCATGAAGCTTCTGCACCATTTCAACTACTTTTTCATAAGGTGTATTACGTTTTACATCAAGCGTGTATATTACTTTGTTTTTACCCCATTTTATAACTTCTTCCAATGTAGGTATCTTAAAATTGGTTAACGTACCCGCATTGTCTTTTAATTTCAGGTCTTTTAATTCGCTCCAATTTTGTGTAATAATTTTTCCTGTGCCCGTAGTAGTCCTATCTAATGAATTATCATGCATCATTACTAATACGCTGTCTTTAGTCAACTCAATGTCGCACTCTATGATGGTAGGGATTTTACTGGCTAGGTACTCAAATGATTCAATACAGTTTTCAGGATAGCCTGGAATGTCACCTCCTCCACGATGAGATGAAATCATGGGTTTGAAATCGGCACTATATTTTAAGAACTGCACCAATCCTTGCTTAGGCTCCTGAATGTAAGTTTTTTGGGGAACAGGTCTACAGCCTATGATAAGGGCTATTAGAAGCGAATAAACTATTTTCATTTTAAAATTGATAAAGTGTAGAACGCCATCTAAGGTAATTTTGATAGAAAACAGTCTCAGATGGCCTATAAGTTATTGAAAAAATACCAGTGATTCCTGCTTGGTTTGTTTCTGATAAAGTTTGAGTATTTCTTTAGCGCTGATAAGTCCTTTTTCGCCATGAACCATCAGACACACAGTGCCACCACTACCACCTCCGGTTATTTTAGCACCATAAACACCTGAATTAGTCCCTTTTGAATAGGCAATTTCTACAATCATATCAGTAAACTCATTACCTAAGCCACATTTATTATAACTCTGATGAGACTGGTACATTAACTCACCCATTAAAGGTAATATATCCTGATAATTTGTACCCGAAAGTCCTTTTAGCATTTCAATAAAGAAGCGCACCCGATGATTTTCATATATAGGATGTTGCGTACAGGCCTTAATATTATAATAGGTATCAGGCTTTATATTGGCTAGCGTATCAGTTACTACGCCGAAATCATTCAGAAAATCTTTGCCATACATTGAGTCGAGGCTTTTGGCATATTTTGATTCGTATTGCGACGGAGAAATATTGCTTAAAAAACCCGAATAGGGTAAATGATGGTGTTGATTGCTTTTCAGATCATGCTTTGCCACGCCATTTTTTTGTGCAATAATTGAAAAACCCATTGAAGCAGCTGTGCGTACTTCTCCATAAGAAGCACCACTTACAGCGTGTCTGATACCGCTATCGATTCCGACAAAATATAGATTTTCAGGTATTTTTATGGCTGAATAAACTTTATCCGGCTGGCATAGAATGGGTAGAAGATAATTATCTTGCCCAAAATAAGATGCTAGCTGGTCCATTAAACCACAAGGAGCACCAACAACCAGGTTTTCGGCTTTTTGGGCTAAAATAGGGAGTTCTGTACCTATAAATTCAACCGAAAATAATTCACCTAGTGCTTTTAAGGTAGCTACCTCAATGGCAGCCGAAGAAGAAACGCCCTTGCCAAAAGGCACCTCTGATTGCACCAGAATATCAAGTCCGCCCAATTTCAGGTGTTTTTCTTTGGTAAATGCTAAAACGCATCCTACAACATAAGCAGCCCAATCGCCACCTTCTATTTGTTTCAGATACTCGTTTGCCTCCTTATAATCTTTTGGTAGTTCTTCCAAGTCGATAAACAATTCGTTGTTTACCGACATATCGAGAGTTTTTATATGTAGCTGGTTGTATCCACGATGACCGATTAAGACAGTTGCTTTTTGCTTAATAGGCATTTGTAAAACCATTGAGCCTGAATAATCGGCTATGCCACCCATTACATCAAGGCGCCCAGTTGAACTGGCTTCGATTAAAGATTGATTTTCGCCAAAAAAATTTCGTAAAGTAGGAGAACTATTAGAGTTAATTTTCATAAGAAAACATCAAAATAAAGAGATGCTTTATTGAGGCATCTCTTCAAAATACTTATATGCGGGTTATAATTTTTCAATAATAATAGCACTGGCACCTCCGCCTCCATTACAAATGGCGGCTAAGCCGTATTTACCTTTTTTTTGTTGAAGTACATTAATCAGTGTTGTAACAATTCTGGCACCTGAACAACCCAATGGATGGCCGATAGAAACCGCTCCGCCAAAAACATTGACATTGTCATAGCTTAAACCTAATTCTTTGCAAAATACCATAGGCACTACCGAAAAAGCCTCGTTTACCTCAAAAAAGTCAATATCCGAAATACTTAATTTGGCTCTTTGAAGTGCTTTTTTTGCGGCAATAACAGGCGAAGTTGTAAACCATTCAGGCTCTTGCTCAGCATCGGCATAAGCAATTATTCGGGCAATAGGTTTTAAATTACCCGATTCAACGGCTTCTGCTGAAGCTAATACCAATGCCGCTGCACCATCGTTAATGGTTGAGGCATTGGCCGCAGTTACAGTGCCATCTTTAGTGAATACAGGTTTTAAAGTTGGAATTTTTTCAAAATTTACATTTTTGTATTCTTCATCCTGGCTCACAATTTTCATGTTGCCTTTTTTATTTGCTACTTCAACTGGTGTTACTTCGCTTTCAAAATATCCTTTTTCCCAAGCCTCTGCTGAGCGATTATATGATTGTATCGCAAATGCATCTTGTTCTTCCCGACTTATGCCATATTTAGCAGCTGTTGAGTCTCCAAAGCAACCCATTGCTTGCGGCTGATAAGCATCTGTTAAACCATCTTTAGCTAATCCATCAATAAGAACACCGTTTCCGTAACCATAGCCATAACGTGCTTTCTCGAGATAAAACGGAATCATCGACATATTTTCCATGCCTCCGGCAACTACTACCTGGTTTTCGCCTAATTCGATTGACTGGCTCCCAAAAATAATAGATTTCATACCCGAAGCACAAACTTTATTAACTGTAGTAGTATTAGTCCGTACAGAAAGCCCGCCATAAATTGCAGCTTGTCGGGCTGGGGCTTGTCCTACGTTTGCCTGACAAACATTACCAAAAAACAATTCATCTACGCTATCAGGGCCAACATTAGCATTTTTGATAGCAGCTTTTATAGCTGTTGCTCCCAATTTAGGCGCAGGAATAGTTGACAAAGCACCTCCGAAACTTCCGATAGGCGTTCTGATAGCAGAAATTATATAAGCCTTTTCCATTGTGATGTGAATTAAAATAAAACTGTTACAGGGTTATCCTGTAACAGTTAAACGAAGAAATTAAAAACTTAATTTCACCAGCTCTTTTTCTTATGACCAGATACTGCAAAGTAAAGTATAAAAATATAACAAACTGCCATAATCCAGAAACCTCTTTGTGGGTTTGCTTCACCACCAATTTCAGCATAGGCTAGCGGAATAATACCACCACCGGGCCCGATACCCATAATAAGTAGCGCAGAACCAATTTTGGTGAATTTACCTAATCCTTTAATTGCTAACGGGAAGATTGCAGGCCACATTAAAGCGTTTGCAAGACCCATAAAAGCAATAAAATAGATAGAAGTGTATCCGCTAGTAAAAATAGCTGCTACGGTTAGTATAAGACCCAGAATTGCCGAGTACATTAAGGCTTTTTCTTGTTTCAAATACTTTGGAATAGCAAATATGCCTATGAAATACCCCAACAACATGGTTGCCAATGTATAAGCCGGAAAGTTCTTGGCTTCATCTAGGCTGATACCAATGTTTTTACCATATTGAGCAATACCATCACCTGCAATTACCTCGGCTCCTACATATAATATAAGGGCAAGCACACCTAGCACTAAGTTAGGGAAAGCAAAAACTGAGCCTTTTTCAGATTTTCCGTCTTTTACTTCTTCTTCCTCTTTTATTTCAGGTAATTTAGAGAACCAGAATAAAACAGCAACCAAGCATAGTACAATAGCCAAAGAAATATAAGGCGTATGGATTCTTTGTGCCAATTCGTTCAGAATCGCCGCTTTTTCGGTAGCATCTGTAGTGACTTCAAGTTTGCTTTCTAGGTCGCCAATACCTTTTAGTACAATTGCACCTAGTATGATAGGAGCCAAAATACCTGCTAATTTATTAGCAACGCCCATTAAACTGATTCTTTGCGCTGCACTTTCGATAGGCCCTAAGATACTCACGTAAGGGTTAACCGCAGTTTGCAACAAAGAAAGCCCCGCGCCCTGAATAAACAGACCAGCAAGGAACAACTCAAAAGTGCGAGAATTGGCCGCAGGAATAAAAACCAATGAGCCAAGTGCCACTATTATCAAACCGATTACCATGCCATTCTTAAAACCAACTTTACCTAACAAGATAGAAGAAGGGATAGATAAAAAGAAATAAGACATGTAAAATGCAGATGTAACCAGAAACGCCTGCGTATCGGTTTTAAGTTCGCAAGCTATTTTTAAGAAAGGAATCAATGTCCCGTTTGTCCAGGTAATGTACCCGAAGGTAAAAAACAAGACTCCAATCATAATGAGAGGCATCAAATAGCTTTTATTATTTTGTTCCATATCAATAGGGTTAAGCAATTAGTTTGCTGATTGTGAAATTTGTTTAGGTTATAATTTATTATTAATAATCGTCGTTTAAACCAAACGTTCTTTTACGTGTACGCCATTTGCCCCGTGTGAAATCTGGTATTTCAACTGACGAACTGCCTCTCGCAATCGAAAGTTCAGAAAGCGGACTAATAGCACTCCATGCTGCTGCATCGTACACATCAATTGGTGGAGCAACTTTTCTTTTAATAGATTCAACAAAGGCTCTTATTACAAAGAAGTCCATACCGCCGTGTCCGGCATTCACAGCGTCTTGTTCAAATCTTTTCCAAAGTGGGTGGTCATATTCCTTCTGATAATCGGCAAAAGGCTCCCAGCTATCGTGTTTTTTCGATGTTCCTTCAATATAAATCTGGTTACCATCATTCATCCATATACCCTTAGTGCCTTGTGCCCTGAAACCCAATGAATAGGGGCGAGGGCTGTTGGTATCATGAATAATCACAATGTTTTCGCCATTTGCACACTGAATGGTTGTAGTTACAATGTCACCGAGTTTAAATTTAACTTTGGCATTTGGGTGGTTTTCTCCACCTTTCTCTACAATATAGTTATGCATACCACGTGCTTTAGTGGCCATTGAAGTAAGATACAAAAACTGGTTACCATAGTTGATGTCCATCCAATGTGCCACAGGCCCTAAGCCGTGTGTAGGGTATAAGTCTCCGTTTCTGTCAACTGAGTGTTGGGTTCTCCATTTGGCCTCGCTTATACCTTTCTCTCCAAATTCTACGCCTTTACCATAAGCAGTTTTACCATCGTTCAGTTTCACAAATCTTAAGTCGTGCTGGTAGCCGCAATGTCCGTAAAGCATTTCGCCAAACATACCTTTTCTTACCATGTTAAGCACGGCCATAATGTCACGTCTGTAACAAACGTTTTCCAGAATCATACAATGTGAGCCTGTTTGCTCAAAAGTATCAACCAAATCCCATGATTCTTGCAGTGTAACCGTTGCCGATACCTCAACACCTGCATACTTTCCGGCTTTCATAGCTGCCACTGCCATTGGCACGTGCCATTCCCACGGGGTCGCAATTACAACGCCGTCAATATCGTCTCTTTTCACCATGTTTTCGAAATCTCTTTCGCCGTTGGTGTAAGTAGCCGGGGCTTTTTTATTGAATTTCTGGATAATTTTGTTGGCTTCTGCAATTGAGTTTTTATCTATATCGCAAATAGCAGTTACTTCAACATCAGGGCGATACATCACTTGTTGCAGGTGAGTTCGGCCACGTAAACCAACACCAATAAAACCTAATCTTACTTTTTTATCTTCGGTTGGATTCTTTTTTACAATAAAGGGAATGCTCGAACTAGCCAAGCTGGTAGAGATAAAGTCGCGTCTATTCATAGTATGGTTAAAAGGTTTTGTCTGCAAAAAAATAGACTAATTATTCAATTTCAAAAGTTTAAGGTATAAATATTATTTTATTCGCGCTACAATCGCTTATTTTTGTAACCAAAATCTACCGTGGCATTTGATGAGTGATAGCAACAAAAAAACAGATTACAAACATTTATCTATCGACGAAATAGGTGAGAACCATTTGTCGGCAAATCCGGAAACCCCGATTCGAGATGATGCTTTCGAGTTAGACGATGATACCAAGATTGAAATGATAGAAGCACATTTCAAAGAAATTATGCATATTCTTGGTCTTGATTTGCTCGATGAAAGCCTCAGAGGAACACCGCACCGGGTGGCCAAGATGTATGTAAAGGAAACCTTCTCAGGGCTTAATCCTGAGAATAAACCGACCATGACCCTTTTCACCAACGATTATCATTATAATGAAATGTTGGTCGAAAAGAACATACAATTTTATTCTAACTGTGAGCATCATTTTGTACCTATTATTGGCAAGGCTCATATTGCTTATATTTCTAGCGGCAAAGTTATTGGTTTATCTAAATTGCATCGTATCGTAAATTACTATGCCCGCCGCCCACAGGTTCAAGAACGAATGACTATGCAAATAGGTGTTGCACTCAAATCGGCTCTTATGACAGAAGATGTAGCGGTTATCATTGATGCCGACCATCAGTGTGTATCGTCGAGAGGTGTAGGCGACCAGACAAGCTCAACCATTACTGCTTTTTATGGTGGAGCTTTTAAGACAGAAGAAAAGAAGAACGAGTTTCTGAGAATTCTAAGTATCTAAAAATGAGCAAGTTCTGAGAGTTATTACCGCTCAATAAATTGCTAGGCTGAAAATTGGAGTAGATAAAAACATTGAGTAGCTTGCTTCCTTAATTACTATTTACGACCACTTATTACCTCCTTTGCAGTATGAAAAAAACTCTCCGAATTATCGGCTACTTCCTGTTGTTTGTTGTTGTAGTCGTTGGTTTACTTCTAGCTTATGTAAAATTTGCTCTACCAAACATTGAGGCTCCCGAAGACCTGAAAGTTGAAGCAACGCCTGAGAGAATAGAAAGAGGAAAATACCTAGCCTACAACGTTACGGTTTGTATGGATTGCCACAGTGCACGAGACTATAGCCTCTTCTCTGCTCCACTTGTTGAGGGCTCTGATGGAAAGGGAGGTGAGGTTTTCGACCGTAAATTCGGTTTTCCAGGCCGATTCATAGCCAAAAATATTACTCCTTTTAACCTGAAAGACTGGACAGACGGCGAAATCTACCGGGCAATTACTTCTGGTGTTAAAAAAGACGGTACGCCGATTTTCCCTGTGATGCCTTATGCTTACTATGGCAAAATGGATAAAGAAGACATTTATTCGATTATCGCTTTTTTGCGCACACTTAAGCCAATAGAAAATGTAACAGAAGAGCCTGTGGCAGATTTTCCGATGAATTTCATCATGAATACAATACCAAAGAAACCAGAACATGTTAAAATGCCAGATCCGGCCAATGAAGTAGAATATGGCAAATATCTTGTCTATAGTGCGGGTTGTTTTGAGTGTCATTCGAAACCAGATGATAAAGGAAATAAAATTGAAGGTATGGACTTTGCAGGTGGCTGGTCATTTACTATTGGCGAAGGAAAAACAGTAACCTCGGCTAATATAACACCTGATAAAGAAACCGGAATCGGGAATTATACAAAAGAAGCATTTATTACCAGATTTAAAGCTTATGCCGATAGTTCTTATAAGGCTCATCCGGTTGGAAAAGAAGAATTTAATACAATTATGCCCTGGATGATGTACGCCGGTATGACAGAAAAGGATTTAGGTGCAATGTATGAATTCTTGAAAACAGTAAAACCAATTAAAAACAAGGTTGAGAAATTTGTTTACAAGCCTTAATCAAGCATTAAATTTTTTTATAGAGAGCAGCCAATTTCAAGGGCTGCTCTTTTTATTTACCGCTTATCGCTTGCAATTAACCATTTATGAGTTGCATAATACCGCTATTTAATTGTTGGTTTTAAGTTAGAATTCTTTAAAATAGTTTTGTATGCACAAACGTTGTAAGGGTAAGTCTAAATTATTCGTTTTGCCTCTGCCGCAATTAAAGAGTTGAATTTTAAACATTCACTAAGTCCGAAAAACATAAAAAAGTCAATTAACAATTTATGAAAAAGATACTTGTTTTAGTTATTCTAGTTATAATTGCTATAGCTGCTAAACTACCTAAAGCATCGAAGGCTGAAATAGCCCGACGAGGCTTTACCGCTGCTATCAATAAAGATACTGAATCCTTTGTGAAAATGTGTGACGATAATGTGGTGATAAGTATTCATTCGGACGATTCTGAAATTCCGAAAGAAACTTTCAAGGGGAAACAAGGCGCAAGAGAGTACATGGAGCGACGCAAAACCTACGAAACCTATAATTTTACCAATATGCAGTTTAAAGAATTAGGCGAAAAGGTGATTGTTACGGGTCATTTTGAAGGGAAACTATATGGTAAACCAACGTACACCAACGATTATGCAGGCATAGCCATTTTTAACGGAGATAAAATACAATACTATTACGCATTCTGACAATTCAGTATTTACAGACGCATCGAATGGCTTTAGAAGTATCATACTTTTAAAGCCATTTCTTTTTTTAATCAGTTATATAATACGTCGAATAAAATTTCTAAATATATTTCCTCAAAAATTACCACTTGTCCTTAAAAATTTCTAGGTTTCGAAAATCAAGCTACATTTGATACATTAATTTAACTAAACCTTTTAAATCCAATGAGTGCTATAATCACTATTGTAATCATCGTGGTAGTGCTTTATTTATCAGTTGTAATTGTTCAACAAGGAAACGTTGCCGTAATTACAATTTTTGGTAAGTATCAGAGAATCATGACACCCGGTCTTAACTTTAAGATTCCGTTTATTGAGTACGTTTTCCGAACTATTTCTATACAAAACCGTTCGGCCGAATTATCTTTTCAAGCCATTACCAACGACCAAGCCAATGTATATTTTAAAGCAATGCTTTTATATACAGTAACCGACCAGCAAGAGGAATCGATTAAAAACGTTGCGTTTAAGTTTATCGACCAAGCCAACTTTATGCAAGCCTTGGTGCGCTCTATTGAGGGCTCAATCCGTAGTTTTGTAGCTACAAAAAAACAAGCCGAAATATTAGGTTTGCGTACAGAGATTGTTTCTGATGTAAAAGAAAACCTCGACCACATTCTTTTAGGCTGGGGATACCATTTGATTGACCTCCAAATTAACGATATTACTTTCGATGAAGAGATTGTACGTTCGATGGCAAAAGTAGTTGCCTCAAACAACCTGAAAGCTGCCGCTGAAAACGAAGGACAAGCCTTATTAATCACCAAAACAAAATCGGCCGAGGCTGAGGGTAATTATATAAGGATTCAAGCCGAAGCAGAACGTGAAGCATCACGTTTGCGTGGACAAGGTTTGGCACAGTTCAGGGAAGAAGTTGCCAAAGGTATGGCAGTGGCCGCTAAAGAAATGGAAAAAGCTAATCTTGACTCCTCATTAATTTTGTTTTCGCTATGGACAGAATCATTGAAACATTTTGCAGAAGAAGGCAAAGGAAATGTTATCTTCTTGGATGGCTCTGTTGATGGCATGGAGCGCACCATGAAACAAATGATGGCCATGCAGCAAAAAGATAATAACGAAAAAAAGAATATTAAATAAAGGCTTAAAAATGAGAACAGTTACCTGTTCTCATTTTTTATTATTAGAAGACTTAAAATATATCGTAAATAAGTTTCATACCGATGCCAATAAATACAATACCTGAAAAATATTTTATTCTTTGAATAGTGAGGTTATTCAGGCGACTTTTAATTCTATCGGCAAATATTGCAAAGGCCGATTCCATTGCAAAAATCATGATAACACAAGTAGTAAAAAAAGCGGTTTCGTCATATATATCATATTTATAACCCTTGAGTGTTGCCGAAACTACCATCCATGAAATAAAATTGACAGGGTTAATAACATTCAGCAAAAATCCCTTGCCAAAAAAATAAAAGAACCGGGCAAGTTTAAAATCTTGTATCTGAGTAGGTGGTTTGGTATTGCTGAATTGCGCAACGCCCAAACCAACCAAGAGGAGTGAGCCAAAAACTCGTGAATAAGTTGCAAAATGCGGAATATCAGGTAAAAAGGAAGTGCCAAGGTAGGCAATGACAATCATAATCACATCTCCAAAAATTACGCCTAGAGAAATTTTTACGCCTGCCATATAGCCGTAATCTAAACTATTTTGAACTAATGCAAAAAATACACTTCCAAATCCGAAACTTAGTACGACTCCAGTAAAAAAACCTAAGGTAATGGCTTCAAGCATATTAACGTTATATTAAATAAAAATAGGTTTATAAAAGTTCTGGAAATCGTAATATTGTAGCCTTGAGAATCCCTGCAACACTCATAGAATCTGTTATTCTATCGTCTAGCACCATTTTATAGGCTTCTTTAAGAGGTACTTTGCGAACTTGCAATTGTTCAGTTTCTTCGGGTTGGCTTTCGGTTTGAGTTAAATCTTCTGCCATATAAATGTATGCAACTTCACGGCAAACTGAATTTGAGGTATGAAGTTTCGAAATCATCGTCCATTTTTTCGCTATTATTCCGGTTTCTTCAAGTAGTTCTCTTTGTGCGGTTGCCAGAATATCTTCCCCTTCGGGGCTGCCGCCTTCGGGTATTTCCCACGAATATTCTTCAATCGGAAATCGATATTGCCCAACCAGCCATGTATTTCCCTCTTCATCAACAGGAACTATTCCAATAGCTATATTTTTAAAATGCACACTTCCATAAATGCCTTTACCACCATTCGGATTTAAAACATTCTGATGAAGTACCTTTATCCAGTTATTTTCGTATTTTACCTCCGAGTCGAGGATCGTCCAAGGGTTAATGTTTTCATTCATAATTGCGAAATTATAACATTTTACCCAAGCTGAAAAATTAAGCTGAAAATTACAGAAAATATTAGCCTATAGTTTAAGCCGAAAAGAATACTAATGAATGTATATTTATAAATCGGTAGCAAAAAATACAAGTTTTTTTTGTCATTTTTGATTGAAAAAAATATGATTTTTCCGTTAATAATATCGATTTAAAACGTTTGCATATATTTTTCTAATATTTTATTTGTACAACTATTTTTATATTTACTCTTAATATAATACTATTGTATTGATTTTAATATTACGGCTAAACTTTAACGATTTCACCTAAACTTTTCCCTGAACTTTATAAGCTTTCGGGCTTTATATTTCTTCTCAAATTACTCGGAAATAGGATAAAGTAAAACTCGGTAATTGAATCGTAGTATAATTTCACAGTTTTATTAACCTAATTTTATATTTTTTCATGAAACAATCCTACTCTATTCCAATTAGGGCAAGAGCTCTATTACTGCTATTCTTTATTCTCGGGACTGCGGCCTTCGCCCAAAGAAAAGTAACAGGTAAAGTTGTTGATTCTGAGGCACAAATCGGTATTCCCGGTGTAACCGTGCTTGTTAAAGGAAGTTCAAAAGGAACTTCAACCGACGCCAACGGAGCTTACACAATCGACATCCCTCAAAATGGAGGCACAATCGTTTTTTCATCAATTGGTTATGAAACCAGAGAAGAAGTAATTGGAAACCGATCAGAAATTAACGTTTCGTTAAATTCTGATACCAAGGCTCTTAACGAGGTTGTAGTAACAGGTTATGCATCGCAACGTAAGAAAGACATTACAGGTGCTGTAACGGTTGTAGGTGCTAAAGAACTAACAGCTACTCCTACGGCCAGCGTAACGCAAATGCTTCAAGGTAGAGCATCTGGGGTAACTGTTGGTAACGACAACTCACCTGGTGGTGGTACAATGGTTCGTATCCGTGGATTCGGGTCAATCAACAACAATAGCCCACTTTATGTGATTGATGGTGTGCCAACGCAAGGTACACTAAACCAGATAAACCCTAACGACATTGAGACAATGCAGGTATTGAAAGATGCTTCTGCGGCTTCAATCTACGGTGCTCGTGCTGCCAATGGGGTTGTAATTATCACTACTAAAAAAGGTAAACCGGGTGAACCAAGCTTTACGTTCGACTTCTACACTGGTACTCAAAGACCAGGCAAAATGCTTAATTTGTTGAACACTAAAGAATTAGGTGAGTATTTGTACCAAGCAGATTTAGGTGCTGGTAAAAATCCGTCGGTTACTTCTCCTTCAGTACAATACAGATTTGGCCCTAATGGCGAGCAAACTATTGCAGATTATATTTATCCGAACGTTTACGGAACATTACCAGCTGGTATTACTTATACAAATGATATTGCTGACCCGAACTTAGGTAAAACAGCTTATAACATTACAAAAGCTAATAAAGAAGGTACCGACTGGCAAGATGTAATTTTTGACCCAGCACCGATTTCAAACTTCCAATTGGGTGCAACAGGTGGTTCAAATAACGCTAAATACGCTATTTCGGCTAACTACTTCAAACAAGATGGTATCTTGAGATATACAAAATATAACAGATACTCGGTTAGAGCAAATACAGAATTCAAAAAAGGAAGATTTACACTTGGTGAAAACCTTACAGTTTCTTACGACGAAAGACAAGGTATTACCAATAACGATGAGTCGAACCCAATTATGTTTGCGATTCGCGTGCACCCAATCATTCCGGTATTTGATATTACTGGTGGCCCTGCTGCTTTGGGTGGTACCAACAGCTCGCCTTACAATGGTTTTGCAGGTAGTAAAGGGGTAAACCTTGGTAATGCACCAAACCCACTTGCACGTTTGTATCGTGAAAAAGATAATATCACAAAAGGTACGCACATCTTCGGAAACGTATTTGCAGAACTTGACATCATGCCAGGTTTAAAAGCAAGAACAAGCTTAGGTCTCGAGTATAACCAATATAACAGATCGGAGTATTTCCACCGTGATATTGAAGCTGCTGAAGCAAGAGCTGCAAATAGCTTAAACGTTATCAATAACTTTGACCGCTCACTTACATGGTTTAATACCTTAAACTATAACAAAGAATTTGGTGCTCATTCATTGAATGTTTTGGTAGGTACAGAGGCCGTAACTACATACTCTTTTGGCTTCCAGGCTAATAGAAGTGGATTTGCTTTTGATGATTTAGAATATCGTTACCTTGATGCAGGTGCTGCTGCTGGTTTAAATAACTCAGGCGGTGGTGCAACAATCAGTGCCTTGTTCTCTCAGTTTGGTAAAGTAAACTATGCATTTAAAGATATTTATCTGGCTGACTTCACACTACGTCGTGATGGTTCATCTCGTTTCTCTGAGGCTAACAGATACGGTATCTTCCCTGCATTCTCGGTGGGTGTTCGTTTGTCTGAGTACGCCTTCATGAAAGAGTTGAAATTCTTAAACGATATGAAAGTGCGTTTAGGTTGGGGTAAAACAGGTAACCAGTTAATTCCTAACGTTTACAATGCCTACACGCTTTATGCTGCTGACCCTATCAGAAACGCATACGATATTGGTGGTACTGGTTCTTCAATTGTTGGTGGTTTTGACCTTGTTCAATTCGGTAACCCGAATGGTAAATGGGAAACCACAACTTCAACTAACCTTGGTTTAGATGCGGTATTGTTTAATAGCAAACTTGAAGTGGTTGTTGATTTGTATAACCGTGTTACGTCTGACATGTTAACACAGATTGCAATTCCAAGAACGTCAGGTACTGGTACTATTCCTTTCACAAACATTGGTGAAGTACAAAACAAAGGTATTGACGTTGGTTTGACTTACAGAGATAAAATAGGTAACTTCCGTTATCAGGTAGGTCTTAATGTGTCGCATTACAAAAATAAAGTTATTAAACTTAACAACGACCCTAACGCTACTATCTTTGGTTTTACTACTCGTCTTCCTGCTATTTCAGCTACAAAAGCAGGTTTACCGATTGCCAGCTACTACGGATATATTGTTGATGGTGTTATCAAAGATGATGCAGAAGCAGCAGCAGCTCCTAAATTTGGAACATACACAAGAGCCGGAACTTTCAAATTCAGAGATATAAATGGTGATGGTGTAATTACAGCAGCCGACAGAACCATTATTGGTAACCCACATCCTGACTTTACGTATGGTCTTAATGTTAATTTAGGATACAAAAACTGGGATTTAACTTTGTTTGCACAAGGTTCTCAAGGTAACGAAATCTTCAACTATGTTAGATACTGGACAGACTTCAATACTTTCCAAGGTAACAGATCTCACGAAATGCTTTATGATTCATGGAAAAAACAAGGTGATGTTGCTAAGCTTCCTCGCCTGAACTCTGGTGATGCAACTAGCCAACAGATTTCTAGCTATTTTATTGAAGATGGCTCATACTTACGTTTGAAAAATGTTCAGTTAACGTATTCAATCCCTACAGGTTGGTCTAAGAAAGTTGGTTTAAGTTCTGCTCAAATCTATGTTCAAGGTCAGAATATGTTTACTCTTACTAAATATACAGGTCTTGACCCAGATATTAACTTAAGAAGATCAGGTAACGATAACCAAGATATTCACATGGGTATCGACGAAGGTGCCTACCCTGTTGCAAAATCATATTTAGTTGGTTTGCGTTTAGGATTCTAATATTACTTAAAAAAATTAAAAAAGAATGAAAAAAATATTAATACTAGCACTCTTGGTTGCATCAAACTTTGCGTGTTCAGACGAGTTTTTCGATTTAAAACCGCAAGGGCGTGCTTCAATAGACCAGCTTAAAAATAAAAATGGTGTGAATGCACTCTTGATAGGAGTTTATTCATTACTTGATGGTGTAGGCTCTGGCAATACAGGTCGTACTTCAACATCATCAAACTATGTATTTGGTGGGGTTGCTTCTGATGATGCCGTTAAAGGAACAGATGCCGGTGACCAACCAGAACAATCATTTATTGAACAATATAACTGGCTGGCAGATAACACCTATTTTCTTGGAAAATGGTGGGGTATGTACGATGGCGTTGCTCGTGCTAACGAGGTAATTCAAATCGTGAAAAGTCCTGAAATTAAGGATATGACTGATGCTGAGAAAAATCAGGTGATTGCAGAAGCACGTTTCTTAAGAGGTTACTATCATTTTGAATGTAAGAAAATGTGGAACAATATTCCTTACATTGATGAAACAGTTTATGTAGCAGCAGACCCTAACTCTACAAAAATTCCGAATACAACAGATGCTTGGCCAAAAATTGAAGCTGATTTTGATTTTGCAGTAAAAAATCTTCCTGCTACTCAATCTCAAAAAGGAAGAGCTACGCAATGGGCTGCAAAAGCTTTCTTGGCCAAAGCTTAT
Source organism: Emticicia soli (assembly GCF_037860775.1). NCBI lineage: Bacteria > Pseudomonadati > Bacteroidota > Cytophagia > Cytophagales > Leadbetterellaceae > Emticicia > Emticicia soli. The sequence goes on along the minus strand of NZ_JBBEWC010000011.1, from coordinate 124,622 downwards.
TTATTCCAAAAGAAATGGGCTCCTGCTAAAGCCTTGTTAGAAGATGTTTTGAAAAACTCTGGTAAAAGATTGATGGCTAACTACCACGAAAACTATAGAAACGGCGCTTATAACAATAATGCTGAATCTATATTCGAAATTCAGTTTTCAATCAATGATGGTACTAACGGCGATAATGGTAATGTTGGTGATAACCTTAACTGGCCTTATGCCTCAACTGCACCTGGTAGAGGTTGTTGCGGATTCTACCAACCGTCTCATAACCTTGTAAATGCGTTTAAAACAGATGCCAACGGTTTGCCAATGATTGGCTCTAAAGTTGATGGTTCTGAAGATACTTTTAATGATGTTGATTTACCAAACGACCAAGGTATCACTGCAAGTACAGCATTTACTTTAGACAAATCGATTCCTGTTGATCCACGTTTAGATTGGACAGTAGGTCGCAGAGGTGTTAATTTCCTTGACTGGGGTCAAATGCCAGGTTCGTCTTGGGTTCGTGACCAAACTTATGCAGGTCCGTTCATCGGTAAAAAATGGATGTACTATTTGGCAGAAGAAAACAGCAGCACGCACTCAACCAACAAACGTAGCACAAACAATAACTTCAGAGTTATCAAATTGTCTACAGTTATTCTTTGGTTGGCAGAATGTGAAGTTGAATTGGGTAACCTTGATGCAGCACAGGATTTAGTTAACCAGATACGTAACCGTGCAAAAACAGGAAGCGTTCAGGATGCAAGTGTAAACTACAAAGTTGAGCCATATCCTGCTGGTACTTTCACTTCTAAAGGTGCAGATTTTGCAAGAAATGCTGTTCACATGGAAACACGCCTGGAATTTGCAATGGAAGGACACCGCTTCTTTGACTTAGTTCGTTGGGGTATTGCAGCACCAGTATTGAACAAATATGCTAAAGAAGAAGGTGCTCCAGGAAAAGAGCCATCTGGTAGAACATTTGTGAAACGTGGTTATATGGTAGGTAAAACATTTACTGCACCTAAAAATAACTACTTCCCGCTTCCACAAGATGAAATCTTGAATAGCCAGAAGGATGGTAAACCTGTATTAGTTCAGAATCCGGGTTATTAATAAATTTCTGATATAGTTTTAAAATAGCCAAAGTCATCGACTTTGGCTATTTTATTTAATGCTGATTGTTAGTATATTTGAGAAAAATCAACCTTAAAATTTTAAACTTAACACTATTTTAATGCTTATTCTTGCCATTTCTGAGTGGATGGCCTTTTTGGGGCGATTCCATCCACTTCTGGTCCATTTACCAATTGGGTTCTTAATTATCGTTGGCTTTCTTGAGATTCTGAAAATAAGTGGCCGATTAAGTGTCAGTCAGGATATACTCCGATTCATATTACTGGTATCTGCACTTGGGGCTACGTTTGCTTGTATAGCAGGCTATTTTCTTTCCTTAGAAGGCGGATACAACGAAGAAATGCTCGAAGAACACAAAATGCAGGGAATATGGTTGGCGGTTTTTTGCTGGCTCGCATGGCTTGCAAAAAACACATGGTTGAACGACAGAATAGGTATCAATAAACTTTTGTATGCACCGGCATTAATATTGTCTTTAATTCTGATGGGAGTAGCAGGGCATCATGGGGGTAACCTTACACATGGCGAAACATACCTGACTGATAATACGCCTCAGCCTTTCAGAGGGTGGCTAGGTATGCCAGAAAAAACAGAAAAAGGCACTGATAAAGCAGGTGAAAAACCTAAGATTCAGAATCTCAACGAAGCACTTGTGTATCAGGATATTATCCAACCGATTTTTGAGCAAAAATGTGAGAGTTGCCACAATGCCAATAAAATGAAAGGCGACTTGAGACTTGACGAAATTGATTTGTTCAAGAAAGGAGGAAAACACGGTGCCATATTTGTAGCTGGCAATGTTGACGAAAGCGAATTTATTAAGAGGATTTTATTGCCTGAGTCAGACGATGACCATATGCCACCCAAAGGCAAAACCCAAATCACAGAAAATGAATTGGCTTTAATGAAATGGTGGATTGAGCAAGGCGCACCTTTTGATAAAAAAGTATCACAGTTACAAGTAACTGAGCCCATTAAACCTATATTAGCTAGTTTAGGAGGTGCTGCAGCAAGTACACAAATCTCTGGAGTGCAGCAAGACAAATTTGATATTGAAGAAAAGCTACTAACCGGTACAGTTGATGCAATTAGTGATAAAATAGCAAACGAATTAAAGCAAACAGGGGCTTTGATTCTGCCATTTGCGCAAAACAACAATTTTGTAGAAATTAGCTATATCAACAACTCGAAATTTGATGATAATCAGGCTAGTATGTTCTCTAAAGTAGCTGAACAAACGCTTTGGTTAAGACTAAGCAATACGAGTATAGGCGATAAAACACTTGAAGAAGTAGCCAAACTTAATAATCTTACACGATTACACCTGGAGCAAACGAAAATTACCGATGCAGGCTTGAAGCATTTAGCCACACTCAAAAATCTTGAATACCTTAACTTAATCGGAACGAAAATTTCAGATGCAGGGATAAAACAATTAGCTTCGCTAAAAAATCTTAAAAAACTTTATTTATGGAAAACAGAAGTAACGCCTGCTGGAGCGGAAGAATTAAAGAAAAGTATTCCCGAATTGAGAATTGACTTAGGAATGACGGAACAACAAATTGCTGACTTTCTTAAAGCAAAGCCAAACGAAACAAGCGACGATTTGTATAAAAAGAAATAAAACTGCCTCAAAAAAGGTTGGGATCAAATCCCAACCTTATCATAATTCTTCTTCAAAAAATCTTCCCATTCATCAACTAGTTTTCCTTTCAAAACTCGTGGGAACTTATGTTGTCCTCCTTCTTTACCTTTCATCTTCATCCAGTCATAAAAAGCTTTTGTTGGTAATGCTCGTAAGAAAACATTCTTTAGGGCATGGCCTCTTTCAACGGCATAATCGTCGTTCAACTCACAAAGTTTTTTGTCTATTAATTCGCACAATTGTTTTTCGTCAACTTTATCATCGGTAGCTACATACCATTGATGCGCAAATAAAGGCGGATGTTTAATGCCAAGTACTGTAAACTCACGAATATCGATTCCTAAATCTTTAGACACCAATTCAATGGCATTGTTCATGTTATCGACCGAAAGGTGTTCTCCACACAAGCTCAGAAAATGCTTGGTTCTACCCGTAATTTTTATTTCGGCTCTGGCTTTGTTAGTAAACTTAACGGTGTCGCCAATTAAATAACGCCAAGCACCTGCACAGGTTGAAATCAACAAGGCATAATCAATATCTTCTTCTACCTGATGAACCATCAGTGTCTGGGGTTTGGCAACCACATTGCCATCTTCATCAAAGTTATTCTCATTGAAAGGAATAAATTCAAAGAAAATTCCTTGATTAAGTACCAATCTCAAGTGCCCATCTGGTCGGTCTTGATAAGCCAGGAAACCCTCAGAAGCCATGTAGGTTTCTATATAAATTACAGGCTTTCCGAAAAGTTTTTCCAAACCTTGCTTGTATGGCTCTAAAGAAACACCACCCCATGCAAAAGCAGTAAGATTAGGCCACAATTCATGTATATTCTTAAGATTATAGCGCTTAATAATTTTTTCCAGCAATATAGTATGCCAGGCAGGTACTCCGGCTAAAAAGCCAATATCCCAGTATTTGGCGTTTTCTGTAATCTCTTCAAGTTTATTACCCCAGTTACGTTCGGCAGCAATTTTTTGACCCGGTTTATAAAAATTCTGAAACCAGAATGGGAGCGTGCCTGTAGTGATACCACTCAAATCTCCTTCATAATGAGAATCTACCTCGTTAAGGGCTGTGCTGCCACCAAGCATTAGGTATCCGGTTTCATAAATATTAGAGGGTAATGTATTATAATGCCCTAGTGCTATAATCTGATTAATACTTGTGCGCTGAATAGCCTTAATCATGTCTTTGGTAACCGGAATCGCCTTCGATGCCGCATCTGATGTACCTGAGCTAAGGGCAAAATACTTTATTTTCCCTGGCCAGCATACATTTTTTTCTCCATTACGGGCTTTATGCCACCATTCGTCATAAATCTTATTGTAATCGTAGATAGGTACAAGTTCCTGAAACTTTTTATAGAAATCATTACCTTTTTCAAAAATGGCTGTACTTAATATTTCTTCAAAATGATATTTTTCTCCAAACTGTGTATATCGTGCTTTTGCGACTAATTTTGTAAAAGCTTTTTTCTGCCACTTCTGCGGTTTAACTTTTCTTATTTTTTGAATTGTACTCGTAAACTTGATGCCTCCTTTTAATAAACTTCCTAAGACTGCCATAATATCTATAAATTGGTTAGTATGTGAAGTGTAAACAGTAAATAATTTTAGTCAGCGATAAAAATCGCTGACTAAAATTGTAAAATAAAACAGATAAATCCTATCTTAATAGACTTACAACTTCCACTTTTTTAATGTTTTAATCTCTGGGTACGCTGTTCTATCAATCTGAACGGGAACAATAGCTGTATAATTGTTATTCATAGCCCAAATGTCTGTATCCTGGCTTTCAGGCTCACGGTTTACAAAATCTCCGCCCATCCAGAAATAAGGTCGACCGTGTAAATCTTGTCTGGCATCAAACTCTTCCCTCCAATAGCCATTGGTTTGGCGGCATATTTTTATGCCTTGAATAGGCTTATCTGATTTGGCCGGAAAATTTACATTTAGTGCCGTATGAGGAGGAATGCCATTTTTTAATGATTTCTCCACAATTCTTTTCAAATGACGTTTTACGTGTCTGAAATCGGCGTCGTATTTAAAATCATCTAATGAAAAACCAATGGCCGGAATTCCCTCAATTGCTGCCTCAACAGCCGCCGACATTGTGCCTGAGTAAAGCACCGATACTGAGGCATTCATACCGTGGTTAATACCGCTTACTACCAAATCAATTTTTCGGCCTCTTAAAAAATGGTGTTTAGCTAGTTTTACACAATCAGCAGGCGTGCCAGAGCACTCATAAGCTTCAATATCCTTAAAAATCTTCGATTTTTTTATATGTATAGTAGTATCAACACTAATTGCATGACCCATTCCAGAATTTGGACTGTCTGGTGCTACAACAAACACATCTCCAAGGGTTTTTACTACATCAATTAAAACAGAAATACCTTTTGAGGTTATACCATCATCGTTAGTTACTAAAATAAGTGGTTTCATATTGTTTTTTAGTGATTTTCGTACTCACATGTATAAAAAAAGGTGTTATCTAAAGACTGAAATTTTTATGCAAATTAACAAAATGTTATGTAAGCAGAGTTTATATTTGCAAAGAAAATTCTCTGACACATGAACCTGACCTACCGACTAGCTACTGCAGAAGACATTGCTATTATTCGTGAAATTGCTGAACAGACCTGGTTTGCCACTTACGAACCCATTTTGGGCAAGCAACAACCCCAATATATGTTCGATTTGATTTATAGCTCCGAAGGGCTAGAAGAGCAACTTTGTGCAGGGCAAGTATTTACGTTACAATATGCTAGCAATGGAGATGATGAAGCTGTTCCTGTAGCTTTTGCTTCTTACTCAATCAAACAAGAGCCGGAAAAAATTTATAAACTCAATAAAATCTATTTGAATCCTGATCTTCAGGGTGGGGGTTTAGGTAAAAAACTTTTGATTGAAGTTGAAAGACAAGTAAAAGAGGTAGGAGGGGAGTGGCTCGACCTCAATGTAAACCGATACAACAAAGCAAAAGATTTTTATGAAAGAATGGGTTTTGAAATAATAGCCGAAGAAGATATTCCAATCGGCGAATATTTTATGAATGATTATGTAATGCGCAAAAAACTATAGTCGTTTACCTTCTTCGCTGGCAATTATTAATTTTTCTAACCTCGACATTTGGGTTGTTTCCTGCTTTGCCGTAACAACCCATTTGGTTAATACTCTTTTATAGTAGGGTGCTTGTTTCTGGAAAAATTCCCATGCTTTTGTGTTTGCACTAAAAATGCCTTCTAACATTGGGGTGAAATGCATCTCTACTATTTCGTGAGTATAACCACTCGATTTATGGTGTTTATGCTTTTCAAATGCAAGTATGCCTTCGGGCATTACCAGGCCAAGCGGAATCATTTCTTCCATTTTTTTTATGTTTACAGCACTCCAGACACTTGTTGGTCTGCGTGGAGTAAAGCGTATGCTATAACTTTCGTCATCAATCGTTCTACGGATACCATCGATCCAGCCAAAGCATAAAGCTTCATCAACTGATTGAGACCAGCTCATACTTGGCTTACCTGAACCTACCTTATAAAAGCCTACAAGTAATTCTTTCTCAGTTTTATAATTTTCCTCAAACCATTTTCTGAAATCAGCTTGTTCGGCAAAGAATGTTGGTGTCATATAGTTTTAAAAATGTTACATAAAAATACAAAAAAATACCTCAAATCAAGCCAATAACCTGATTTGAGGTATTCATTAACTGGTAATATTATAATCCTAAATCTTCTACAATATGTAGATGCTTGGTGTTCTTTCTGGTTCTTAGAGCTATCTCAGGTTTGTAGCCTTCGGTTGTTTTGGCATAATAACCTGTGCCTGTATATATACGTTTTCTTGGGTTTTCTTTGCAGGTAACCGAACAAGCACCTTCTAGCTCCCAACCGCATTTTTCACAGATAGCCACGTGTTCGTTACAGTCCGGATTAGCACAATTTACCATTCTATCTGAAGTAGTACCACAAACATGACATTTCGAGATTACCTCAGGGTTAACGGTGTTTACTTGAGTAGTTAAACGGTTATCGAAAACATAGCATTTGCCATCAAAATTTTCTCCACCTTCTTCTAAGCCGTATTTTATAATACCACCGTGCAGCTGATAAACATCAGTAAAACCTTGCGAAAGTAAGTATGCACTTGCTTTTTCGCACTTGATACCACCTGTGCAGTAAGTTATGATTTTTTTATCCTTCAGGTGCTCAATTTCTTTTACATGGTCTGGTAATTCACGGAGGTTTTCCATATCAAAAGTAATGGCACCTTTGAATTTGCCGACTGAGTGCTCATAATTAGAGCGCATATCAACCAAAACTACATTTGGGTCGTTTTGGATAATTTCTCTAAATTCTTTAGGCTCAAGGTGTTTACCAGTTTGCTCAAGCGGATTCACAGGTAGTTCTGAATGAACTATTTCTTTCTTGATTCTTACATACAATTTTGTAAAAGCGTGAGTTTGGTGGTTTTCAACTTTGAAGTCCACCTTTGCAAAACGTGGGTCTGATTTTACCCAGGCCATGTATTTTTCGCAATCCTCAATCAGACCTGAAACCGTACCGTTTAGTCCTTCGGGAGCCACAATTATGCGGCCAAGCAAATTGTTGTCGATACAATATTGGTGATGTATGTCGCGATACTCAACCGGATTTTCGATAGGTGAGTATATATAATAAAGTAATACGGAGTATTTACCTTTTGGGGCAGTAGTTGCCTCGTTTGTGATGTTTTGTGTTGTTGTTTCTTCTTTATGCATAATTATAATCCAATATTTCAAGGCGCAGACTTGATTTGAACACTGCAAAATTACAAAAGTTATTTTTGATGTTCTATGATTTTAGTCATTTTAGCAGTTATTTTGGAAAAATTTTACCAAATAAAATTAATTGAGTAAATGCATATTGCGATTACAGGGAATATTGGCGCAGGGAAAACTACATTAGCAGCAAAATTGGCAGAACATTATGGTTGGGAAGTGCTTTATGAATCAGTAGAGGGAAATCCATATTTGCCTCCTTTTTATGAAGATATGGAAAAATGGGCATTCCATTTACAGATTTTTTTTCTCAATAGCCGTTTTGAGCAGGTTTTAAAGATAAAAAGTTTGACTGAAGATAAAACTATTATTCAAGACCGTTCAATTTATGAGGATGCCTATATATTTGCCCGAAACTTGTATGAGTCTGGGAAATTCAATGAGGTAGATTACCAGACATACCGCAGTATGTTTAATACAATCACGCAGGCTATCAGCCATCCTGACCTTATGATTTATCTGAGAGCTGATTTACCAAAACTACAAAGACAAATAAATAAGCGTAATCGGGATTTTGAAAGAAATATAGACCCTGATTATTTAATCAAATTAAATGTTTTGTATGAAGACTTTGTGAACCTTTATACACACGGCAAATTATTGATTATTGATGTAAACGACCTTGACTACGCCGAAAATGAAAGCGATTTTAACGGCATTGTAGCGCTGATTGAAAAGCATATCAACGTAGGTACGCAGTTGGAAATAAATTCCTTGCTTTAAGAAAAAAGACCTAAAACAAGTGCCTGATGTTTTTCAGGCTGTTTGTAATGGGTCTTTTTTCTTAAATTTAGATTTAATGAAAGTTTTGAGTTTATCGAAATAAACATCATATATATCGCTATCGAACAAACGAGCATCGTTGGTTGCTTTATATAAGAAGTAAATTCCAAATCCAAGTAAAACAGCGTCAGGCATCCAGACTCCTACAAGCACATACCAGATACTCTCTTTTGCGTATTTATCGCCCAATTGCATTAAAACGTACATCAATATAAAGAAGGTTATAGAAAGCAAAACAGGCATGCCGAAACCTCCTTTTTTGATGATTGAACCCAAAGACGAGCCTATCAGGAACATAACAAAGCAAGCAAATGCCATTGTAAACTTATGCCATAGCTCTACTTCTGATTTATTGGCATCTTTAATTTTACCTTTTTCAATCTCCAGATTGGTTTTGTAATGGTCTTGAATGCTTTTAGCTTGCATAAATGCCGTTTCGAACGATTCCATCGTTTTAGATTCCTCGTGTAGCGGTTTCATGCGTTCATCAACCCATTTACCAGGTAAAATAACAATTTTACTAGCTGTATCTTTAATGATTTTTTTCAAATGGTGCGTGTAGAACTGGTCCATTGAGCCAATCTGCACTTTTTTAGCTTGCGCAATCTCTCTGTGTATTGAATCTACCTGCCTTGATAGTGCAGGAACATCTTTCATGTATTCGTGATATTTAAACTGTGACTCATCGGTTCTTTTCATTCCGAATGACTCTAATGGAAAAACTAGTCGGTTTTGTTTGAATGAATTCTTTACAAATTGCGTATCGTTATAACTTCCACCTGACGTGTTTTTGTAATCCATGTAATTAACACCATTAAAGAGCTCAAAAACCAGATAACTGTTATCGAGCATGGTATACATCTTGCCCGAGTCGGCAATGGTAACATTTATGTTTCCTTCGTTTGTTGTGTGGTTGTATATTGTTACACCTTTCAGTGTTTTTCCGTCGGGGTATTTTTGCTGTACTTTTATTTTATAGCCGGGTAATTCGCCATAAAAAATTCCCTCTTTTATGTTAAGTGTGACTTTTGTTGTTTTGACATCATATAATAAGCTATAGCCTTTCAGGTTAGCCCACGGACTAACTTTATTGTTAAACCAGAAAGAAAAAATACTTACGCCAAAAGCAAAAATCAATGTTGGAAGCAAAACTCTCGAAATTGGTATTCCGGAAGCCTTAATGGCTGTTAGTTCTGAATGTTCTCCCAGATTTCCGAAGCACATCAACGATGCAAGCAATGTAGCCAGTGGTAGAGAGATGGGTACAGTAATAAGCGAAAAATAGACGAAGAGTTTGGCAAAAACATCATAGCCTAAGTCTTTACCAACAAAATCGTTGAAGTAAAGCATTAGGAAACGCATTAAAAAAATAAAAACTACCACGCAGGTAGTTAATATAAAAGGTCCAATAAAAGACTTTATAACTAAAAAATCGATTTTCTTCATTAAAGACATAAATGATTGCCCTCACAAAATTCTTAAATGAATTTTGTATGTACAAGTCTATTAAGCATATTTAACAAATTACCCACCTACAATCTCACGCAACTTATCGACCATGCCATCCCACATATCTTCTAATTCGCTCTCATCCTGATTATCTGAATAATCAATTATTTTAAAGAAAGTAGCATTGGTTAATTCACTTTGCTCTAATTTGAATTCCACGTAATTGCCTTTTTGCTCATCGTTAAGAAAATCAAATTTAGTTGCTTTGTTCATTCTCTGAGAACTGAGGCGTGCCGGATGGCTCTCGTTGTCCCAGATAAAATCAAAATTCCCGTCATTCACATATTTAACTTTCGATGCGAACCACTGTTGCAAACCTGGAGGAGTGCTTATGTATTGATATAAGACTTTAGGTGATGCCTTAAATTCGTACTCCCGTGTAAACTTAAATTTTCCCATATCAGAAAGTGTTATTAATCACACATACCCAATCATATTTAGTATGAATGAATGATTATTTTAAGAATTTATATAAATTTTCCTTAAAATTCAGTTTGGTGAATTTTATTTTTTGCAATGTAAGAAAACTTTCCCTATTTTTGCAACATAATATTAAGGACGAGGGCATAATAGCTTAAACTTTTTATATTTTTACATACTTTGGCGGGGTAGCTCAGATGGTTAGAGCGTAGGATTCATAACCCTAAGGTCGGCAGTTCGATCCTGCTCCCCGCTACACTGATAATCAGGCAGTTACGTGTAAAAACGGAGCTGCCTTTTTTGTTTGGTACAACATAGGTACAACAATTTTGTATTTACTTTTATTCTTTCGACCGCAATTCCATGCATCAATTAACTGCTTCATTTTTTAAGATTTTCTCTAAAAAAATCTTAGAATAAGTTTTTTCATTACTTATTGATTCTTATTGATTTACCGAATCTAAAAAAAGCATAGCTGTAAAAACTACTCAAGGCAGTTAAAAAATGCCATAAAGCATGTCCCTGATATAAGGAGTGAGGGTCGCATCCTTTTTTCTGTACATCTAAGGCGCGGATTTTAATAGCTACAATAATCAATAAAAAACTCAGGATTGCTAAGATAATAGAACGCTCAGTTCTGAATTGAAAATAATTGACCACGTTTATGAGTGTTAATAGTAAAATCATTGCAGGTAATAAAACCGAACTTGAAACCAATAAAGCAATTTTAAAAAATACTAGTATAAATAAGACCAATGCTCCAACCCAAAGGTATTTAGCTGTATCAGATAAGTGTATCTTGTGAAAAACATGGTAAATGCCAATACTTAATAAAGTAATTGAAACGCCGTAAGTTCCATTCATATCTACTCTTTGCCCTGTAAATGTAAGAGAGGCATGAAAAAACGCACTGCCAAAACAAAGATAGATAAAGTATATTCCCAATAATACCGACAACAACGGGAATTGTTCCATTCTGTTCAGCGATTTTTTATTCTTATTTTTATAATCTTCCTTTCCAATCAGTATAATTAGCACTCCAAAAAAGAAATAGGAGAGATTTGAGTAGGTATTCATGGGTTGGTGAAAAAACTTGTTCACATTATTGAACTCACAATACTCACCAGTAATTGCAGACTTACTAGTAGTCATGCCATCCCAGAAATGTGGAGACAAAAGTTGATTGAGGATTATCCAGACCAATAGCATTCCTACTGTAAAAAATGCAGATTTAATTAATAACTTATAAAGTATGTGTTTTGACATGATATAAATATAGATAAAGTTCTTATGTTATTTTTTCTTCGGTATTTTTCTTTTTTAAATTAATAAAAATTCATAGGTTCGTGAAAAATATTATTCTATGCAAGTTATCTGTCTTGAGGAAGATGCGTTTTATACTTTGGTCGAACAAGTTGTTGCCAGATTAAAGAAAGAACATACTAAAGAGAAAGCCAAATGGATTTCTGACGAAGAAGCAATGCAACTCTTGAGCATCAAATCAAAAACTACTTTGCAAAAACTTCGTGACGAGGGTAAAATTCGCTTTTCTCAACCTCAGCCTAGAATAATTCTTTATGATACAGACTCTATCAATCAATATCTTGAGAGAAACGCAAGAGAAACATTTTAGCTATGGAAGAAACAACGCAAATAGACCCGGACTTTCTAAAAGGATTTAATGATGGCTATATCATAGCTCAGTATGAACCAGAATTAGCCGAAAAACTTTCAAAAATTGAAGCGGTAAGCCCAAGAATTGTTGGTATACAACAAGGACGTGAACAATTGCTAAAAGAACAATTGAAAACTAAATTACCCAATTGGCTAAAAGATAACTCGACTCGTGATAAGAGTAAGCAATTATCAAAAGACCAGAATAGGGATATAGAAAAAGATTGATAAATAAATCTATTCTTTATCCGGAGACTTATCCTTATTATCTTTTGAAGAATTGTCTTTATCAAAATTTCTATAAACAGGCTTGTGGAATTTAAGCTGATAATTCTGAGAGCCTGGTACTGAAAAAGAGTCTTTTTCTATTGTATTAGATTTCTCATTAGGATTATCCTTTTCTGCAATTTTAGCTTCTTGTATCTTCTGTTGTTCTCTTTTCTGCTGAATGAGTGATAAGGAATAATCATTCTTTGCCGGTAATTTGTCTTTTTCAGCATTATTTGTTAAATCTCCTTGATTTTCAGTAAAGGGATCAAGCCATTCTCCCTTTACGCCTCTATTTTTTTTATCATCCGTAACTGCCTTATCTTCATTAGCCTGACTCTCACGATTTTCACTGGGGGAATTAAGCTGTTCTCCTTTTACCTCTATTTGCGTTTTATCTTCAGTAATTCCCTTATCTTCGTTTGGCGTTCTATTTTCATACTTTTCCGGATACACTTTCTGATCCAATACATCTATTACACGTTTGGCTGTCTCAGGGTCAACTTCATGTTCATCAAAAACCCTTTGCATTCTTCCATAAGTTTTTTCTCTGGAAGCGTTCATTTCCTTTTCTGCCACTTTCATATTTTTATGGTAGTAGTTTACAGTCGCTTCTTTATTTAAAAAATCTGCATGGAAAAAACTCACATTTTTTAATTCTGCCTGTGATTTTTCCAACTCAAGTTTGTTGTACTCGTACATTTTAGTTGATTCCTGGAGTTTTTTAATCTCTGGTGCGAGTTCCTCTTCAAAAGATTCAAATGGTGGAGGAAACAAGGGTTCTTTTTTGTCTTTGTCTTCTTTGTCCATAAATAACTTGACTTTTAATGATTATGCCAATATAATAAATATTGTTTTTCGGAGCAAATTATGAGTGCTGAGCAAAAAGAATATTTTCATAGCGGCTATTTGAGCCAACTAGACCCTGACTTTGGGTATGGTTATGAAGAACCACTGACTTGGGAGAGTCTATCTCTTCAGGCAAAGGTTTATCCTGAACTTGCTAATCAAACTTTATGGCTTATTGAAAAACGCTTGGGATATATCCCCAGACTATCTACGACAATTCTCTATGAACCGACGTTAAGAATACACTATCATGATTATCTGTTTGGGAAAATTTCTCTTGAGCAATTACATGATAGGACAGATAAACTACTCAAACTTATGCGGGAATGGGATTTTAAATATGAAAGTAAATTATTTGACCTGCCCAATACCTATAAGCACTATAGTGAGTACTATCTGCCCTATATGCATGCAGCACGTACAAGGATTGCTCAATGCCTAGGCTATCAACCTGATGCTGCCTATTCTCTAGCTGCCGAACTCTGGTTAGCGTATGAAATGGCTAAAAAAGAGATTCAATTTTCTGATAAATGTTTAACTCCATATGACTATCGGGCAATCACAAGTATCAGATACAGAGAAATTTTACTCGAAGCAGGTGAAACTGCTGCGAATGAAGCACCCTTATTAGGCTTGAGTTTCTTGATTGAGTCAGGTCTATTTGCCGAAAAATAAATTTTCAGTCCTTTAAATAAAAATGCTACAAAAGATTTGTATATTTGATTGACAATCTTTGCCTGACTAAACCTAAGCTTTGTATGACTGACTTTGACTTAGATAAAGCCCTTATTGAATTTTCTTCTCAGACAAATAGCGGAAACTGGACTATTCGCCATGCTGTGGAGGGCGTACAGATTTTCGGAGGCATAGGCTCCGGAAAGTCAAGTGGTTCCGGTCGAACCTTAGCATTAAAATACCTGAAAGCAGGCTTTGGCGGATTAGTCCTGACTGTAAAGCCTGATGAAAAAGAAGAATGGCAATCTTACTGCAAACTGGCAGGTCGGGAAAAAGACCTGCTAGTGCTTGAGCCTGGTGGAGAGTACCATTTCAATTTTCTACAATACGAAGCAAGACAATCTACCCAATCCATTACTGAAAATATCGTTCAAGTCCTGAAAACAGTAATCAGAGCCGGAGAGGAAAAAGGCGGCAAAAGTGATGACCCTTTCTGGGAAACTGCTTTAGATATGCTGATTTTTAATGTGATAGATTTATGCATGCTGGCCTATGGTGAACTATCCATCCAAACACTTTACGACATTGTACAAACCATTCCCAAAGCTGATGAGAATCTGGAGGGTGCAGAAAGTAAACCCTACCATCAGGCATTTCAAAAAGCCAGAGCAAATGTCGATCAGCTAGTAGAACAATGGTACGTTTCTTTATCAGCAGAGCAACATGCATTGATGGATGAAAAAGGAACATTAGTTTATGAACTTGAAAACGCTGTTCCACAGGCACGCTTATATAATTTTGTTCTACAGTTCTTCCAAGAGAATTTTATTACCCTCAGTGAAAAGACCCGTTCTATCATTGATTTCACCTTTTCGGGTTTTTTATTTCGGCTCTTGAGAGAACCCATTTATTCTATGTTTTGCCGCTATGATTCAAACTTTACGCCACAAGACAGTTTATCCGGCAAAATCATTCTGATCAATCTTCCTGTCAAGGTTTACCAAAAGGTTGGCAGAGACTGTCAGATATTGTTCAAATACATCTGGCAACGTGCCATGGAAAAACGTGCTGTTGCAGATAATCCTCGCCCTTTGTTCTTATGGGCAGATGAAGCACAGAACTTTTTACATGAACATGATGCAGACTATCAGGCAACTGCCAGAAGCAGCCGCATCTCAACTGTGTATATTTCTCAGAATTTACCCAATTACTATGCCTGCATGGGTGGACAAAAAGCCGAATACCGGGTCAAGAGTTTTCTAGGTACTTTAGGGACAAAAATCTTTCATGCCAATGCAGACATAGAAACCAATAAATATGCCTCAGAACTGATTGGCGATGCCTATTTTGAAGATGAGACAAGTAGTCATACCGTTGCTAAAGAATTTTCTCATACCCGTGGAAAATCCCTGAAACTGGAAAGAATGGTTCGACCGGAAGATTTTGTGCGATTGAAAACAGGAGGGAACGCAAATGAGGGTCGTGTGGAGGGTTATCTGCATCGGCAGGGCGACAGTGTGTATAAAGGACAGAACTTTGTAAAGATGACATTTAAACAGAATTATCAACCTTAAACACCTCTTTTTATCATGAAAAAGAACCTGTATTTCCGCTCGGTGTATAAAAGCACCGCAGCGTTGGAAGATGCTGTTGTCGGAGTGATCCTACGTGCCCGGGCTTTTCCCAGAACTTTGTTGGAAGTCTTTATTCGAAAGAACCTGGGAGAACGCTACTTCTCTATGAGCATCGCTATTATGTTAGTATTAGTCTTAGCCTATGTTCCTATTGGTTTGTTGCCTTACCTGAAAGCAATTTCACTTTTGGGGGAATCAACAGTCAGTAGTATGGGACAATTTAATTCCATGACTGATCTGAACACGCTCATAGAGCAACAGCAATTTCAGCATGGCGGGAGAAGATTTGATTGGGGAGATTTCTTTTTGCACGAATTGAGTTGGTATCTCTTTCTGGGTGCTTTCTTTTATATGTGCCTGCAAAGACAGAAAGAGATTAAACGCTTGCCCTCGGTTTTTGAGATGGGTCGAAGTAGTCTTGACCCCGGCGAGATTCATCCTCGGTTCTGGACTGTTGAGTGGAAAAACAGGAAGACTGATTTACGTATGATAGAGACAGTCCTGGAGCCTTTGTTCTTTTTCTTGATTGGGCTAGGGCTGATTTTTCTCCAACAAACGGTAGGTTATCTGATTGTGCTTAGCAGCTTTGGGTACTGGCTGAATTATAGATTGGCTTACTATCAGGGCGACCAGTTTATTATGGATACGATTGATGAAATGATATTTTCAGAGGAAAAAGCCACAGCCTTTATTCTGGATAAAGACCCTAAAGATACCCGAGGGGTAAGGTATTATGGTCGCAAACCTGCTGACCCGGACACCCGTAGAAAACTGGCTGAGACCTTTGAAGAAGAGGAAATGGTGGAGGTCAATTAGCTCCTAAGCTGTGCTTAGGGAAGATGTCTGATACAAAACAATCAACTACTAAGACCGATTCCCTGGCACAGCCCTCGCATACCTGTTCAGAGCTTCATTTTATACGAAGCTTAACAGGTAGCCGAATTATCTAAACAGTTCATCAGTACATGTATAAATCCGATGGTCTATGATACGGATGATACAAAGCAGTTCTGCCGCCCATGCCAAAGCCTATTTCAGAGATGCCCTTTCCAAGTCTGATTATTATGTAGATGATCAGGAATTACAAGGCAAGATACAAGGGCTTTTGGCAAAGCGTATAGGCATAAAGGGGCAGGTCACAAAAGACCTGTTCAATGACCTATGTGATAACATTCATCCACAGACCGGAAAGCCTTTAAGCCCTCGTACCAAAGACGACAGGACGGTCGGCTACGATATTAATTTTCATTGTCCGAAATCTGTTTCTATCCTGCATGTGCTCTCAAAAGACGAACATATTCTGGTGGCTTTTGAAAAGAGTGTCACAGAGACCATGCAGGACATTGAGCAGGACAGTAAGACAAGGGTGCGTACCAAAGGGCGAGACGAAGAGAGAGCTACGGGTGAGCTGCTATGGGTCGATTTTACCCATCAGACAGCCCGACCTGTGGATGAGTCCATGCCCGACCCGCATCTGCATGCGCATTGCTTTGTTTTCAATATTACCTGGGATGAAGAGGAAAAGCGGCTTAAGGCTTGTCAGTTCAGAGACATCAAAAGAGAAATGCCCTATTATCAGGTCCGTTTCCAGAAACGATTGGCAGATAATCTGATTAAAGAGGGTTATCAGATTAGGCCAACCAAGACCTCTTTTGAGGTTGTCGGTGTCCCGCAAAGAGTGATTGACCTTTTCTCCAAGAGAACCGATGAAATTGGTCGTGTAGCCAGAGAAAAAGGCATTACCGATGCAAGGGAGTTGGATGGTCTGGGCGCCAGAACCAGAAGCAAAAAACAAAAAGGCCATTCAATGGAAGAGTTGAAAGAAGAATGGCGCAGACAGATTCATGAACAGGCTGTAAAGGAGGGCGGAACAGAAAATCCGATTGTCCGTTATGCACCAAAGAAAGAAGAGAAATTGCTGAGTCCGTCAATATGTGTGGACTATGCCCTGCAACATTGTTTTGAAAGAGCTTCTGTTTATCAGGACAGAAGATTACTGGCTACTGCCTATCGGTATGGGATTGGACACGCAGCTGTTTCAGTCGAAGCAATTACCGAGCATTTCAAACAGGAAGACAGCCTGATTCATGTCAAGGAAAAAGGCAAAGTTATGACCACTACCCGACAGGTACTTTCAGAAGAACAAAGAATGGTCAGACTTGCCCAACAGGGGCAAGGCAAGTTGTGGCCGCTCTATCAAAAGCTGCCTGAGATCAAAGCTACAGGTCAACAGAAAGATGCCATTGTGCATATTCTAAATACAACCCATCGGGTCTCTATTGTGACGGGCAAAGCCGGAACAGGGAAAACTTCCACTTTACAGGAATTGGTTCCCTTAATTGAACAGACAGGCAAGACTGTAACCATGGTGGCTCCCTCAGCAGAAGCATCGAGAGGGATGCTCAGACAGGAGGGCTTTCGAGGGGCAGAAACAGTGGCCAAATTGCTGGCTGATAAAAAGATGCAGGAGAAGCTATTAGGGCAAGTACTGATTGTGGAAGAAGCAGGGATGCTAGGCACAAAGGATATGAGTGCACTATTGGAACTGACCAACAACCAGAATGCCCGATTGATTCTGGTAGGTGATACCCGCCAGCATGCCAGTGTGGTCAGAGGAGATGCTTTGCGGATTCTCAATACAGTAGGAGGGATCAAGACAGCCGAAATTAGTAAGGTTTATCGGGAACGGAATGAAAATTACAAAAAGGCAGTAGAGGATTTATCTATAGGCAATGTGCCGGGTGCTTTTGAAAAGCTTGATGAATTGGGAGCAATCCAAAGTATTGATCCGATGAAACCCTATGAAACATTGGTAAGTGATTATCTGGAGACCATCAAAAATAAAAAGACAGCCTTGGTGATTTCTCCAACGCATCAACAGAGTGATGAGGTAACTGATACCATCCGTAAAAAACTGAGAGCATCGGGTTTGCTGGGAAAAAGAGAATTAGCCGTTTCTCGATTGCAGAACATGAATCTGACAGAGGCACAGAAAAGCGACTGGAGGAATTTCAAAGAGGGACAGGTGATTCAGTTCAACCAAAACCTGAAAAATATTGCCAGAGGGAGTGTCTGGACAATCACTCAGAGTACAGCCCGAGGAACATTGATTCAGAATGAAGACAAACAAATTGTTGAGTTGCCAAAAGATTGCAGCAAAGATTATGAATTGTATGAGAAAAGCATGATTTCTCTGGCCAAGAATGATGTGATACGCATTACCCGCAATGGTTTTGATGAGCAAAAGAACCGGCTGAATAATGGACAAATGATGCAGGTGCTGAAAGTCAGCAAAGACGGTAAAATCAAACTGCGGAATATTGTAAGCAAAGCAGAATACGAGTTGGATAAGGATTTTGGCCACCTGACGCATGCCTATTGCATCACCTCACATGCTTCACAGGGGAAGACAGTAGATGAAGTATTTATTGCCCAACCGGCAGCGACTTTTCCGGCCACAGATGCCAAGCAGTTTTATGTGTCCGTCTCTCGTGGTCGGGAACGTGTAAGAATCTATACAGATGATAAAGCGCAATTGATGGACTACGCTTCACAATTGGGAGACAGACAATCAGCCATCGAGTTAGTGCGTCGGAAAACACTCGATGCTGTTATCATAGAGCAACATATCCGGGAGAAAAGTAGCAAAGATGTGCTTTCGCCCAATCAACGCAACAAAGTGAAAGAGAACAAGTATCCACGATCTAAACCAGACAGAGATTATGAGCCAAGGATATAAACTCCGGTTTGATCAGATGCGGGAAAATGACCCGACACAAACTGAGCAAAATGAGACTACTGAAAATCAGGACTATTATCAGCAGTCAGGCTCGACTCGAAACCTTTGTCTGGTCTGGCCGGATGGGAAAAGAGCATTTTATAACTATTCCTATCTTGTTTCAGTAGCATTTGATCCGGGCGAAGATAAGAATGTGATTACCCTTTGCTTTTCGAGTGATGTGATAAAGATTCAAGGGTTTCTATTAGAACCTTTGTTCATGGCTTTATTTGAACACCTGCCTCGGATTATTACTGCAACGGACGAGCGATATGCTACTGGTGAAGAAAGCCTTGTTACCAACATACTCATAGAGAATAAAGACAATGGCTAAAGGAAAAAGGATTGCTAAGATAAAATACTAAATAGAAAGAGGCTGGACAGAAGAAACTGTCCAGCCTTAAATTTATTCAGCTTTAGTTTTTCTCTTGCGGAGAACATACTGTCCATTGGGACTGACATGATCAATGGAGAGGTTAAAACCCTGATTATCTTTGTGAGTCCAGGCAGCTCCTACTTGAAGCCAGCTAGTTTCATTAGAATCAGCTTTGGTGCTGGTGATGTACACGGTATGAGTTGGACGTTGTTTGGAAGTGGTTTCGTTTGTATTTGTCATCAGCAAATCTCCTTTGTTTGTTGTTGATGATGGCAGCAAAAAAGGCTCAGAAAGCGGTGGTAGCTCCCCGAGTGACAAAAAATCGATGCTTGCGTCTATTTTTTGTCAGGAGTCGCTTGCGAGCTTTTTTATTTATAAAAAAGAGGGATAAGCGTAAGCACAGCGTTTGAGCCAGGCTGACATTATTCAATCACCGATAAACAAAAGGGGGATTTTTTAGAAACACATAAAATGTAGCCGTTAAATAACAATGTTCCCGTAAAATAAATAAATCTTGTACGTATATTGTAGCTATATTTTTATTAAACATATCTTTATTAGGTGAATTTTAAAAGGATCTTTTGCAGTGCTAAAAAAATTATTGTTACAGAAAACATATCCTTTCTAATTGGGTCAAGATTGGCCTAATATAATTTGACTACGTTTAGCATTACTGCTTCTTTTAAAACTGATTCAATTTTATTAATTGAATCAGCATGTACTTTTTTAATATTATTTAGTAAATTCTAAAACAATCTTTGTGAAGATTATGAAACATCCCGCTGTGAAAATGTTGAGCATTTTTTCGAGTAAATTATGCTTGACCTTTAGTTGTATATGCTTTTTTTGAGTAAAAATTTTGCCAAAGTTCTTCTGACCATTTAATACAATTAATAATTACTTCTATGAAAAATTTTAGACTTATAACATCTATTGTTATTCTTTTTTTTGCATTTGCATGTGACAAACAATTTATCGAAAACGAAAAAATAGCATTAAATCCTACAAAACCCGAATCATCTGCCCAATTTTCTGGACTAAGAGAAGAGGCTAGTCAAATCAATGATCAGTTCATGGTTTTAGGCAGGAAACTCAAAAATCCGTACACTATTGAAAACATGAAAAAAGCATTGGAAAATATTAATGCTAACCGCCCAGATAAACTTCAATTAAATATTAAACCAAACTATTTGTATGTACGTTTTTTGCCAAAAAATGAGGAGGAATACGCTTTATTAAATAGAGATAAAAATCTTGAGTTATATAATTATCCTCTTGACTACGAAATAGTTAAACGGGGGAACTCCTATCGCGATTCAAGCATTAAAGATGGGTCTTTTTCATGGAAATATGCGGCGGTGAAAGTCGAATACGATTTTCCAAAAATTCAACATGAAATTTTATCGGAATTATATCTACCGGATAAGGACGATGAGTTAAAAAATAAATACAGTAATCTTATAGATGTATTAGATAATGAAGCCCTTAGGTTAAGTGATAATTTACCCGAGAAAAAACTGAAAAACACCAAAGTAGCATCATGGATACCTAATGGGCAGATTCAAATGTTTGATGATGTAAAAAACATGAATGTTCCGATAAAGGGGTGCAAGGTTAGGACTAGAAGATGGTTTTCTACTGAAAGTACTCTGACTGACAATTGGGGTTATTATAATATTGGTGTTAGCTATAATAATCCTGCTAATCATGAAATTTTATGGTCTAGAGCAGATTTTGATATATTAAATTCAGATCTTGATATAGCTGTATTTAATGGTCCAGAACAATCAACTCCATGGAGTTTGGTTATAATAAGTGGTAAATCAAGGCTATATGCGGTAACTCACAGGGCTGCTTATGAATATTATTATAATAACTTCACTTTAACTACCCCAGGTTATACAAGGCTTTCGGTAAGAGATGAAAATGAGCAAAACTATAGACCAGGTTTATCAAATCAATTTAACCCAGGAGGCTTTAAAATAAAAATATGGACAAAAATTGACGATGCTAATAATAATAATCTTGGCTATCGATATAGAAGTTGTTTAGAAACATTTGGCACGGTTATTCATGAACTAGGTCATAATGTCCACTACCTCATTAATACAACAGGCTATAATTTTGGCAGTTCTGCTGTGGCAGAATCTTGGGGTGAGGGAGTAAAATGGCATTTTACTTCAATAGAATACGGGAAGTGTGGAGATGCGGTATTTGTCGGATCTAGTCCTTCGTCGCCGTTAGCTTATTCAGATCCAACAAATTTTACTGACAATTTTCAGCGGAGATTTGATGCACCATATTATATTTCTCAAAGCCTGTCACCAATAGATTATACACCTATCGTTATTGAT
Organism: Emticicia soli; assembly: GCF_037860775.1. Classification (NCBI taxonomy): domain Bacteria; kingdom Pseudomonadati; phylum Bacteroidota; class Cytophagia; order Cytophagales; family Leadbetterellaceae; genus Emticicia; species Emticicia soli. Next base: position 102,721 of record NZ_JBBEWC010000011.1, on the reverse strand, counting down.
TTAATTGACAATTTTAATCAAGAAACTTCGTTTGGAGCAATGTATGCAAATGATAATGTATCGGGTTATTCTATTGTCGAATTCCAACAAGCAATCAGATATAATGATACTTGGGGTACTGTAAGAGACTATTTAACAAGTCATAGTAGTAATCCTCAAACTGCGGCAGTAAATATACTTTTTAGTCAATGGTAAATAAAAGCGCATGAAAACGAAATTTTTAATTCTCCTGATAATCTGCACTGCTATTTCTGAATCTTGTGTAGGGCCTAAAACCTGTCGGTATTCTTTGACATTTACAAACAATTCTAGCAATGAAATTGAATTTGGGTGGTATTATCGCAGCACCAAAACAGGTGAAACAGTAAAGCTCAAACGTAAAGAATCTATAGATTTTGATTTCTGGACAGATGAAAATCCGCAAAAGTTCTTTCCACAAACAGCTGATTCTATTATCGTAAAAATGGCTAATGGAAAAAGAGTAATAGAAACTAAGAAGTGTGAAGCATGGGGAGTAGATACTGCCACTTGTAATCCTGAAGTACGAAGTTTCTTTAATCCCAAAGCATACATTGGATATAAAGATGGTAAACACAACAAAAATTGTGGTGGTCTTGAATATCTGTTCTCTGATGAAGATGCAAAAAGAGGGATATAATTAAATTAGAATTATAATTCTAATAGAGTATTTAAAAGTGGCTAAACATAAAAGAGAATGCACACATTCTCTTTTATGTTTTATCAAAATTCTTATTGTCAGGTTTGGATATTATGTTGAAAGCTATGAAGAAATTCAGTGGCTTTCTGAGCATAAGCCGCAGCAGAGAAAATTAGCTTTTTATCATCTTGTAATGCTTTCAACCATGATTGAATGTACGCGGCATGTTTTTCTTCCGGCATGGGTTCAAAGCCTAAATCAGCGGCCAGAAAACAAGCACCAATTTCAGCTACTAATTCTTCTTTGGCATAGCCTTCATCTCCCCAATGTTTGCGGCCAAAATCACGGTTAAGGCGTGTGGGGTGTTTTGTCCAATGGGTGATTTCATGTGCTAAGACTGAATAATAATCTTTGGCTGCTTCAAAACTTTCAATCGGTGGCATGTCCACATAATCATCCATTGAATAGTAAGCAGCTTTAGAACCTGTCCGAATATCTGCTTTGGTTTGAGTGAAGAATTTGTCCAGTTCCTCTATGCGCTGTGGTGAATTGTTTGGTACTTGTTCAGCCAATTCATAGAAATGCTGAGGTAAACCATCAATCTGACTAGCATTAAAAACTGTGTAGGATTTCAAAAAGGGAATCTGAATAATCTGTTTTTCACCATCTTTATCTTCTTCCTCTTTAAGCATTTGTTCTGCATAAATGACCTGTGAACCTTTTTCACCTTTACGGATAGATGCCTTTAGATTTATAGCCTGATTAAAAGTCATCCAGTGAGGCAAAGCATATCCTTTTTCGGCTGCTGTTGCCCATAGAACAACCGTGTTGATGCCTGTATAAGGAATATTATTCCAACGCAAAGGGCGTTGAACATTCTGTGCCAGATGCTCACTATTCCATGGTTTTCGCCAGGTTAGTTCGCCTTTTTCAAGATCAGCAATAATTTTATTGGTGATGCGGGTGTATGTGTCATTAGAAGTCATGAGTTAATCTCTTTATTCAATGGTGGATGATGGAAGCAGAAAAGGCTTGGATGGAGGTGATAGCTCCCCGAACAAACACAAATCGATGCTCGCGTCTATTTGTGTTTGAGAGCCGCAGGTTTTACGCAGTAAAAAGGGATTAGCGTCATCAAAGCCATTGAAGCCAAGCTGATAGACAGATACCAATTTAAAAGAGAGAGGTGCTATGATTAAGAATGAAACGTATTCAATAGATGGACTTCATGAGCTCAACCTTGCTTTTCAGAGAAGAAATGCCGAAATTTGATTACTTTTTTAGTCACAGCAAAAGTTGTTTTGGGTTCATCGGGGATAGGTTTATCCCCTTTGCCTTTTCATTAGATTGTTTTTGATCAGGCATTATTCCGTTTTCAATAAAAGAATAATAACTTTGAGGAGAAACAATCAAATGATCAAGGATAGCAATATCTAATATCTTCCCTCCCTGATGAATCTTTTCAGTCAATTCTTTATCTTTTTCACTAGGAATTAAATTACCAGAGGGATGATTATGAGTTAATATAATTCCGCTGGCCTTTGCCTTTAGTGCGGCAGAGAATAACAATCGTGTATCAACGATACAGGCATTCATGCTACCAGAAGCTATATCTACAATTCCTAAGCAGTTACTCTTATTATCTGTTAACAAAATTTTGAATTGCTCCATCAATTCGATTTTGTTCTGGTCCCAAGTGAATCGTAGAACTTCATAAGCTTTAGATGGAGAGTCAATTGCAATTCTATCTTTGTAAGGAACTTTGTATTTATAGTGAATACCAATTTCCGAAACTCTATATAATGATTTTATCTGTGCAAAATTCATAACAGTTCCTTATTGTTCTGTGCTGACTTGGTGTGTATACCAATCACTCAGGTTGACGAATGGTTGATAGAAAGCATTCATGGCAATATGAATGATATTTTGTTCTTGCCGGAACACCGCTCCCAATTGTCGAGTACCCTTTATTCCAGCCTTGTCATTATTTAACCAAGTGTAAGCTTTTCGATAACCATATTGGTACAAGTATGCTTTCACTTGTGGCAGGCACTCTTCAGCGTTCAAAATGAGGGAGTCTGTCTGGAAATCTTTGCCTTTTAAATGTGTAAGGAGAGAAAGATAGTCCCAGACATTTTGAAAGATATGAATTGTGTCAATGTTTTGGTTTTGTCCTCTAACAAATGAAATAGAATGTTCACCAATCCAGTCATTCAAAATCGGGTTACTTATCACATACCCCTCTTTTTCATGTGCAAAGCCTAAAACAAAGAAATGTTTCTTTAGCGTGGAATGATAAACTTTCAACTCTGAAAGATATTGTTTGGCTGTATTGAGTGGAATATTCTGGTTTTTCAGATAAAAGAGTAAGCTAGGGTGTTTGATGACATCATATTTTTTAACAAGACTGAATTCATTGTTCGCTAGTAGTGGTATTTCTTGATTATTACTCATCATTTGAATCCAGCGTTTTGCATCAAATGGAGTAGAATCCTGTTTGTGTTCTTTCAAGTAAGTACAAACTTGTGCAATCAGAGTCTGGTCTTGTGTAGGGTTTGGCGTTTGTTTAATTTTGGCCAGAATTTCAGTCATAGACAGACTATTCGCTAAATGAGTGTTCATTGCGATCTCCATAAAAGTAATCAAGGAAGTTTTGGAAGACGGTTTTAGTAGGACAGTCTCTGTTCCAGAAAAGTATTGAGGTCAGAGAGGCGATAACGGACGGCTCGTCCAACTTTAATAAATTTGAGTTTGTAACGTCCGGTAGAAGCCCATACAGCGAGAGTATTAGGAGAGATGCAGAGATATTGTGCTGCTTGCTGTCGTGAAAGGAGGGTAGTATCCGGGTCTTTACGGTGCATTACAAAATCCTTTTGCTTACTAATGTCAAATGCAGATTCATTCTGATGGATGAAGCAAGGCTATTAGTAATGGGATTCTGTTTGTAATTGAATTTCAGTCAGTACATATAACGTGGTATATATTAGGATAAAGTTTTTACACACGTTGGCATGAACAAATATTGTCCAGGTTTTACTATGAATGCTTGATTGATGTGTTGATAAAGAAGCAAAAGAGTTTAGTTTTAAAAACAAGGAGCTTGTATAATTTAAACCTTATCAGAGTTTATAGAAAGGAGTAATCATGGACTATTTTCCTGAGGAATTTGAGGGTTTAAATTAGTGCTACGCATTACTGCTTGACATGGAAGGAAGGGAGCATAACTATATAGCGATTTTTAGTTTCTGACTACTCTACAAACCGTGCCAATTCAAATTTCCCTTTACCTCGGGAAGTATATCACGATGTTTTTTTGCTTGCCAGAGGACTGCAGCTCTCCTCCTTTGAGTAAATTAATATTAGTTTGGTGCAATATAGTATCATTATTGAAAACTGGTTTAAGTGAGAATAATTATATAAATATTATTACTTATTGTTCTTAGTAAATGGCATAAAATTTGCTTGTTTTTCTTAAATACTGCAATTAGCCATACGCAATTCTATAAAGGCTCCACCTCTTTTTTACTAAAACTAGGCATTCCCTAAGCAATACCTTGGATTATTGCTTGAACATTACTTAACCTATACATGATGATAAAAAGATTACTTTGTGTTGACGACGACAAAATTACTTTAACCTTTATTAAACTTGTGGTAACAAAGGCGTCTTTTGCTGAAGAGATATTTGCTAAAATGAATGGCAAAGAGGCAATTGATTATTACAGTGAATTATCTGCTACGCCCATAGAAGATTACCCTGAACTGATTTTTCTGGATTTGAATATGCCCGTCATGAATGGGTGGGAATTTCTGGATGAATTTACAACAAACTACTATCCAAAGTTTAATAAAACCAGGATTATAATTCTCTCATCTTCTACTACGCCATCAGAAAAAGCCAAGGCGCTGAATTATCCGATGGTTATTGATTTTTTATCAAAACCTCTGACTATTCATGCACTGAAAGCTCTGCCTTTAGGCGAGTAAACATTTTACTATTATTTTTTCTTTAGAAACTACCTTCTAAATACTCCTATCACCTTCAAAGTCTTTAGCAAGGTTGATAATAAAACTATTATTTTGCTCGTATGAAAGCTTACACTTTTCAACAGAATCTTTCCTCTACCTCATTAAAAAATCCTGACTATGAAGATTTGATGACCCGCTACATAGAGGAGAGTTTTTTAATTGTAGATTCCAACTTAATCATAGTTAATTTTAGTCTTAATTTTAAAGAACAATACAAGAAATACTTCGGGAGGATAGTGAAAAAAGGTGACAGTATTTTGGACTATGCACCCAAAGGCAGAAAAGAAATTGCCAGAAGTTTTTATATGCGGGCGATGGAAGGTGAAATATTCGAAATTGAGGTAGATTTACCAATGTCCGATAATACAATATTTACCTGTAGAAATAAGTACAAACCTATCTACAATAAAAAGAAGCATATTTTAGGGGTTTTTGTCTCGGCTTTTGATATATCTTTTATACGAAAGGCAGAGGCAGAACTCCGGCAAAATGAGAATAAATACAGGACAATTGTAGAAAATTCATTAGATGCTTTCATTTTCAGGACCCCAGATGGAGATTTGCTTGATGTCAACCATGCTGGGGTCGACATGTTTGGATATAGCAAAGAAGAGTTTAAAAAGCTAAACATAAGAGCCATTGTTGACCATTCTGACGAGAAGTACCTGAACTACTTACGGGAAAGAGGGAAAACTGGAAAAATGAAAGGTGAAGCCACCGGTATCAGAAAGAATGGTGAGCATTTCCCGATTGAGATTTCGTCGGTTGCTTATCAGCAGGTTAATAATAAAATATTGGTCGGCACATTTGTAAGAGATATAAGCATAAGGAAAAATGCCAAGAAACAACTGGAAAAAAGTGAAAAACGTTTCAGGGCTTTAGTGGAAAACTCGTCTGATATTCTTATTTTAAATGAAGAAAGTGGAATTCTCCAATATGTAAGCCCGGCATTTGAAAGAATCACTGGAATTACCTATTCAGAACTTCAGCAAAACCCTAAATCATTTTCTCTAGGCTTGCACCCCGATTATGCTGATCAAGCCAGAAAGATTTTTTTCGGGGCACTTAAAAAACCAGGCGTTCCTATCACCTGTGTTTTACGATTTCAGCATAAAGAGGGATACTCAGTATACCTTGAGGGAACTGTAACTAATATGCTTAACGATGAAAACGTAGGGGCAGTAGTTTCTAATTATCGGGACGTTACCGAGCGTAAATTAGCCGAAGCACAGCTTGTTAAAAGTGAAAATCGTTTCAAGGCACTGGTTGAGAACGCGAGTGATGTAATTATTCTGGGCAATGAAAAGGGGATTGTGCAATATGTGAGTCCTGCATTTGAAAAAATAACTGGCTTCACACTTGAGGATGCAAAAAACAACCTTAACTTATTAAGGGAAAGTTTACATCCGGATTTTCAGGAAGAAGCCATAAGAAGCTCTTTAGAAGCTATTGAAAAGCCGGGGGTTCCCATTCCACGCTTGTTGCAGTTAAAGCATAAGGATGGCCATTATCTTTGGTTTGAAGGTTTTATTACCAATCTTCTACACGATGCGAATGTAGGTGCTATCGTTTCGAATTACAGAGACATCAGTGAACGAAAAGTAGCCGAAGATAAACTGATTAAAAGTGAAAAACGTTTCAGAACGCTGGTTGAAAAAGGGGAGGATATTATTATTATGAGCAACCCAGATGGAATTATCTCTTACGTGAGTCCTGCATTTGAAAGACTAACAGGCTATAACAACAACGAAGTGATAGGTAAACAGAATCTGTTATTTATGCATGAAGAGCAAGCCAAAGAAACAGGAGCAATTTTTGAACGTTTATTAAAGCATCCTGAGCTTTCTGTACCAAGGCTGAACCGCATAAAATGCAAGAACGGAGAATATATATGGGTAGAAGGACACATCACTAACCTTTTATCTGATGATAGTGTGCAAGCCATCGTTTCGAACTATATAAATGTTACGGAGCGCAATAAGATTACTGAGCAAATCCGACAATCTGAATCTAATCTGAAAGCTATTTTTGAAAATACTTCCGAAGCCTTTGTATTGTTAGATACTAATGGGTTCATAAAGGCCTTTAATAACAACGCCCGATTATTTGGCTTTCTCAACACCGACAATGAAATGATTGAAGGGCGGCATATTTTAGAGCTTATTACTGATGATAGAAAAGTAATTGTGCAATCATTTTTCGATAAAGTGTTGAAAGGTGAGATTATTCAATATGATCGGCCCTATATACAAGGCGATAGCACTTTATGGATTAATTATACTATCAGGCCAGTAATTGAAAATAGGCAGATAAAAGGTATATGTACCACCGGACGGGATATTACAGCAAGAAAAGTAGCTGAGGAGGAAATAGCTAAAAGGGAGATAAAGTTCAGGTCTATTCTTGCAAACAGTCATGACTTGCTGCTCATTTTTGATGCTGATGGTAAAATTGAGTTTCTCAGTCCGGCTATTCAGAAGATCTTTGGCTACACAAATTCTGAAACTGAAATACCTAATATTCTGGATAGTATCCACCCGGAAGATTTAGAAAATGTAATGACGTATTTAAATCGGGCTTTCACTAATCCAGAAGTTCAGGTTTTTGCTACTTCAAGAGTGCGTAATAAAGAGGGCAATTACCTCTGGCTTGAAGGGACACTAACCAATATGTTGCACAAACCTGAAATCCACGCCATTATAGCCAGTTTTAAAGATGTAACCGAGCGTAGAGTATTTGAAGAACAGCAGGATTTTAATAGTTCAGATGACGCTATTATGAGTATTAACGCTGATAAAACTATATTAAGCTGGAATAAGGGTGCAGAAAAGATGTTTGGTTATGAAGATAAAGAGATAATTGGTAAAAGCATTTATCAGATTGTTCCAGCTAATCGTCATTACGAGGAGGACGAAATTCTTAGCAAGATACAAGAAAGCAAACCTGTCAAACATTATGAAACCCAACGTCTGAACAAGTGGGGAAGATTGCTGGAAATATCATTAACGGCCTCACCTATTAAAGATAGCAAAGGAAATATTACAGGAGTATCGAAAATTGCCCGTGATATTTCTGAAAAGAAGAAAGCTGCGGAGCAAATCAGCAATAATGAAAGACGTTTCAGAAGCCTTTTACAAAACAGTAATGAAGGCTTGAGTTTGATGGGTATTGATGGGGTAATGCATGAGGTAAGCCTAACCGGAAAAAAAATTCTGGGCTATGATGACAGTGAATTGATTGGCAAGGCCAGATATGACCTGATTCACCCCGATGATATAGAGCTTGTTTCGCAAGCCTTTGTAGATGTTGTTAATGACCCTGAAAAAACCAGGTACTTTGAGTATCGTAGTCTTTGTAAAGATGGGCAGTACAAATGGCTTGAAGCCAGTTGCCTAAATTTGCTTAATGATGGGGCTGTGGGTGCAATAGTGGTGAACTTCAGGGATATTACCGAGCGAAAAAATCAGGAGATTGAGCGTGAACAACTGATAATTACTCTCAATCAGAGTAACAATGATTTAAGAAATTTCTCATTCATTACATCTCATAATTTGAGAGCCCCCTTATCAAATCTGTTAGGGTTTACTCAATTGCTTGAAGATATACCTGTTGAAGACCCAATTCTGAAAGCCATTCTTGAAGGTTTCAGAACATCGACGATCCAACTGGATGATACCCTAAACGACCTCATAAAAATTCTAATAGTCAGAGACAACAGTTCTATAGAACAAAAAGAAATTGGTTTTAGTCAGATATTTTTACAGGTACAAAATCAACTCAATTATCTGATTCAGGAAGCTAAACCCGATATTGAAACCACCTTTGAGCATGCACCAAGTGTAATTTTTAATGAGACTTATCTGGAAAGTATTCTGATGAATCTCATGACCAATGCTATTAAGTATAGGGCCGGTAATCGTAAGTTAAAAATTAAGGTTGCAAGCCAAAAGACCGATAAGGGCATAGTACTTACTTTTGCTGATAATGGCATAGGGTTTGATGCCGAACGCCAGAAAGAGAAAGTTTTTGGCTTATATCAGCGTTTTCATGACCGTCCTGACAGCAAGGGCTTTGGTTTGTACTTGATTAAATCTCAAATAGAGAGCCTGGGGGGTACTATTGAAGTTGACAGTGCTGTGGATGTGGGCACTACTTTTAAGCTGAGATTTAAATCCATTTATCATAAGTCTGAATGGAATAAGTAGCTGGCATAGTGGTAAAGTCATTTTGAAGTAATACCAGAAAAGGCATAAAGAAAATAACTTTGATGAAGTTCAATCATTCCTGCTCAATAAGTCCATTCGCCATGACTTACCGGAAAACGATTGAGTTCTTCTTTATAAAATTTCCATTGTGGCATAAAAGCTTCTATCAATGATAAAAAACGGTCATTATGGTGGCGTTCTAATAAATGTATTAGTTCATGAACCACAATATATTCTAAGCAAATCACAGGTTTTTTTGCCAATTCTAGGTTTATCCAGATTCTTTTTTGCTCAATATTGCAAGTTCCCCATTTGGTTTTCATTTGTTTTACCTGCCAATCATTAACGGTAACTCCTATACGGTTTTGCCATTTCTCAATAATTGGCTGAATAAGCTTTTTTAGTTCTGCCCGATACCACTCATTAATAATGTCTTGTCGTTGCTCTGTGGTACTGTTGGGTCTGACATACAGGTCTATATAGGTCTTGGTTTTTACTACTACTTTAGGTGGTGTGTCTTGCTCTGTTATGCGCAACAGGTAGCGTTTACCTTGAAAGTAATGGCTCTCACGTTCCTTATACTGGCGTGGAGCTTGTCGGTCTTGCGCTATAAAATTGCGTTGGTTCTTTTTTATCCAGCTTAATTTTGAAATAGCAAAAAGTCTTACACCCTCATCGTTTATGCGCAAAGGTGCGGCAATACGCACCCTTCCTGTGGGTGGATATACGGCCAGGTGCATATGCTTGATGTTTTTACGCACAACATCAATACATATCTCAGGTGTGATATTTAAAACGCTTGTTTCTTCCATTCTCACTTATACCCGTGTTGTTGTTTGATGATTTCAAAAATCGAGTCTAGCTTTTCGGCCTTCCCGAACTCTTCTAATACAGATTTAACAACTTTATTCTTTAAATGTTTTTCTTTTGATAGTGTACCTTCCCAATCATCATGTTTGCCTTCAATAATGGCACTATCTAAACTAAGGGTGAGCGTTTCGTCTTTGTCCAGGTTATCGTACAACGCCCGTTTGGCTGGTGTATTTATGCTTGTTGGATATTCCTTACTTGTTTCAGGCTTTTTTACTTTTACGGCTAAATCAACAATGCTTTTTAAATAGGCTTCATATTCGGTGGCTTCCTCATTTCTCAGTTGGATTAGTTCATTCAACAAAATGCTCATTTTTTCGTAATAAATGGGGTTGGTCGGGGTTTCCTCAATAATTACTTTCCGCAAGTTGTTTTCAATGGTTTCGGCCATTGCTTCTTTGTTCTTTTTAATGTTGTCGGGCAATTTAGCTAAAGCACTTTCGCCATTTTTTACTAAAAGTTCTACCAGACTGAAATCATCAAAAGCTGAAACCTTTTCGCTTTCTTCTGCGCCTATATAGCTATCAATCAAGTGCCTCATGGCAGGTTCGTATTGTTTCAAATCCACCCAGTCGCCACTTGCATGTTGAATTTCTTTGCGAACACTTTCAAAATGCTTTAAATCCTGTTTTATAGCTGCGATTTCAGCAGGTTTGTAACCTGCTTCGGGCATTTCGTCGGCAATATTGGCATAGGCCCGAATCAAAGAAATAACCGCTTTGTATAAAGCTACCCGTTTAGGTTCGCTGTCTTTCAGGTCGTCTTTTATTTGCGGATTCCCACAGAAATACGCAATATAATCTTTTGTTTCTTTTGGCGGCACTACGGGTTCACATAGGGCCTTAATGGTTTCCAAAGCATCATCCAGTCGTTCTTTGCCCTTGGTCAATCGGTCGCTTAGTAAGCCTTCTACGTCTTTCTTATCGTAATCTTCAAAGGCTTTTGACGTAAAATTGTTGTAGGCGTTTTCTAAACTGCCAAATAAATCTTTGTAGTCTATGATGTAGCCATAGTCTTTGTCCTCGCCGTCTAAACGATTTACCCGGCAAATGGCCTGAAATAAGCCGTGGTCTCTCATGCTTTTGTCAATGTAGAGATAGGTAGCACTGGGGGCATCAAAACCTGTCAGTAGCTTATCGACTACTATCAGGAGTTTCATTTGGGCGGGTTCGTCTATGAAACGCTTTTTTACTTGATCTTCAAAATCTTCGGGTGTTTTGCCTTTGAGCATTTTTTGATAAATCTCATACTGCATTATCTTTTCTGTATGATTTTCACCTTCACCTTTAATATCACTATGAGACGGGGCAAATGAGGTCACGATGGCACACCGTGTAAAACCGCTATCCTGAAATAACTGATAATAGCGACAAGCATTATAGATACTATCTGAAACCAGAATGGCGTTCCCTCTGCCGTTTTGTAGCCGTTCACGGGTCTCCATATCCAGCAGAATATCAGCCACGATTTTTTGCAGGCGACCAACCGAGCTGAACACCTTTTTCATGGTTCCCCATTTTTGTTTCAATTCAATTTTGGCAAAGTCGGTCAGGCCTTTTGTTTTGCTTTCAAACCAGGCATCAATTTTATCTAATGAGGTTATTTTTTGCTCAATATCTCTTGCTTCATATCGTAAGTCTAGTACAACCCCATCTTTTACTGCCTCATCAAATTTGTAGGTGTGAATGTATTTGCCAAAAATCTCAATGCTTTTTTGCTTATCGGCTTTCATTAGGGGCGTTCCGGTAAACCCGATAAATATGGCTTTGTCGCCCAATAGCTGCCTCATGGCTTTGTTTAAATCTCCGCTTTGGGTTCGGTGACATTCGTCTACAAATACGTAGAAATCGCCTTTGGGCTTGAAGTTCTTAGGTAAACTATTTTTTAGCTCTTGTAAGTAATTATCGTAATCTGATGCACGGCCTTCTTCTTTGTTGCCGAACTTATGAATGAGCGAACACAAAAGCCACGGCGAGGTAGCATTTAATTTATCAATCAGATCGGCTCCGCTTTTGGTTCTTACTATCTGTTCATCAACTCCTCTGAAAACCTTTTCAATCTGTTTATCCAACTCGTCACGGTCGGTTATGATTAAAACCCTTGCATTGGGGTTATACTCTCTAATCCATTTGGTGAGCCATACCATTGTTAAGCTCTTGCCACTGCCTTGTGTGTGCCAGATAATGCCGCCCTCTTTTTGGCGGATACTTTCCTGCGCAGCTTTTAAACCAAAGTATTGATTAGGACGGCACAGCTTCTTTTGCCCTCGGTCATACACCACAAAATCGTGCATGATTTCAATCAGGCGTTCTTTGCCAAGCATTTCAATGATATTCCTATCTAAAAGATTATCAGCTTTGTTTGCTTGTTCTCTAATAGGTTTCGTAAGCTCTAAAAGATAGGTGTCATTTGGATTAAAATCTTCGTTTATCTCTTTCCATTTTAAGTAATATTTTTCAGAGGTATCAATGGCGGCATATCGTAAACCTTCTACATTTTGCCCTGCCATTACCAACTGGATAGTGGTATAAAAGGGCTTGATAAATAGATGCTTCTGGTTATCGTTATTCTGGCGGATACCTTCTGAGACAGATACCGTGCTGCGTTTGAGTTCTAGAACACCTATGGCGATGCCATTGATGTAAATAACAATATCGGGGCGTTTGTTGTACTGACCTTTAATAGTTACTTCTTCGGCAATGGCAAAATCATTATTGAGTGGGTTCTTCCAGTCAATCAGATACACGGTTTCTTTGTTTTGTCCGGCTTCTTCTTTTACGTTGATGCCATAACGGAGAGCGGCATATACATTCTTGTTGGCCTGATATAGGTCATCGTTGGTATTGATAGTAGCTATCTTTTTAAATTCAAATAGGGCTTTGCTGATGAGTGTCGGACTGTACCCTTTTTTGGTTAAATGCGCTTTTAGTAAAGTTTCATCAACATTACTGTTTCCTTCTTCCTTTTCGAGATTACCCAGATAACGGTAATTCAGTTGTTGCTGAAATAAAGCAACAATGCGGTTTTGGGTAGCACGTTCTATTTGTCCGACTTTGCTCATATCAATCTTATTTTTCCGGTTAAAAGGTTTTGCATCATACCTAATTTTACTTTTCTGTATTTCTCTAATTTGGCTTCTAAAGCAGTTATTTCCTTGTCCATATCAGAGAGGATGGTAGCTATGCTGATTTGTTCTGTTAATGGAGGCAGAATAATTTTGAAACTCCTGATTTTAGACATTGACAAGCTTGGTTGTGCACCAATGCTTGTATTATCAATTATCTCTTTTTTTATTAGTTCACTTGTAAAGTAATGAAATAAAAACAGAGGGTATAGTTCGCTGCGTGAAGTAATTTTTGAAGTATTAGGACCTAAATGATATTTATCATTTTCATCAATTAAAAATATTGGGCCGATAGTTCCAACATAAGCAAATACTAAATCATTCTTTTTCAATTTACTTCTTTGCAAAAAATTAGAAGTAGTTCTTGGAATATATTTGACATCAGTTAAATCCATTCTGTTATGAGTAATATTAATTCCTCTAACTACAATAATTTCACCACCATCATTATAACTATTAAAATAATTTGAGTATTCAAATCCGGCTAATTTCGTAATATCTGCAATTTCCCCTAACTTTTTTACTTCCCAGGTTTTTCTTGGAGTTAAGAGCATTTGCATTGCCCCTTGCTTAATATTACGTTTTTTAGCAATGAGTTTTTCTAAATTATTTATTAAGGCATCTGTTTCTGACAGGGCGTTTGCCACAGCGATTTGCTCGGTAAGACAGGGTAATGCGACTCTAAAATCGTGAACGTAATTTCTATTTAAAGTTGGAACTCCTGAGCCAGTTGCAAATCTTTCAATCTTAATTTTATGAAGCAAATAATAAATATATTTAGGATAATTATTATTAAAATCCGTGACCCACAACGTAGTGTTGTGTGGCCAAAAGTCTTCTTCAATATAATTTATTTTACCAATCGTCCCAGACCTTCCTGTAACAATTCCAGGTGCTTTAACTTGAAATTTATTGTGATGGTTCATTATCCCATTAGAATAAACAACTGGATAATCACCTCTTTGTAAATCTCTATTAGGCAAGTCAAAACCTCTTTGTAAAGGTGAGATTTCACTTATTCTTTTCACTTCCCAGTCCTCAGGAATAATCCCAACTTCTGTATTTTTATAACCTGCGCTTAGTTCCATACAAATCCCATTTCCTTTAGGTGAGCATTCACTTTTTCTTCCAGTTCAATTATTTCGGCAACTTGATTAGGTAGCGGCGTTTCATAGCGTTCAGCTAATTCTTTTATTCGTTGGGTAAGGCGTTGGCTTATGCGCTCCATTTCAGTTTTTACACTGCGCTCTATACTTGCCATCCATTTATCATCTACTACCAATTGTTTTATTTCGTCTTCAGTCAATGTTTTGTAACGTTCAATCACCTTAATATCTAAAGCGGTTATGGCCTCCTTTATTTTTTTGTTCAGGTCAGCCTGGTCATCAACGAGCTTTATATAGGATTTCAATACTTTCACTTCTTCGGCATTGTCTGCCCTGAACATGGGGTTATCAATCGTTTTTAGTCGTTTCTGCATATTGGCTTTGCTTAATTTATCTAATTCGGCAAAGAAACCTTCTTCGGTATTGTGCTCTTCTTCCATTTCGCTTAGTTGCGTAGCAATGGCTTCTTTTTCAGCTTCCAATTGTTCAATGGATTTTTTCTCTTGTAAGAAATAGCGGTCAGTCACTAAGGTTTTTGGCACAAGGTCGCAGTCCCAAACCGTTGCTGATTTGGTTTGTTTGATAATACTTAGTTCGGCTTTCCATCCATCTGCGGCTATCAGGTAGCAATCATCTTGCATTACTTCATTCCAGTAGTTCATTAAATGCTGATACACATCGTATTTATCAATCAGGGCTTTGTCTGTGTAGGTCGTCAGCACATCTTCCGAAATCCGTGCAATAGTTTCTTTGGGTTTAACGCCAATCGTTAAGGCTTTTAAAAGTTGAGTGTTTCGGGTTTTCCAGTCGGTAAATAAAGCGTCCATTTCCTCACTAAAACTTACAAATTCAGGGTGATTAAAAATGGTTTGCTTGATTTGCTCTTTGCTTATTTTTAACTGACTATAATGAGGTCTGTTGCTTGCGGCAAACAATTCGGCTTTTAAAGTCTTGTACACTTCCCAATACTGGCTCAATGCTTCAACATCAGCATTCGGAATGCCGCCTAATAGATGTGCTTCAATGTCCTGTATGTCTTCTGCTTCCTGATTATCAATATATCTGGGGATATTCAGATTGAAATCATTTTTAGGGTCGCTTATTTCTTCAATGCTTACCAAACGGCTAAACTTCGGTAGTTCAGTTTGTTTGTTGAAAATATCCACAATTTTGTGAATATCCTGCTCACGCAAACGGTTTTTATTTCCGTCTTTGATATAGCCCTTGCTGGCATCTATCATAAAGATATGCTTGCGTTCGTCTGCGTCTTCTTTGTCTAATACAATAATACAAGCCGGAATACCTGTGCCATAAAACAAGTTGGCAGGTAGGCCGATAATACCCTTGATGTATCCTCTTTCAATTAAGTCCCTGCGAATCTCGGCTTCAGCATTACCCCTAAACAAAACACCATGCGGTAGAATACAAGCCCCTTTACCTGTACTTTTTAATGATTTCAGAATATGTAACAGAAAGGCATAGTCACCATTTTTATCGGGTGGCGTTTTATAGACTGCTTTATTTGCTTTTTTGCTTTCAATCTCATCTTTTTCAAAACGTCCATAAAGATCGTCTTGTGGATTAAAGCCCGTAGCCCAGTTTTTAGAAGAAAAAGGAGGGTTAGCTACTACAAAGTCAAAGGTTTTCAGATAACCATTGTTATCTTTAAAAAACGGGTCTGAAAGCGTGCTTTGTCCTCTATGGATTTGGATGGCTTCCTGCCCGTGCAAAATCATGTTCATGCGAGCCAAGGCAGCCGTTGCCACGTCTTTCTCTTGTCCGTAAATAGTCCCCTTCCCATCGGCTTCATCCACGGCTTTTAGCAGCAGTGAACCCGACCCACAGGTAGGGTCATAGAAAGTAGTTTTATTGGTAGCGTGGTGAATGTTCAGCACCTTTGCCATTACCCGGCTTACTTCACTTGGCGTATAAAATTGTCCTTTGCTTTTGCCGCTTTCAGTGGCAAAGTTTTTCATCAGGTATTCAAAAGCATCACCTAGAATATCATCGCCCCCTGCACGGTTTTTACTAAAGTCAAGTGCAGGATTTTCAAAAATGGTAATGAGGTTGGTGAGCCTATCCACCATTTCTTTGCCTTTGCCCAATTTATCATCATCGGCAAAATCGGCTACATCAATCACGCCCTTTAAATCATTTGCATTTGCCAGAACGCCAATAATAATATTGATTTGGTTACCAATGTCTTTGGTACCTTTTAAGGCCTGCATATCTTTGAAACTACCGCCTTCGGGTACTTCAATAATGGCATCTGCATCGCCTGAGTATTTATCTGACACATATTTTACGAACAACAAAACCAATATATAGTCCTTATATTGACTTGGGTCCATTCCGCCTCTTAGCTCATCACAACTTGCCCAAAGAGAACTGTATAACTCGGATTTCTTGATTGCCATTTTTTCCTCTCTTAATTTCTGTGTTTTTTTTGATGATTAATAAAATAGAATAATTCTCTGTTAAGCCTACATTTCAACTAACAAAAAAGCCCTTTGACTGGGCTTTGCAAATTTAAAAAACTTATCTCATTTTTCCGTCTCGTAATGGAGTAACAAGCATTTATGCCTGATAAATTCAATGATATTACAATTGTAACTTGTAATGTGTAACATTACAAGAAATGGTAGATATTTTTATTAGGGAAATTAAATACTTGAACGAACTTTGATTATTGAAGAGCTTTATGGATGCTAGGTGCAATGCGGAAAAGTAAAGATTTAGGGCTGTTATAAAGGTGTCGATAAGAATGTGTGTGAAGTGGGTAAAAGATTTGGGTAGTTGATGCCAAATCAGTATATAAAACAATATTGAATTAAAAAAAAAATCGGCCAAACGGTAAGCCAGTAATTTCTCTTGGCTTTCTGCCAAGTACCTACAAGCATATTCGGTTGTATTAGAATAGACCGGACTTAACTCGGTCTCTCGTTTTTTCTCATGCCTGCAAATGCACTAAAATATCCCCTCACCAATTATACAAAC
This sequence comes from Emticicia soli, assembly GCF_037860775.1. Classification (NCBI taxonomy): domain Bacteria; kingdom Pseudomonadati; phylum Bacteroidota; class Cytophagia; order Cytophagales; family Leadbetterellaceae; genus Emticicia; species Emticicia soli. The sequence goes on along the minus strand of NZ_JBBEWC010000011.1, from coordinate 85,732 downwards.
AAAACTTGAGGTGAGGCTATATGAGTGATGACATGGCAAGACCCTACATTAATCCTCAATCGGAGGCTTATGGCAGGGTAGTAAAACAAGTAAAGAATTTGTATGAGCATAAAATTACAGAAAAAGAAGCCCATGAAGCGGCTCGAAACCTGATTAATTTCTTTCAGATTTTGCTTGAGATGAAGCAGCAAATGAAGTAAAATATAGGTATGAGTAAACAATCATCTCATTTCGGAAATACAGATAAACCTGCTATCAAAGCTGTTATTCTCACACGGGTATCTTCCAGAGAGCAAGAGGAAGGGTATTCTATCGAAGCGCAGAAACACCGTTTACAAACCTACTGTGAGCGACGTGGACTAAAAATAGAAAAGATATTTGAAGTAGTAGAATCATCTACCCAAGGCGAACGCACGCAGTTCATGGAAATGATTAAATTTGTCAAAAGCTATCGGGAAACGATTGCGATTGTGGCTGACAAAGTAGATAGAGTTCAGCGTTCTTTCAAAGAATATCCGATGCTTGATGCCCTTATTCAGGAAGGCAAGATAGAACTGCACTTCAATACTGAAAACTATATCATTCACAAAAACTCAGTCAGTCAGGAAAGGCTCATGTGGTCGATGGGCGTTATTATGGCTCAATCGTATGTAGATAACCTGCGGGATAATGTGAAACGCTCTATTGACCAGAAAATCCGACAAGGCGAATGGATTGCATTAGCACCCTTGGGTTACTTGAATGTCAAAGATATGCGAGGGCGTAGCGATATTATTATTGATGAGCAAAGAGCTGCTCATATCCAGAAGATATTTGAATTATATGCCACCGGAAGCCATACCTTGGAAGAAATCCGGCAGTATTGCAAGAAACAGGGGATAAGAAATCGGGTGGGGAAAAAAGAATCCCTGACAAGATCACAAATCCACCAGATTATTAACAATCCTTTTTACTACGGCAGAATGATGATTAAAGGGCAATTATTTGACCATCGCTATCCACCACTCATTTCAAAAAAGATATTTGACCAATGTCAGGCAGTATTGCACGGCTGGAAAAAGAAACCCTTTAAATGGGGAGGTAAAGAATTTATCTTTCGAGGGCTGATTAAATGTGCCACTACCGACAAAGTAGTTACGGCAGATACCAAGAGAAAGACGTATACCAACGGCAAAATAGCAGAATGGACATACCTGCGCTGTGGAAATCCTGAAAATCCTGCAAAGGTGATGTGGGTAAAAGAGGAAGAAGTGATTAGGCAAGTCGAGCAAATCCTGAAAAGTATCCAGATTCCGAGAGAGGTACTGGTAGAAATCAAGGATTATATTCGTGAGATTCAACAATCAGAGGAATTATTCCTTAGCCGTCAATTGGCTGAATACCAAAAGGAACACACTTTGATTCAGAATAAAATCAACAGCCTTGTGGATTTGCTCTTAGAAAAGACGATTGATAAAGCTGATTTTGACAGGAAAAAAACGCAGTTACGGGAACAGCAGATAGACATTGAGAACTTTATTGCTGCTCATCGTCATGGGGATGATGGCTTTAAAGATGCTTTAATTTCAATCATTTCTATTCTGTCCGAGGCTTATGAAGTATTCAGAGGTTCGCAAATTGCTCAAAAACGGCAACTACTCAATATTGTGTTTGCGAACCTGACTTTGAAAGGCGCAACCCTTTGTTATGATTTAAGAAAACCCTTTGAATTATTCATAAATGTACCCAATATAGAAGAATGGCGACCTTTAGTTGATAGTGTGCGAACCTGTCCTGATTTACGGTCATTAATCATTGAAAACACACAGCATACAATTTCTTTCCTAACTCACTTACATTAAATCCAGACCCATATCTCCAAGCGACACCCAAAGAAAATAATAAGGGCTCAAGTTTACCATCACTGTAATTTTTAATTGGTTCTCCACTATCAAAATATATTTTTAATGCTTTTAAGGCTGGTATAGAACCGTATTGAATTATGAGAGATAACTCCTCAAATTCTTGATGTGTAACTAATCCTTTTGAACCAGCAACTATTAGTTTCCCTAACATATACGCTTTTAATGGCTTTTCTGCCTCTAGCAAAATTGCCAATGTTGTATCAAAAAATTCTTCAGCCCATTCAGAGTTTTCTTCAATTCTTTCTCTATATTTTTGAAGTAACATATCGTCAGAATCTTTGAAGGCCTTTAAAAAATCGTAGCAATTCCTTCTTAATCTATACATTTGATAATTATCTTTTATTTTAAGAGCTCCTACCGCCCATGAAACAATAGGTATATTATCCAAAATTTGACTTTCAGAAAAAAAGCTTAATACCTGATCTGTTATTTCAGTAAGTATTTCTGTAGCACCTGTAGCTGTTTCAAACACTACGGGTAAAGGAATATCTTCATTATTTTGATTCATTCTCACGTCTCTCCTTTATAAGATTATTTGCTGATAATGAGCTATTATCTAATAGTAGCTATTCTGAAATCTTGCTTAATTAACTTCAGCAAAGTTTAACAACTAACAATAAGGAACTAAAGAATGACTCAAAAAAATACTTTACAACAATCATCTGTCTGGAAAAGCCTTTGATAAAGTAATAGATCACGTCCGTAAGCTTTATGATGGCAAAATATCTGACCAAGAAGCTTTTGAAGCAGCCAATAACTTAATCTCTTTTGTTGAAATCCTAATGGCAATGAAAAAGGCACAAGGTAGAAATACAGATCAAGAACCACAATAAATAAGACTTTTGCAAACCAAGTCCACAACTTGGTTTGCAATATATTTCAGTTGTTTAATTTATGGTTTGTTAATTCCCATTTTGACGACTGTTAAATGTTGAAGCCACCAAATGTTAATTCCAGTAGTATATAAATATCTTGTAAGATATTGAATTATATTATATTATAATAAAAATTGTTAATTGTTACAGGTCATGGGTTTTAAATGCAAGAAGCTGCTTTCCGTCATTATCCTCTTGAATTGCTGAATCCGTCATTTGAGTCGCCTTTAGTAGATTTGGTAACCGAACTTGAATTACTGCGTAAAAAACGCCTGACCGGTTCCACAAACCCTTACATCTTTTTTCAGTTAAAAAGCCTGTTCCACATCCTTGAAAGTATCGGGTCTGCACGGATCGAGGGAAATAATACAACAATAGCAGAATATGTTGAAACAAAACTAGAAGATCGCCAGGACGATACCCCATCCCATATTCTTGAAATTCAGAATCTTGAACTGGCAATGGATTTCATTGAAGAAACCATTGATGACACGCCAATAAATAAAGCGTTTCTCAGCGAACTGCACAAAATGATTGTTTTTAACCTGCCCGTCACAGGAACCGCAGAGGGCGATCGCACACCTGGGGAATACAGAAAAGCCAACATTAAAATAAGCAAGTCACTGCATTTACCTCCCGACTATACAAAAGTCGATGAGTATATGGACGAATTGTTGGCGTTTATAAATACTGATCACCCTCCTAAATATGCTCTTTTAAAAGCAGCTATTGCGCATCACCGTTTTGTATGGATACACCCTTTTGGCAATGGTAATGGACGAACCGTTCGACTCTTTACCTATGCCATGCTTATAAAACTTGGATTTAATGTCAGAAACGGCAGACTCCTAAACCCAACGGCCGTGTTCTGTAATAACCGTGATAATTATTACCGCCATCTTGCGGAAGCGGATCAGGGCACGCCCGAAGGACTTGAGAAATGGTGCTTGTATGTGCTCACTGGATTAAAGGAAGAAATAGAAAAGATCGATCGCCTTCTTGATTACGACTTCCTAAAAACCAACATCCTGCTTCCCACAGTTTCAATTTCTCTTGAAAGACAACTTATTACGGATACAGAAGCAAAAATTTTAAGACGAGCGATAGAAAAACAAGTTATTCAGGCAGGGGATTTAAAAGACATCTTTGCAGGAAAACATGGTTCGGAAATTTCCCGACAGATCAGCCGACTTGTCGAGAAGAAAATGCTTCGACCCCATAGAAAGCAAGCGAGAAAATATCTGGTCAGCTTTGACAACAGCTATTTACTGCGTGGCATTGTAAAAACTTTAAATGATAACGGGTTTTGGGCCGATAATGAGAAAAATCTCTAACTCATTAAGCACAGTACAAGGATTGGCGACCCCTAATTGACAGTGTGCGAACCAATGCAGAGCTACGGTCATTAATTGTAAACGTTGCAGATACACTTTCAACATCAGAAATAAAGCAATATTTTGTATAGTGCGCTCTATACCATATTTTTACAAAATACTCTGGCTTTAATTTTGTTTTTTTCTAGCGTAAGCATTTTTGTTCTAATACTCCAAATCTTTCAGAGACGTATTTATGAGGATTTTTTTTGACACCGAATTTACAGGGCTACACCAGCAGACAACTTTAATTTCAATTGCGTTGGTAAGTGAAAATAATCAAATATTCTATGCTGAGTTAATTGATTATGCAACCGGACAAGTAAACGATTGGATTGAGCAAAATGTTATCAGGCATTTATTTTTGACTGACAATGTTTTTGACGAAAGCAAGACATTTATTAAAGGAGAAAGTAGTTTTGTAAAAAAAGCATTGGAGGAATGGCTGGGTAAGTTTGAAGAGGTAGAAATATGGGCAGACGTGCTAGCTTACGATTGGGTTTTATTTTGTAATCTTTTTGGTGATGCCTTTGGCATTCCTAAGAATATCTTTTTTATCCCTTTTGATTTATCTACGGGGTTTAAGTTGAGAGGGCTCGACCCTAATATTAATCGGGTGGAATACGCAGATAATTTTTCAGACGCTCTTATTGATTTCCCTTTGCAAAAGCATAACGCACTCTATGATGCCTTACTGGTAAAAGCCTGTTATCAAAAACTAATGCGCTCGAGCTAACCCTATCTATCTACATATATTTTAGCCAGCATTATTTCTTCCTGTCTCAATTCTATCTACTCTGAATGATGGATTTGTACACCATTTCTGTAAGGCACGTAGATTTAACATCACTATGTCTCAATTCTATCTACTCTGAATGATGTATTTGTATACCTTGATGGTGGCACTTGTGTTAAACGCTGCTGCGTCTCAATTCTATCTACTCTGAATGATATATTTGTATGTTGAGCGCAACAACACTCTGCGTGTAGATGCCTTGGCCTCAATTCTATCTACTTTGAATGATGTATTTGTATTGTTTAAAACCAACCGGAACCCCGGGGTATTTGTCTCAATTCTATCTACTCTGAATGATGTATTTGTATCTTCTGGCCACACAAACGGTCAGATGATTTTATAAGTCTCAATTCTATCTACTCTGAATGATGTATTTGTATAATCAAGTGCTTGGAAAAAAATAAAAATACAAGTCTCAATTCTATCTACTCTGAATGATGTATTTGTATTTTGTCTACACGCATTTAATGCATGGACAAAAGAGTCTCAATTCTATCTACTCTGAATGATGTATTTGTATAAATTAATTTCGCTCAGGCAAAAAATTTCGCAAAGTCTCAATTCTATCTACTCTGAATGATGTATTTGTATGCTGAAGTTTTGTACTTCAATTATAAAAAACGAAAGTCTCAATTCTATCTACTCTGAATGATGTATTTGTATACAAAATAAAAGAAGAATCAGAATATTCACTATGTCTCAATTCTATCTACTCTGAATGATGTATTTGTATCGTATGTATACGATGGTATCAAAGGCTTGGTCCTGTCTCAATTCTATCTACTCTGAATGATGTATTTGTATTGCCCGTCAACTACGTCCTCTAATGGATATAGCTAGTCTCAATTCTATCTACTCTGAATGATGTATTTGTATATAAAACTCCGCAACGCCAAGGCGGTGCAGTTGAGTCTCAATTCTATCTACTCTGAATGATGTATTTGTATTCTTACAGAACGCTGGCTTTATGCTCACACCCGTGTCTCAATTCTATCTACTCTGAATGATGTATTTGTATTCTAGGACTAGTCCTAAGCACAGGTCTTGGTCTACAGTCTCAATTCTATCTACTCTGAATGATGTATTTGTATCCTTATGAGTCGAGGAAATGACTCAATGTCTTATGGTCTCAATTCTATCTACTCTGAATGATGTATTTGTATATTGATGCAGCGAGTGCTGCTGCTCTACTACTTAAGTCTCAATTCTATCTACTCTGAATGATGTATTTGTATATTGCACTGGTGGTTGCTATTTCACTTTTTGAATTGTCTCAATTCTATCTACTCTGAATGATGTATTTGTATAAACAACAACTTGAACGGCTAAAAGAGCCGTACAGAAGTCTCAATTCTATCTACTCTGAATGATGTATTTGTATTGCGTGTAGCCGAGGGAACGACGCTATACCACTTGTCTCAATTCTATCTACTCTGAATGATGTATTTGTATGAAACTTATCCTACCAATGTCAGCACACCCTAAGATGTCTCAATTCTATCTACTCTGAATGATGTATTTGTATAATTCTTGGAGGCGAAAACGTAAAAAAGACAGTGTCTCAATTCTATCTACTCTGAATGATGTATTTGTATAAGCTTCTGCTTGACATGAACCAGATGGAGATGAGTCTCAATTCTATCTACTCTGAATGATGTATTTGTATCCTGATGTTGTATAAATGGTTGATAGACAGGATGTTTGATGGGGTGTATTCGGTTGCGTAATATGCCATTTTATGCATCAGAGTTAAAAAGCTAAAAAAACATGGTTAGTTTATTACCTGCCAGATATTCCCAGTCAAGCGGTTCAGTTGCAAAATGTTCAATGGCCGTTAGCATATCATTATGCAGCGGGATATTCAGCAAGCTATGCTTTTTATCTTTCTTTACCTGTGCTTGTAGCCATTCGGTGGTTTCTGCATACTGCGTGTCAGAGAGCGGCCCTATAAAAAGAGAGTATTGTATTCTCTCTAATCCTGTTGCCAAAAGCCTTTTGGCAATACGCTGGCGTATCGAATCGTTTTCTAAATCATAGGCAATTAAATAAAGCATAGATTAAAATGTTTATTGAAATTTACACAAAAATTTTCATCGGGCAAAATCAAACAATTTTTTCATTTATTTTATCAACCAGATCGCCTGCCAATCGATAAATATGATTTTTACGTATAGCTCTATTATTCTCTAATTCGCCTGATTCAGCCAAAAAAGTATTCAATAAAGGTATCAGAAATTGCTTTCCCTTTTGAGCAAGCCAGATACCTCCTTGTTTGCTTTCAAAAAAATCAGGTTTTATTTTATCAGCCAGAACATTCTCAACCACCAATCTATCTACCCAGGGTCTGAACGGCTCAATGAGGTCATAGCTGAGGGTAGGTTTATCATATTGGTCGGCATGAAGAATGCCCAGATAAGGGTCAAGACCCACGCTGAAAAGAGCCGTTTCTATATACGTATAAAGCATTCCGTATAAGTAATTAATGGCTGCATTAAAGAAGTCCTGCGCTGGGTTGCGGTTTCGGTTTTCAAAAGTAAAATCAGTAGGCATACAGTCTGCGATTGACTGCCAGTATGCTCTGGCAGCTATGCCTTCAATGCCCATCAGAATTTCTGCCACTTCTTTCAAAGGCTCATTCTGGTAATACACTAGCTTGTCAGATTGTTGTTCAATCAGGGTAATGGCTTCAGTAAGAGATTTTGCTTGTGCCATTTTTCTGTCTTTCAGAAAAACAAGTAAGTTTTTTTGCTGATACAACTTGATTCTGAATAAATGAATTGCCCATTGTGTGGCAGCTAAATGCTCTGTAAAAAAAACTTGTTTTCGACGGAGCGTAGAGAGCCTTCCGAACGAGGCACTCCAAAGCCTGCCTTCAACTCTTCCAAAGCCATCAACAAAATAAATCGGGATGCTTTCTTTAATTGCCAGTCTGATAGCTGCTGTTGTTAATACGCAATGCGTACACACAACAATACTACTGATTTTCTGTGGAGCAATCAGTCTTTCATGTTTTTCAGTTTGCAAATGAAAACATCTGTTTCTTTGCCTGATAACAATTCCTTTTGTATCCAATAAGAGTTGCATCGATAGAAAGGTTTAGAAGTTGAAAATCCCGTTCATTTGCGTTTAGGCTTCCAGTCGATATAACCTATTTCAAGCCAGCTAACCGGGTCATAATTGGCCGCAGGATTTTGAGCTTTTTCATAGAAGCGAGCCATATCCTGATAATCTTGGTGGGCATTGCCCAAAATAAACCGCATAAACTCGAGGTGGCCTTCAATCTGCTGTTCAAATTTTTTGACCCAAGCCGATTCCTCTTTTCCGGTTCTGTAGTTTATTTCCTGTACATGTGCTAATTTTTGTATTTCTTTGGTAAGGTTTGCTACGTAGTCATCGGGCAAACCTATTGTATCGCTTACTTTCAGACCCGTTACGGTTTTGGGCATTTCAGGTGAAAAAATCCTGACCTTGTTTTCGTTAAAAACATAATTGTAGAGTTTGCAAATACCTTTGATTTCGAGCAAATGCTCATTCGTAATGGTATTATAAGACGAAAAAGTAAGATCATCGGCATAGCGTGTGTAAACCCACTTGTGCTTTTTTGAATAATCAAGCAAATCATAATCGAGCCCAATTGTAGCAAAATTAGATAATACTGGCGAAGTAGGTGCACCCATAGGTAGCCTACCCTTATAGGTGGTCAGGTTTGTTAGAAGCAGCGCAAGGTCTTCCTGAAAATCAAATGGCGAACACAAGAAAGTTTCGAATACTTCCTGCTGAGATACCTGATGAAAAAAGTCAAGAAAATCGGCATTCAGCATCCAGGGTCTACTAATGTGGCATTGAGCATTGGACAGTAAATTACGAATCTCGGTTTTGTCATCATCATCGTCAGCCAATTGAAATGCATAGGCAGCCGAAGTTCTTTTGAGGTAGTAACAACATTGGAGGTAATAATTCAGCTCTCTTTGAATTGCTTTCAGATTTTCCTCGGGGTCTTCTAATAGCCTGAACCCGCCTTTCTTTTTAGGGATTTTAAATTCATTGTAGGAGGGATTACTGGCAAAAAACTCAAGGGCAAAAACCTGTGTTTTTAGCAAATAAGCTAATTCATCAACAGTTTTTACCTGACAAAAGATATTCTGGGCAGTTTGTTGATAGGAATATTGAGCCATTGTCTTAAATTTTAAAAATCCAATACGTCAAAGAACTCAATTGTGAGGATTCAAGATGATTATCAGTTGTTTTGACTAACCGAAACGGTTTTTATTGTTTTTGAATTGATAGAGGCAGAAGTATGACACAACAAAACGCCTTTCCCTTTACTGACTCCCTTACCTAGACCAATATGTTGAGGCAACTGAATGTTGGCTTCAAAAGCTATATCAAAACTAAGCCGCCAAAGCTCTGCATTCTGAGTCGAGAATTTCTTATAACCCAATTCTTTCAGCGAGCCTATCAGTTTTACTTTTAATGATTTATCAGGTATCGCAAAACCAATTGCGCGGCAGAAGCCCAGGATATGCCCAGTAAGAATTTTCTGCAATAGTTCTATGCGTTCGATAAGCCCCTTGGTATTCTGCCAGAGTAGATAGTTCTCAGCATGAAAAGGCTGCCAGTTATAGAGGCTATATTGGGGTGTAGTGTCAAGCATTCTTATTTCGTCTCTCTGTACATCCATTTTTAACTGGGTTTCAGCCAGTAAGAGGGGCAATAGCTGCATCAATAGAGTTTCACCTTCATTAATACCCAAAAAACCATTATGCCTGTATTGAACCAATGGATATCGATAGTGCTCTCCACCTACTTCTTTATGGTTATGAAGTAATTCATGTTGCCACTCAGTCAGGTCGTTGAGCCAGCTACGCCACTGTTGTGGAGTTCGGTAGGGGAGGTTTTGAGGTTGGATGTTTAGGATTTTGATATTTGCCATGAGATAATAAATTAAGAGTTAGTTTGCCTTTGAGATCATGCGTCCATAGCCTACATTAGTTTTAGCACCAATACCTATAGTGCGTATAATCTCCATAAAGACTTTCTGTTTGATCTCTTTTGTAACAAAAGCATACATTTGACTACCTTTTATATCCATTTCGAAATGGAAAGTAACATTGGGCAGTATCTTCATAAACAATAAAGGCGTAGGGTTTTTTAAAGGCCCTGCTGTATGCGGCGTGATAGAATCATCGCCTATTATTTTTCGTAAGCTATTGCCCTCTACCAGTGTGGCATCAAAAAACAGGTCTCGCTGATAAATTCCCAATTGAATTGATCCTTCGGTTTTATGAAAAGATTTACCCTCAAAAATTTCAGACTCCAGTAAGTCTATATCTAAATCTAAGGCATTTTGCTCACTTAAACCTGCTTTGAAAAATAAATAGCGGATATAGCCTCTTTTTGCTTCTATTTTCTCAAGTTCATCTGCACCATAATCTTTCTTACTGTTGAAATTAGGGAAACAACTTCGCAAAGTGCCTTTTACACTGCTTCCAGGAATAACTGGTAACCCAGAGGTATAATCAAAATAAAAACCTAGTTTGAATTCTCCTTCTGCTTTAATACCGTGCCCATACCCAAGACCTACAGCAAGGCCAGGATAAACCGTAGTTAGGTCAAGGTTACCTTTGTTTTTTTGGGTACGGGTAAAAATAAAATTCTTAAATCGTTCATTCTGAGTAGAGAAGAAAGCATGGGTATATTCTGCTTCTTTTTTTCTGCTGAAAAGGAATTGGTTTGCACCATTATGCTTATAGTATTCTTTATTGAAAAGAAAACCTAAATTCACTTCGTTCTCATTCATGTTATTTTTCAATTTTATAAGTACGAATCATCATTTTTAAAGCAACAGAAGCATTCACCACTTCTTCTTTCAACATTCGTCTGGACGAAAGTCCTAACAATTCTGTATCCATTATTCTTTCAAATAGCATATTAAAATTAGAATTTGAATCCAGGGTTTTAGCAATGGCATCAATCACTTTTTTTCGATTTTCATCTTCAAGATAAACGGCAACTGTTGGTAGTAAATCAAGATTTATTACCATCGCCCCAAAACCGGCAATGTGACCTTCAATAACCCCTTTTTTAACAACGCCTTCCTCGTTAATTATTTTAGCATTAGCTAAAGCTGTATTAGCTGGTATCAGTAACTTATTTATGGCTCTCATGCTATTACTTTATTTAGGTTTTTAATTTTACAACGGCCATAGCCTACGGTGGCGTTACCACCAATCTGGACAAGTTGAGTGTTGTCTTCTAACGCCTTATCAAAAAGTACTTCCTCTGTATAATCATCAACAAAGAAATAGAAACGAGTCATTTTGGGCACTACTTGTTCGTACCAAAGATTCTGACTGATTCCATTATCAAGATGATTACGGGCTAAAACAGGCAAAGCATAATCTCCGCATTGATAAGCAAAATCTTCGTCAGAAAACAATACTATATCCTCACCTAAGATAGTATGTAGTTTAGAAAGCCTGAGATTATGATTGGTGAAGTTGATAAAATCTTCGATTTTTAAACCAGATATAGTTGATGGGGCTATTAATATAGGTTTTTCTGTTTCAGGTGAAAGGCTCGCAAGAGCTAAAAGGTCTTTTTTTAGATCGGTGTCAAGCTCGTAACCAAATTCATCTGAAAGAGAAAGAAACTTCTTCAAAACATAAGGTGATGTCGCAATAAAGTAGGGTTTCTTATTGCTCCGCACAGGTAAACCTAAAAGATGCCCCTCTGAAAAAACACAGTTTCCTTTGCCCTGGTCTATGTCTCCAAAAACTTTTTTAGATTTATCATTAGGTATTTTTTTCTTATCAATAGTCACTGACCACCCTTTTGCTTCCTCAAAAAACTCTCGTATTGCACCCTTGAGACTGGAAGCGTTAATATTCGGATACTGGTCAATGGCATCTCGCTGGACAAGGTTATCAATAACGCCATAGTTTGAACTACCTGCACCAACATGAAGATTGGATTGAGGTATGAGTAGATATAGGTTTGTTGTCATTGTATAAGAATCAGAAATTAACGTGCTTGAATTTGATAGTGATTATAACCAATGGTACGAAAGGCTATGCTTGCCTCAATGAGTTCAGTAACTTCAGTTATATCTTTGGGATAAATTACAGTACCTCTACTTAACAGATGATATTGATTACTACGATTAATGGATGTGTAGTAGTCTGATTGTTTATTTATATTGAATTTGAAAGGGACAGGCTTGTCGGTTAGTATAAAGGAGGAATAAGACTTCAGAACCCCCAAGTCTGGTATAAAGCAGTCGCTCAAGAGTACAATTTTATGATTACTGGCTTCCTTGGCTTTCAATAATTGATTAGTTGATTCAATAGTTTCAAAAATACCATTTGAAGGAGTTAATTCAATAGTAAAAGAAGATTCGGCTCCCAGAAATACGGTTTTGATTTTGCTGAATTCTATTTCTTCTGTTGTTTCGAGCTCAAAGCCAAAAGCAAATAAGCTTTCATAATTTATTTTTTCTTGTCGTTTAAAGCTTTTATAATTGTGCTTAAAAAAAGCATCGGGTTGGGTTTGTCCTTTTCTATCTTTGGCATTTCCTACTTGCGGGTTGTCTTTAAAAAAATCATCTAGTTTTTTTAAAGACTCAGAAGAATTATCGCTTGAGATAAAGTACTGAGATAAACCTTTTTTTGCATCATATCCATCTAATCTCAGAGTCTTGCTCTCAGACAACTTTAAAACAATATCTCCTTGTCTGTCGAGTCCGGCACTTAACCATACAGCCTGTTTCTCAAGAAGAAATACCGGTGAGATAGTTTTGATGATTCCATGACTAACAGCTTCGAGATCAAATCCTGTAGCCCCAACAAGCTTTTCTTTCTCTTCTTCTTCTTCTAAAAATCCACGCTCATTGAGAATCGCATAACGCAGCATACCTAACAATGCTGTTTGCTGTGGAAAATGTGTAGAATGAGCGTAGTAATTCTGGCGTTCCTGTGCAGTAAAAGTTCTGTCTCCACCAAAGAAAAACTTACTCCTGGGTTTTAATGTAACGAGGTATTTCATAGATTAATTAATTTTTAACTTCTTCTAGCCCTTTAATAAACTTACTTGTTCTGATAATTGAAAAAACTTCTTTCATGGCTTGATCAATATCTTTATTTTGTTGGGTATAAGAGTAATTAACCAATAAGCGGACTTTTTCAAGATATAAGTCTTTGGCTTGTCTATTTTCAATTTTCTCGTCAAAAACATTATGGAACAGATTTTTAAGAAGTATACTTTCGTGGCCAATTATTTTAATTAATTCATGATTATCCCGAAGCTTATACCCAACTGAATTCAAAAAGGATTTATCATCTACCATTTTTGCCAGAATATCTTTAAAGTGAGATTGATATAGCAAATCAGATTTTTTCAAGACTAATTCAAACTCGGTCCCACTATGTTTAAGGAGTTTTAAGGCAATTGCATTTCCTGTATTTTTTTTGTTATAGCTCTCAATGAGTTCTTTAGCTTTAACCCTTTTCTCATTTTCGGTATATTTATTATCAGCTAATAACTCAATTATGGTCCTAATCTCTCGAATCTCTTTGTATTTAGGTAACTTTAAGATTTGTTCTACCTCTGTAAGCTGATATTTGTCTCTTGATAGCATTTCTGATGCTTTTTCGAGAGTTTTATCTAATGCCTTAGCTATGTACAATAATTTACCAGCTTCTTCAATTGCCTCGCCTAATGGAAATTTATAGTAAGTCAATGAAAGTCCAAAAGAAAGGCTTGGAGAAACCTCGCTACTGATTTCATGCCAGTTTTGTCCAATAAATTCCTTATCGATGCTATCAATTAAATCGAAGATATTTTGTCCATTATTACAAACAGGCGCAAAAAATAATAAATCATCGCCACCGATATAAATAGGTACTCCACCATATTTCCTTATAGTATCTTTTACTGATAAACCCCATTTCAGAAGTTTTTCTGAGAATTGAAATACTTTTTCGCCAGTAATTTTTTCAAGAGTTTTTCCGATTTTATCCCCATCAGCACTAACTATGCAGATATATTTATGATAGTTTTTAAAGTCTTCCTTTTCTGTAAGTTTATCAATAAACTTGTTATCACCTTTGTCATTCTCTCCTTCATCCCAAATAGTTGAGTTAAGTATTCTTTTGTAAGAAGAATTTGGTCTTAATTCTCTGGTAGAAATCTCAACTAGCGATTCAAATCTTACTTGTCCATTTGTGTCTTTTTCATCGTAATTCCTGGATAGAAAACCATTAATGTTAATACTGAGAAGAAATTCGGATAATGGATTTTTGTCAATTTCACTAACAAACTGAGGGGTTAGTTCAAGAGAATCCAAGTAAGGAGAAATTTTTAGAATTGGGTTTCCTTCTTCTTCAAATTCATCCCAATCAATTCTAAGGTATTTTTTCAAAAAAGAAAATAATACCTTATTATCACTCTTATTAGCACTAGCAATTTCATTGGCTATATCTTCAATGACGGCATCAACTATGTTTTGGAAATCTCTGTCCTTAATCAATTCACTCTTGAAAATAATTCTATCCGGGAATAGCCCAATTCCTGATTTAGATTCGAATAATCGTAAGTCGCTAATATTAGGTAAGATGAACGCATCTTTCGTACTAACAATTTTCTTTTTTTCTTCTTCAGTAAGATTACTATAATCTGCTTTTGTAAAGTCAGATAAACAAGTACGAACAATAATGCCTTTGGCAAGGTATGAAAACAAAAAACTAGCAGCCCAAACTTCTCGTGTCTGTCGAGCATTTCGAAATGTTTGGTAAATTGGACCTATGGTGATAGCTATATATTTCATGATTAATTGACTTTATGAATTTTTTCGATATAATATAATGTATCGCTCAGACTTTTTACGGCCTTGGGATCTTTCTTATCAGTACTTATTCCTGATAAGCTATTATAGTAATTTACAAACGACTCTAGAAAGTCATTGAGATTAAATTCTGACGGTGTAGAAATAGGATAAGTAGCTCCTCTATAAGAAAACTCAAATTTTTTATTTAGAATTTCTTTTAGATTACTATCATCGGGAAGTATAAAAACCCTATTGTTGATTATTTTAAATAAAATGGGAGATTGAAATCTTTCAATTTCTTTACTTTTATAGTTTATTTTATTTTTCTTTTGGTCAGTGTCGAGAAATTCGATATTTTCAGCTACTCCTAGTAATGCTCTTACATACCTAAAGTCATTAATGTTAGAATCTCCAATATTATTTTGTATATGTTTTGTATTTAAAAAGTTTATTTGACTTCTGAAAGGGACTTATATTGCTATACATATACACTTTTACTAGAATTAAACTCTTTGAAAACAATGTCATTTCTATGCTATACTAGTGGCGTCAACACCAGGAGGATCGTGATGACCAACAAATTTATGCGTTATGCCCGTGCAGCCTTTTTGCCGATGATGATGTTAGGTGCTGCTTCATGCGACACCAAAGGCGATCCGAACCCTGTCGAGCCAGGCACTGGCCCAGGCACAAACCCTGTGACTAAAGTTGGAGAATTGGTCAAAGTTCCAATCCAGTATGTTGACATTCAGGATAGCCTCATGACTATCAGCAATTATGGCAGTGTCGATGCTATTGTTATGCAGATTTCTCTCAAAAAATCTGATATTGGTAAAGGAATTCCTGTAAAATATAAATACACGGGTATGTCATCAGACGCTGCGATTAAAAAGACGAATCTGATGTCAGATGGTAGTATAGAACTTACCACAGCTTCTGAAACCGCTTTTGATCTTGCACTTGGTAAGAGCGATAGCCAAAACCCTTTGTTGAAAAATGACAGCTTTTCTTATAAAAATCTGGGAATCGAAAAAGTTTATACCAATAAAATCACGGTAGAAAATGAAACAGATGTTTCAAAAGGCATAGAAAAAGCAAAGACTTTTATGCAGACTGGTAAAGAAATTGAAGGCACGCTTTTGAAAGTAACAGGTAAGGGTGTCCCCAATCAGATTATTATCAATAAAATCCCTTATAATATCAATTGATAAACTTACTGAAAAGAAATCAAAATAGTCTTTGAAAGCCTCTGGATTCAGAGGCTTTTTTTAATAGTTAATAGCTTTTGGGTACAAGGCTCTCATCTTTTGGCAAACATCAAGTGGATCAGCCAAAGCCCCTGACTTTTTAAAAGCATCTGTAAACGCTCTATCAAAAGCATCAGCATCTTGCACATCTAAATACTGGACGTTTCCTCCCTGCTTACGATCACACGATTCCAAATCCGGACTACCCAAATTCACAATATAAACTTTCAAATCCGGATAATTCTGTTTGATATAGTCAATCGTTGTCGGATAAGGCTGTGTAACGAAATTCTCGCAGTCTTTCCAGGCTGCACCGTGGAGTTTATCGCTTACGCCGTTGTAATACAATGTAATCCCATAACAGATAGATGAGGGTGTTGAACTACTGCAATTATTTGCAGTATAGGCTTGGCGGAATACTGTCAGGGCTTCATCTTCGCTCAATGAGCGTCCTGAAATCCCCACGGCATCACAAATTTCCCGGTCATTGCGTCTTTCCTCCTCGCAGAATCCTGCGAATGGATACGCATAGTCTTTTCTGCTGGCATTGATTAATTGCCCATCAGTGGCTTTGCCATCAGTAAAGAAAAATAGAATTTGAGGCATAGTTGAATTGCCACTATGAGTGAACTGTTTCAAAGCCTCAACACTTGCCTCCATCAATGGCGTATCACCATCTGCCGAGCGTGAGCCTGTCAGGGCATTGCTGAGTGCTTTGAGATTCTGGGCATGTTCACATGTTGGGTCATCTTTTTCACTACAAAACTGGCGCGTCACGACATTGATGGTGTTACCTATATACTCAGTATATTTGAAATCACTACCCGATGGAATACGGCTGATTCCGACACCTAGTTGCGCTAGTGCCACGTTTAAGCGAGTACCGCCTGCTTTTTCTGAAATTTTTATGCAAGTACCAGGGGCACAGGTAGGTTGTTTTGCCGGACCATTCGGGTCAGGACAATAGCCAATTTCGTCACTTATTGTCTGGTTACAGGATGTGCGGTTTTCCAGAGCATTGTGTAACAAGGTATAGTATTTGGCATCATTACTAACCAGATAGGCTTGTAATTGCCCCTCAACCTGATACTCCCCACCTGTTTCCTGATGATTCATTTGAAGATTATGACGGTCAATAATTGCACAAGCGGCTATTTTGTCGGAAAATATATCTTCGAGTTTAATCTGACAGGTCATTTTATTGATGTTTGATTCTGCCGGGGTTGGCAGTGTCATACTGCCTGACCGATCAAAGACAAAACCTACACGAATCGGATCAGGTGGGAATACACAGGTCTGATTGGCCAGTTTGCAACCGTTTATCTCTCGGATGTATTCACCAATATTCATAACTGATTCCAGTTCAGAACTGAATTCCGGATTAATCAGACTATTCAGTTCTTCGTTGGCTACCCGATAACCTTGACTTAAAGCACGTGTAAGAGTTTCAATGTTTGCGTTTCCGCCAAAGAAACCATTTTTCCAGGCAATGGTACTGCTTGTCCATTTGCCAGGCTCCGGCTCTGGTCCCAGTTGCAAGGCAATCGGGCGTTTCATTGAAAATGCTTCCCGCAATTGCACCTGCCCCTTATAAGGATGCGGGCACTGATAGCTTGCTTCCTTACTGTTCGCATTCGTACATTTCGCAGCCACATAAGCAATCTTGTATATTGTCTGTGCCTTGCTCAGAATTGTCTCAGTACCATCGACGATCTTGACCAATTCGCACTGACGAACCTTGTAACCAGCAATCAGGTCGCCTTTCCATCCCTTACCACAATCATTATTACCAACGGGTGCGCTGCCGGGTGGCGTATAATGCGCAACGGCCGTTGGGGTTGCGCTGATAATCTTGCCCGTCGCATCCAGTTTCAATGGCAGGGTCGGGTTGACCACATATTGCTCGACCGGATTGGTTGTATCACAGCGTAGGAATGTCTTAGGCGGTGCTGTGTACGGCGTGGCATCACATGTATCAGAGCCATCTTTGTTCGTGCGGCAATAGAATGTGTAATAACCCGGAGTGCCTGTATCCAGTTCCTGTTTCAAACTATCAACAGTCATTTCAATTGCATTGTCAGCCTGTTTCTGGATATCATCGGCCGGATTGCGGCAGAATGCGGAAATTTCAACAGGTGTCGGCGGTTCCAAAGGCACGTTGTTGTCCGGTGTACATTCCCAGTATTTGTGCAGTCTTTGAACTTTATTAGTGGCTGTACCAATAATGACAGTAGTTGTTTCTTGTTGAGTTGAATTATCGCTAAATTTCAACTGACATATTTGTTCTCTTTTAATTACACCATCCATTCCAGTTGGGCAAGGTAGAGTAACATCTCTTTTAAAAGTAGGTTGTTGCGTTTTGCTTGGGTCTGGCAAGCCACCAAGATCATTACCTGCTGAATCTTTAGGTGCCAAAAAGCCAGCTACAAAAATTGGTGAGCCCTCGATAATATCATCTCCAACGCCACACCCTAATTCTATTGCTTTCTTGGGTAATTGAACGCCATTGTACATTTTGATACCAACTTGCTCATGGCCAAATCTGCGAACCAATGAGGCCGCCATACTATTCCCATGTTTTTTAAGATCAGCTACTCCCATTGGCACTTGAGTGAAATAAGCAATAGCTCCAAACTGACCACAAGCATTTACTTGAACGCCAGTAGGAGCAATAGGGGTAGGATTATTCTGAACTGTAAAATCTGTAGGGTCATCTGATAAAACTTTACCCTCTTCCTGTAACGGAGTTTTTCGTTTCATTTGCGATGCTGACAGATAAGCAGAGAGGTTTTGTGCGGAGGTAGCTAAACTCTCGGCGACGTTTTCAATGTGCGCACGTTGATTGATAGCATTATACCGGGCAGAGACATCGCCCTCATCTGGCAGGCATGAACTTAACAAAACTACCGAAAGTAATAGATTGATTTTTCGCAAAAGCATGCAGGGAGCCTTGAAATCAGTGATCAATTATAAGGATACTATAAAAAGCTATCAATTAGTTAAATTCACAGAGTGGGATTGTCTTTTGACAGCATAATAGTAAGATACATAGGAAGTTCTCAGGAGCTTTAGGGTATGGAAACCCTGTTTTTAGCGGTTTGTGACCGAAACCTCACTCCTCGATTTGTCGGGGAGGCCCAAATGTATGTTCAGCTCGCAAGAGCAAAGATTTGGGCAGCCTATCTAAAAACGGGCTTTCCAACTCCCTGACACCAATCGAGGGGGTATATATGAATATACAGGATACGCTCTACCAGTCGGGTTACTATCCAGGTTCTTTGTACATGAAACAGTGGATGGATAATCATTATATCATTCTGATTGGTGATAGAATTGCCCGGATTAGATATTTTTATGAGAAGCCTATCGGTTATAAGGAGCTAGCGATTTTATTTAATCAATGGAAGATACCAACAACCGTCGATGATAAACAGGACAAATGGACTGATCAGAGTATTCAAGAAGTATTTTATACATATCTGGATTTACTTGAAATTACCGAACAGGAAATTATTGACGTATATCCAAAGTTACACAAATTGGGTATTCCGTATGGGTAGTTTATGAAAAAATAACCAAACAATGGAAATCAATTATTTCTTCTTTCGTTTAGGTTTACATGATTTACAAAACTCAAATAGTTCATCAATTTCTTTTAAAACTTGTATTTGAGCTTCTTCAATTCTAATATTTGCTTGTCCTACATTTGTTAACTTCCCCAACTCCGCAACTTTTTCATTGTACTCCTGCTCTATGCCTTTATAAGCTTCCTGGAAAAAATTAACGTTTGACAAAACACCCTTGCTTTCAAAAAGTTTTTTTCGATATTTTCGGGCATATAATTCAGTTAAGTCAAAATTTAATTGAGCAAACTTTAAAAGATCCTGAGCTAATTCATTGTCAGGAGCTATCAGAACGGACGCACTTTGTGTAAATGTCGTTGAGACCTTTGAATTAAAATTTTTAGTAAGCATAAATTCGTAGGAGCTCATATAGAATGAAAAGTCCATATGAGAAGCAGGTAAAATACTATAATGATTTACGTTGCCAATTTGTGTTGATTTCGACTGAAAATCTGATAGTTTTAGCTTATAGTCAGGTGACCATTCAATTACATCCTGTGCTGTTGAACTAAGTGAAATTAAAAATAAATATTGCAATATAGAGTGTTTTTATTTCCATCTTATTCGGACATTTATTTTTGTTTTTTGATTTATTTCTACTCTTAAGCTGAGTATAGTTTTCAATCAGAGTGCTTGAGAAGTACACTCTGATTGAAAACGGAGTTTTATTTATAATAGATTCAATTCGGTTTTACACTGAATTTTCATGCTTGTAACTTCATTTTCACTGATACTGAACTTTTCTAATACAATACTTATTCCCTCAAAAACCAAATCAATATAATTGTTCAAATCTTTGATTTCATCTGGTAGAAAAATAGCGTATTCAACTATTTTCATCTTTTTTGAGATGGATGGCTTTTTAATTTCTAGTTGGTTTGTTCCTACCATTGTTGTAATGAAGAAACCAAGACTATAGTCAGAACCATATTTATCAAAAAATGCATGCCATTTGAAAAAATTCTCTCTTAAAGGTTTTATCAATTCTTTATGTGACAATAAATCATACGGATTCTTCAACCCAGGACTTAAGTTTATATAGGATATATAAAGGGTTTGCAATTTCATTTGGAAATAGAAAAGCGAATTTGCTTATTATTCTACAAATTTTTTATAAATCTTTTCACAATTGAATTTTTTACAAACTTCTTTTAGATAATCAGCAAATGTTTCTTTTTTATCAATAAGAAGAAAAGGCAAATATTCCAGTTCGTCTAAAAAATTATAAATTTCCAAATGACTTTTTTCTTGGGTAGCCATAACTTTAGCTTCAATTATGAGAGCTTGGATAGCTTCTATTGCTTTATGTAAGTTTATCTCTTTCATTTTATCTCTTAAAAATAATATCTGCAATTCTAACGCCTCTTGTACCTGGTGAAACATAAATGGGATAATTTTTTCCACTCATGACATATTCATATGCTGCCTTAAATCTATCTAGTAATCTTGGAGTTGATATATCTATTTCTGTTTTAAGAGGTGATCGAAGATTTTCAATAGGAACCTTGAAAACTTCACCAGCATTATTAGTCGCATCAATAGTTTTATGTCCAAGTAGCTCTGCCGATTTAGCTCGTCTTACACCGTCTCCAACTTCATAAATCTGATTTCCTAATTTACCCGCATCATCAATATAGTTCAAACTTTGTTTCCCTGCCTGGGCCATCATTGAATGCCCAGTTCCTTTAATAGCAGGTTTCACTACTACTTCAGCCGTCGATTCAAGAGCAAAACTTCCAGCCTCTGAACCTACTTTGGCAAAGCCCATTGTTCCATTGACAGTTGAAACAGCATTAGATGAGAAAAAGGATGCTAATTTAGTAGCACCAAATTTTGCTAAACTTCCTGCTCCTGCTGCGCCAAATCCATCAAGTGCTAAACCTCCTGCATATTTGAATCCATCCCAAATAGGGTTTTGACTATTTTTAAAGTCAGGCAGGTTTCCTGTAGCCACATCTGTTACAAAATTTCCTCCTGCTGTTATAGTTCCTCCTAGAGCCGGATTAAATACGCTTACTGTACCACCAACTGCACCACTTGTGAAGTATGCCAAGCCTGACTTCCAGTCCTTAACTTTGCTTCAGTTACTCCAGAGATTTAATCCTCCTCCTATTACTGCGGCTTCTGCTGCTATAACTACAAAGATAATGCTACAATCAGGATAAGCCGGTTACTAGCCATGTATATACAGATAGTAATATTCTGAAATTATTCTGCTGGGGCAGTTGATGTCCATTTTCTTATAAATCATTCATCTTTCATGAAGTTCTGCGTAGTTTTCAATAAATTCCGTTATAGAATCTCCCACATATTTGTTATATTCATCATCATACAAATCAAGTTCGTATATTTTTCCTGTTTCTTTATTAAAAGCATAATGGAAAGTACCTCCGCTTGACCCAAAAATATAATATTTACTAAAGACTGGATCATTTTCGTATTGTTTGTTTACTTCAACAATATCTTCTAAATTCCAAATAGCTAAATAGTGCTCGCCAACTGAACCCTCAGCACTATCAAATTGCGAAATAAAGGGTATTAAGTCTGCTGGAACTTTAAATTTTGCAATCCCGTCTTTAAAAAACGTCAATTGTTCTTCCTGTGGAGTGTTACCTTTGGAAAAGTTAGATGTTAAAATCATTAATTTTTCAATGTTCATTTTCTTATCTTATCTTTGTTATGTCTTTTTGCAATCTATTCCACCAATTAGTATAGTGTGTATGTGTCGGTCTTGGAAGTGCTATTTTATTAGCAATATCTGTCGGGCTTCCTCCGAATTTTACAGGATGGATTTCATGGATGTCAACACCACGTGGAAAAATACCTTGTTTTTTCAATAATTCATTAGTTCGATTCGCAAGGTTTCTAGCTGTTGCATATTCTGGATTTTCTAAAATTCTGAAAGGACCAGTTGGTTTTGGTACATTTCCAATTGTTGGATAACTACTCCAGTCTGTAATAGAAAAAGAACCATCTAGATTATTAGAATTGTTTCCTAATGTTTGCCCTGCTGTTCTCCCTCCAAAAGACTGAGTAATTTCGCCATCGGGTAGCTCAGTTTCCCCTTGAATTAGAGGGTCGAGTTGGAATGAAGTTTTTGGTTTAATTCCAAACATTCTTTCAATTCCTTTTTCTGTTTTATCATACCAATTCCCAATTTTAGCGGCTAGTTTTGGATGTCTTCCCAGAAAACTTCCTGTTGCTCCTCCTATGACTGCTCCTCCAAGTACTCCAAGCCCAAAGTCCTTTACTGTATAAGAATCTCCAAATGCAAGCATGTTCCCTATACCCTGAATAGGTCCACCAGCAGCTGCCCCTATTGCTCCAGTCACTGCTCCACCTGCAAAGGTAGTTGCCCCTAAGCCAAAAGCTCCAACAGCTGCACCTCCAGTCGCCGCTGTTACAGCTCCCGCTGCTGCTCCAATACCAAAGGCTAATAGTTTCTGTTTAAAACCTTGCGCTTTATTCCAATGAGTTACTAAATTTATTGTACCGCCGACTACAGCACCGATAGCAATATGTAGCCACTCTCCATCAGGATCAACACCAATTGTTGGCATATTGCCCATACCAACATAGCCGCTTGAGAATTGATTTTTTGGGTCTGTTGAATTAAACCGACCAGCGAATGGATCGTACTGTCTAGCATGGAAGTCATACGAATTATAACCAAAGGCATCTACATATTCTTTGCCTTGAAACAAGAAATTCCAATCACCTTTATTCCCAATTCCTTGTAAGACTTCCCCCCAAGCTCCATAGTGATTTTCTTGAGCAAGGTAAACAGAATCATTTAATCTCTCAAATATAACACGGGTGTTTCCTAAATGGTCAGTGATAAAATATTGGTAATGAGCTAGACCTAAACTATCGAAACGTATTTTTCCCTCATCATGTAGGATGCTTATTAGAGTGTCATTTTTGTAAACTAGGTCGCCTATATAATCTGTTCGGATAACATTACTTCCGTTGATAATCTTTTGGAATAATTTCTGCCCATCAGCAGCATATACATTTTCTATTCGCTGGATAGGACCAAATTCAATTCGCTCCGGCAGCCCTAGATAATTATAGACAATGTTGGTTATGCCCTTATTTGCATCAGTTTTTAGGCTACCATCAGCATAGTAAGTATAATCATTACTAGTACCATTATCTACAAACCCAACGGTAGCATTGGCTTTATCAAGAATACCTGTAAGGCGGTTCTGATAATTAGGGTAGGTATAAGTTAAGCTATCAATATCTCCCCAAGAGTTGGTACTTAATAAGCCCTTTCGGTTCAATGTCAGAATATTCCCATTGGCATCATAGGAAGTATTGGTACTGTATTTTTCATTGCCTTTTCCTACAAAATCAGCATTGATGAAACGATTTGCTGCATCATAATCATACAAAAATCTTCTGGTAGTAGTGTCCTTAGATGTTTTCCAGGATTGACGACTCAAATTCCCATTGTAATAACGATTGTCTTCAAAGTAATCTAGCTTTAAAGCAAATACTTTATTTGCATCTAATAAACCAGTAGATGTACAATTGATACAGTTTAGATTTCCTCTGATATTATATTGATAAGTAACTTGTTGTAATCCACTTCCAATAAAGGCCAGATAAGTACTATCAAGATTGATATTTGTGTTCGGTAGAATAAGAATATATTTCCGAGCCACATCCGTCTTGCCTTTTGTCAGATTTTCATTTTGCCGAATGATACTATCTGTTTTGGTTTCATTGAGATTCTTTGCTTTAAGCCTACCAAGTTCATCATACTCATAGGTGGCAAGTAATTGTGGACTTTGCCCTGCTACTTGTCGGCCATTAAGAAAATGGATCGCTTGAGTTTTTCGTCCAGCATGGTCGTAGCTATAAGCTGTTCTGCTAACAATGGTATCACTGGCAGGTTTTCTGTAGATGGTTCTTTCTTCTAGAAGTTGACCGATGAAATCATATACCTGATCGGTTTGATTGACTGTACCAAAGCGATTTTCTGATTGGCTTTGTATTAAGCGATTTTTATCATCGTAATAAAAAGCTGTTCTCAACCATTCCTTAGTATCAAAGCGTCTTACAGATGTTCCAGTTAATAAACCTTTGGCATTGGTATATTGAGGGGTTTTATATTGGGTGAAATTAAGAGTGTCATTCGCTTTCCAAGTATAATCATCATAATAATTGATAATCATAGCATTTGAATCTGCTACTGCTATACCTGCCGGGAAACTGCGATTGGTGTAAGCAAATAATGCAATCCTTTCTTCGTATTGCTTGCTTTCTGTATAAGCATCGAAACTGTTTTGTATGGTTGCTCGAGTATTGGTATTAGTAACAACTCCCACTGCATATACTCTTCCAAAAGCATCGTATTTTTTATATTGCCATTTATTCTCTGTTCGTAATCGGGCGTTCTGACTCATAACCAATTGCCCCAATCGATTATAGACCATGTACTCCCAACCCGCATCTGGTATATGCTTTTCTACAACACGGCTTTGCGAATCATATTTGAATTGGTAAAATCCGGCTAAATAGGGACTGATAGCCAAGTGTGTAGTATTTACTAATAATCCATAGAGTTTAGGTGGGAGAATAACTGCTAAGCGCCCAAGATAATCATATATATATGTGGTTTTTAAATAATCCCCTGTTTGTGAACCATCACCAGTAAATTGTACATGCTCTTCTAAAGTTTTTCCTGACTTGTCAGTAAAGCTAATCACTCGCCTCTGCTGTTCGTCAATTCTGGTCGTCTTAAATATTTGGTTGCCTGTATACGTTTCAACCAAAAATGCACCATCTTCAAATACTTCATACTTCATTAAACCAAAGTTTCCTGTCTCAAACTGTTGTTGGTTTTCTTTAGTAGGTCTGAAAGCGGCCCCAGCACCTATACTTTTAAACGGACGGCTTAAAGGTGATTGTTCAAATTGAGTAATCTCTGAATAGGGGGCAGTATCACCGTAAAATGTTTGCGCCTGATTTTGAATATTATTTTGGTATTGTCCGTTACCAATGTCACTAGCTATTGGAAGAATAGTTTTATGGTTTCGCCCGAATGTATCATATTGAGGAGTGCTATAAACTAAATCTTTTGTATTAGGAGATTGTTTATAACTTCTACTTTGTAATTCTCTCCCGCTTCCATCGCTGTAATTTACACTAGTTGTGACTTTTTCAAAATCCTGATAAGGATTATTAGTGGCTATTCTTGGAACTCTTGCAATTATTCTATTTTTAGTAGTATCTGTTGAAAAACTACCTGCTGTTCCTAATAGGGTTTGTCCTTTATAGGGATATTCGTAATGAGTAAGAATATTCCCATCTCTATCTGTAATTTGCTTTAACTGGCCTGTTTTATTATTCTCTGATTGAGTATAAAAGGAATAATTTAAGGATAAACCATTTGGGCTAATCTTTTTCGATAAACCGAATATTTTTTTATCGTACTCATAAGTAGTAGTATCAATGACAATTCCACCAATATTCTGAATAGATCTTATAGGCATTATATCGAAACTACTTTCATAATCTGTTCCTGATACAACACCTCCAAATGGCTTGGATTTTTTGAGCAAACCTTTAGTATTATAATCCTGATACTCTATCATCGAGCGATAGTCAGAATCTATATAAGTAGTATCGTTATTTAAACGGTCATATTGGACACCTTGTAGGATTGTTCCCACTCCATCTAAAGTAAAACTTTCCCTTAGGTAATATTTAAAACCAGTTGAGGCAGTATTAATTTTATCATAGCGGAGATAATAGGCGTCTAATAAATACCCATTATTGGTATTACTGCTTTCAACAATAGGTGTTAATATGTTCTTTTGTTGTAGTTCATAAATAGCCCGCATTTGTGAACCTATACGAGGCACATGAATAGTATATACGGTTGTATCACAAGCGTATGAGAAGCCAAATTCCTCGTCATAGCAAGTGCGTTCTATTAATGTGGTATCTAGACCGAAATTAAAGTCAGCTACATATTTATTCAAATTTTCGATGAGATGACCTTGCCCATCTCTGGTATTTGTTTTATAGGGAAAAGAATACTCGTTAGGATACTTTGTTTTATAAGCACCACTAGCATACTTATAATAGTAGTTAGTTGTATTACTAACAGGGTTAGTGCCATTCTGAGAAAAAATGGTAGTAGTTTCACTGTCTAAATTATATCTGCGAAAGAGTAGATAAAAAGTTTCTGAAAAATGTTTTGAATAAGAATCATAACCTAGATTATATCCATTAGTTTTAAATACTCTGGCTGCACGAGTGTTATCAAGAGTATTCTCAATACTGAATAAGTCATTATATTTATAAGATTGAATTGATAACGTATCGTTTTTCTGATTAAATACTGTCTTTTGTAAGAGATTTCCACCGCCATAACTAGGCTGGAACATGTTATCCGGCATGTTAGTATGTGCCTTTTCCGGTTCATAATAAGTCGTAGTATCACAAACCTGATTAGGGAAATCACCTGTGCAGTGAATGCTATGTCTTTGAATAGTTAATTCAGTAGTATCTTGGTCAAAAGTATATTCGGTTCTGCCTAGTTGATTGCCATTATTGTCAAGAATTTGTTCAGTAACATGACTATATCCGACAGGGACTCTACTACTCTCTGCTAATAATCTGCTATATAAGCCTGAGTTGGAACCACTTAATCCATATTCATTCCTAAAGCGATAGATGGGCTGGAGACACAAAAAGCCTGAAGTACGGCTACTATCAGGCATCAGATAGGAGTATTTTTTAATGATCTCTATATTAGAAATTACATCTTTAGTACGAACTTCCTTGATGCGGCAACCTCCAATAGGTTTGTATATGTTACCGTCTTTATAGTTTCTCGCTCTATGTAGTTCGTAGTCTAACTTGATTCGCGTACCTGTTGAGACAATAATGCTATCTAGGTTTCCTGCAAAATTAAAGTCAGGGTTTGTCTCTCTTACACTTGTATTTACAGAACACTGTTTAAAAAATGCATCAGGGCCAATAAGTCCAGTTAATACATTATTAGTTGAATAACCATTGGAATATCCCCAGTGATCAATGCCATAGTCAAGTCTACTTTTACTATAGGAGTCTGGCTCATCACTCCTATATCTAAAGCGATAAGTAGAAGCGTCAGGAAAAGTGATTTTGTCTAAACGAAGCCGCCTGGTATGGGTGTACCCCACATCGGCATTTGTATAGCCAGCAGGTAATCCGTCGCTTTGAGTAAAATAGCCGTGATCAAAAGTATAAATAAGAGTGTCAGTCGGATTTGGGACATTATCCATAACTGTCATTTCAGACATTTTTTTTGCAAGAGTTGCATTTATCGGGTTTGCACTGGTTGTCCAACCATCAAGGTCAAGTCTACGTGAACCAGAACAGGTTACTCCAAAATTAGTTATTTCACAATTGTTATATCTCTTATTAA
This sequence comes from Emticicia soli, assembly GCF_037860775.1. Taxonomy (NCBI): domain Bacteria; kingdom Pseudomonadati; phylum Bacteroidota; class Cytophagia; order Cytophagales; family Leadbetterellaceae; genus Emticicia; species Emticicia soli. The sequence continues at coordinate 57,663 of NZ_JBBEWC010000011.1, read as the reverse complement.
ATTCAACTTTCTTATGTTCAGACTTAATGGAACTTAAGGTAGAGCCCCATACATAAACTCTTGTAAGTGATTTAGTTACATCCTCAGGCGCAGGACAACTAGCGAGGGATTCATTTTCAGCGACTTTAAAGAAAGAATAAGTAACCCGATGGTATTCAAAATCAATACTTGCACCATATGGTGTTTCAATGCGTGTCAAGTACCAGGCTGAAGTTATAGCTTCATTTTTCCAGTAGTGCTCAAAATGTGCATGAGTGGGATAAATATCTAATTGTTGAGCGGTTTTTACCTCTACTTCGGTGCTCGTTTCTGTATAACCATTTCCAAATATATATTTTGTGCCATCAGGCATTAAGACTTCGAATTTTGTAAATTGGCCTACAACATTACTTTCGGGTAAAAACTGGAAAGTTGGTATTATTTTTATATCATTGTCAGGTAAGAAGATAAAACGAGGTACACCTGAATATTTATACATGAATTTATAGGATTGCCCATTAATATTCATATAAAAAATATCTGGCTCTGTATCATCATCAACAGAGCTAGTGTAATAATTGAAACCATGCGAATAGTAACCTTTTCTATGATTACTACTAGTCCACGAATTGGGTTTCAAATCTAGTTTTCCCTCATCAGGAAGTCCTTTAACTTCACGGGTAATCATCCCACCGGAAACTAGATTCCAGCCAATGCCAGTCCATCCAGCCACTTCGTGGGTTTTCATACCAGAGGCATTATAATTAAGAGAGATAGGTACGCTAATGCCTGCTTCTTCTAAGGTATATAAAGGTACAGGAATGATGGCCGATCCTGTAAAAAGGTTGACGGGGACATCCTTAAATCGGTTAATACTAGAGACCTCAGGAGGAGCAACGGGCATTGTTCCTGATGACAAACCTCCATAAATAGAAGATGTGAGGGCTTTAGGAGGATTAGCCTGCGATTGCGAAATCAGCTTTTTCTCTTGCTCTGGCGTAAGAGTTGGCAGCTTTGGATAACCATGATTAGGAACTTTAATAGAAATAGTCTCTTGTGCTAATAGAGAAAAATGGACAAAGCACAGCAAGGAGCATAGTAGTTTTTTCATTAAAAGAGTGGAGGTTTTAGACACAGTAATTAATGTCTAAAGATACGAAAAAACTAGGTAAGAAGAAAATGAAAACTTATTTTTCGGTTATTTTTTAGACGAGATGATTAGGGATATAGATTTTACTCTTTCTCATTTGTCCATACTTTATATAAATCTGGCTATTTGGCTTTGTTAATATCTTGAATAAATATTTCTGTTTACAGCTAGACGTTTACTCTCCAATGACAGCCTCTAAGGCATCGTCTGCCGTTTTATTTATAAAGTTTGCCTGATAGCCGATAGTTGTTGTAATATTGGAATGACGGTAAAGCTTTTGGAGCATTTGGACAGGTATTTTTTCTCCTGATATATTGCCAAAAGTATGACGTGAAATATGGAGAGTGAGAGGTTTAGAAAGCTCTGCCATCTTAGCAATTTCACCAAGAGCCTTATTCAGCCTTTTAACGGCATAAGATATTTTACGTTGGACATTATAAGTATCATCTAAACTGTCTAAGACTTTCAGTTCAGGGAATATCAGGTCATTTTTTCGTTCTTCTTGGCGATACTGGTCAATAATCTTCAAAGCCTTATCAGGTACTTTGAGAGACCCTGCTTTGAGGTTTTTACCCATAGCATAAAACAATCGGTCATTTTGAAGGTCAGACCATTTCATCCTTAGAACATCTGAAATACGAACCCCTGCGAAGTAGAATGAAAAAAGCCAAATATTCCGAGCATGGTTAAGATAACTATTGGTTGGCAGTTCCAATGCCTCAATAGTTTTAACTTCCTCTGGTATTAGACCCATCTTTACAGAGTCTGGGAATTTAATAGCGATCTTGCCTTTCCCGAATGGATAGTTCTTGTTATCAATGAGGCCGCTTTTGATGGCCTGGTTATAAATAGTACGAATAATCAGGAGGTGATTGACAATTGTCCTTTCTGATATGTTTCTTGTGGATTTCAGGTAGGCCTGGAAGCGTTTTAAAAGCAAGACGTTTATGTCGGCAAATGCAATATCTTGGTTACCTAGAAACTCTTTAAAATGATTAATTCGTGTCTGGTCAGTTTTGATACGATTGTACTTTCCAGCCTTTTGCATGTTATCGATAAAAATAGCCGCTTGTGCAAAGAAAGAGGTTTCCTGTTTGGATGGCGAAACCTCTTTCCGCACAGCCCCTAAGGTTACTCTTTCCTTATTTCCTTGTAAGGAGATTAAACTATCACTTGCTTCAGCTTTCTTTTGAAGAATCAAATTATTTAGACGAACAGAATTAGGATGAGATTTTCTTACTTTTTGATTGGCAACATCCCAATCTGCTTCTTTTAAGTTATTGCCCAGATGAAAGAATGTGGTTTTTCGATCTAATGTAATGCGAATTGCTAGGGGGTAAGTGCCATCGCTGATTTTCTTCTTGCGGAGAACAATTTTTACGGATGATGCCATAGGAAATTATTATCTTATTGGATGCTTCATTACAAAGATAATAAAAATAGGTACAACATAGGTACAACAAATGATGTTTTTTTGTGAATTTTATTGACTCTAATTTTTTATAAATATCTTATAATAAGTGAATTATAATTCATTATGCACCAATAGGAACCATTTAAGGTAGGATTCATAACCCTAAGGTCGGCAGTTCGATCCTGCTCCCCGCTACTCAATAATAAAAGCCTTGATTATCAAGGCTTTTCGCATTTTGATACAACATAACTGATACTTGATATAAAAATGCTCGCTGCTCACTCTCTATAAAGAGTGCGAAACCAATCTCCATAGGAACGATTTAACAAAACGCGGTTACTTTGATTTCTAGGTTTAGGCGAATTAAAAATAAACGCCAAAGAATTAGATTTCAAACATAGCCATTTACATCTAGTGTATTAAAACTAGAAGCAAGGATAAAAAATATCAATATACCAAAGTCCTTAAACTGGGTAAATCAATTATCACATCCTTTTATTTCTGCCATAAATACTGCACCAGGTTTTACTTCAAAGCCTGAGTTTAGTATGATAGCATTTCCTGCCTGATATTTTACCTGCGAGTTTTGTAATTTGTTTTGAGCAATAATGGTGTTACTCACTTTCTGAGTTTTGGTTCCTGACGTAATATCATCAGCAGAGCTATTCAGATACTTTACACTAGGGGTGAGGTCTATCATCGACATGGCGGGATTTCCGGCATAGGTCTGGTTAGATGATACCACCCTGATTAGATACTTGTTACTCTCCGGCGCATTGGCTGGTATGGTGCATACTACTGTTCCGGCTGTGGTACTGGTGCCTATCACTGTCGGGAATTCAAAACTGCCACTTGGTTGAGATAATTGTACCATAAACTGATTATCAGGGTTAAATGTGCCAGTAGTTGAAAAACTAACACTAACCGTACTACCAGCACATAAACTGGCACTTGAAAGTGTAGGCATAGAAATGGTAGCCAGATTGCCCACCACTCGGAAAGTGGTTACAACAGGGCCATAGGTCTGTTGCCCTCCTTTGTTGTCTTCTGAGTAACCCGTTACGGTAAGGGTATAATTACCTGGTAGAAAGTTGCGGCCATTCACATTATTTTCGAAATTATCAAATAAAGCGTTTGGTGTTACATTCTGCACTATATTCCAGTTTAACTCTGGCCCCTGGATATTCATTTCGAAACTTTCGATAGTTAAGTTATCGCAGATATCTGTTACCAGAATACTCACCTGCTCAGGTATCTGGTCTATTACCATATTATTGGTGAGCGGAAACAGTCCCTTGAAAGGGTTACCTGCTTTTACATACCGGTAATCAACCAGACTCACACAGATATTCATATTCTGCTGGAAACCTTGCGATAGCGCCAATACAGGTGTACTAAGCGGAGCAATGAAAGTTTCGCCTAATGTCCATGAAACCTGTACATTACTTGTCGCTGAATAGCTACCCGCAGATGATATTACCTGCGGGCCTGCATTTTGGGCGAAGCTCAATGAGCTAAGAAATAAATTGACAATTAATAGAGTTTTCTTTTTCATTACTAGTTTAGAGGGGTAGCGCAGAGATAAGCTTGACGTAATACTGTTGGGTTTCCATTAGTAGTACTTGCCTGTGCCCATTGTAAGGTAAATGTACCAGTAGTAGTGGTTTCCAAATAAACATCTATTGGGATAGATGAGGTAGCTAAGTTAACTGGACTACCTATACTTGTATACGAAACTGAAGCGGTGTTAATATTAGAATCTGTTGTAGTTGCAGTTATATTATTAATTTTAAAGTCGGTAAGAGTGCCTGTGTAAGTAAATTTATATTTAAACCCATCATTATTTGCAATTGCTAGGTCATTTTTCCCTACTCGGAGTAATCCATATATATGATAAACTTTATTAGCCTCTAAATTAAAGAATAAGACGTCATCGTCCTGAAAGGTAGTACTCGAGGTTACGATTTCTGAAATGATTTTTCTAACAAAGATTGTTTTCTCCTGTTTGGGCTTCCATTCTAATGTAGCACTAGTAGAACCCGGACTCGGAGAGGCAGAGATGCTTAATACATCGCCTGCATTGCCAACGGTAGCGGGTAGGGTGTAGGTATTATCATTAGCCAAAGTGGCAGGTGCTTTTAATGCCACATGATTGGCACCACTAGAAGAGGCTTCTTTGAGCCTGATTTCATTAGCACTATTATTATCGTTTGTTATTATGAGTGGCTCATTCTGTACTGAAATACCGCCTGTCCAGCTATTGTTCTGGTCAAGATTAATTCCTAATGGAGAGCCAGACGTGCCATCGCCGGTAAGTGTATTATTTCTTGAAATACTGGTGACTTCTCCTGTAGCTCCAGTAGCACCTGTAGCTCCTGTGCTTCCAGTATCACCTTTTGCACCAGTAGTTCCTGCTAGTCCCTGTGGTCCAGTAGCTCCGGTTAATCCTTGAGCACCAGTAGCCCCAGTATCACCTTTTGCACCAGTAGTTCCTGCTAGTCCCTGTGGTCCAGTAGCTCCGGTTAATCCTTGAGCACCAGTAGCCCCAGTATCACCTTTTGCACCAGTAGTTCCTGCTAGTCCCTGTGGTCCAGTAGCTCCGGTTAATCCTTGAGCACCAGTAGCCCCAGTATCACCTTTTGCACCAGTAGTTCCTGCTAGTCCCTGTGGTCCAGTAGCACCAGTTGACCCTTGTGTACCAGTAGCCCCAGTGTCACCTTTTGCGCCTGTAACTCCTGCTAGTCCTTGTGCGCCAGTAGCCCCTGTTGGTCCTTGTGGCCCAGTAGCGCCAGTATCACCTTTTGCGCCAGTAGTTCCTGCTAGTCCCTGTGGTCCAGTTGCCCCTGCCAGCCCTTGTGGCCCAGTAGCTCCAGTATCACCTTTTGCACCAGTAGTTCCTGCTATTCCCTGTGGTCCAGTTGCTCCTGTTGACCCTTGAGCACCAGTAGCTCCAGTATCACCTTTTGCACCTGTAACCCCTGCTAGTCCCTGTGGTCCAGTTGTCCCTGCCAGCCCTTGTGGCCCAGTAGCTCCAGTATCACCTTTTGCACCAGTAGTTCCTGCTATTCCCTGTGGTCCAGTTGCTCCTGTTGACCCTTGAGCACCAGTAGCTCCAGTATCACCTTTTGCACCTGTAACCCCTGCTAGTCCCTGTGGTCCAGTTGTCCCTGCCAGCCCTTGTGGCCCAGTAGCTCCAGTATCACCTTTTGCACCAGTAGTTCCTGCTATTCCCTGTGGTCCAGTAGCTCCAGTATCACCTTTTGCACCAGTAGTTCCTGCTATTCCCTGTGGTCCAGTTGCTCCTGTTGACCCTTGAGCACCAGTAGCTCCAGTATCACCTTTTGCACCTGTAATCCCTGCTAGTCCCTGTGGTCCAGTTGTCCCTGCCAGCCCTTGTGGCCCAGTAGCGCCAGTATCACCTTTTGCACCTGTAACCCCTGCTAGTCCCTGTGGGCCAGTTGCGCCAGTATCACCTTTTGCGCCAGTATTTCCTGCTATTCCCTGTGGGCCAGTAGCCCCAGTTGGCCCTTGTGGTCCGGTTGCACCTGTTGACCCTTGTGCACCAGTATTTCCTGCTATTCCCTGTGGGCCAGTAGCCCCTGTTGGCCCTTGTGCACCAGTAGTTCCTGCTATTCCCTGTGGCCCAGTTGCGCCAATTAATCCTTGTGGTCCCGTAGCTCCAGTGGCTCCTGTCAGTCCTTGCGGACCCGTAGCTCCAGTCGGTCCGGGTGTCCCCGGTGTGCCACTGGTTTCTGCATACAAAGCATAAGGCACACTCATCATTTGGGTTGTGCCAAGGTTTGTATAATTAATCCCCCCATCTGGATCAAGTTCTATCTGTAAAAATTTACTGCCAACACGCCAGTTAATAGTGGCAAAGGTGTTAGTCTGTGGTGTTCCTGCACCCAATGTGAGTGTAAATAATCCAAGTGCATTGGTAGTAGTAGTATGGCGCTCTACATAAGCAATTGTGCCATTGGCTGTTCCGGTAAAGACAGTAAATCTAACCGAGATTGCCTGGTTTACAAGGGCATTACCACTTGCATTTCTGGCAATTGCCTGATATGGAATTCCGGAAGGCGCCTGCGAGAATACCTTTATGCTAATGCATATAAGTATAAAGGTCTGGTAGAATTGTTTCATTGAGAAATAATAATATTGATAATTGAATTTTACTTTTTAGGATGCTTAATCTGCTGAATTGGTTGATAATTAATTATCTTACTGATTACCAACATGACAGATATTAGTATCGGATGGATTATAAGATTGATTTTCAGGAACCCTAAAGTAATTTTTAAACTTTTTGCTTCTTCTTCTTGCTAGCGTGATTACTTCATCATTCTGCATCATGATTTGGGAATAATTATTGTCAACAACCTTGAGGTATGCTAGGTTGATAAGAGTCGAGCGATTGGGTCTGAAAAAAGATAAATGAGTAAGTCTTTTAGCTATTTCACCCAGTGTTGTTGCAACAATTAGCGAAGAACCGTTCAGAAGAATTATATTTGTATAATTGCTTTCTGATTTGAGCATTACAATTTGTTGATGCGGTAATTGTTTCCGACCACCAACGTGGATTATATCATAGTCTTTCATGTCAGTTATATAGGTTGTTTTTGAGTCTTTTAAAATAAAAATGTCAACCGAGGGAAGAGTTGTTTTAATAGCTTAATAGAAAGCTCATTCAATCAATTCATTCGTAAAGAATTGATTAACATATTAGGCAGTCTAGATTAAACTTTACAATATTTCCATTAGTATTTATCTCAGATTAATTATCCATTCGTTTTTGGGTAATCCAGCAAGATTGTTGAGCCAGAGCATTTTCAGAAAAATCATTCAAAAACACAATTAGCTGGTCTTTTTCAAAGTTTTTATGAACGTTTTCATGAATCCACGGATAGGTCTTTGTATCAAAATTTGCTTTTGTAGACATTAAAGGAGAAGTTAATTTGCTGAAGGTTGCACTACTATCTACAATATCGGATATGATTCCGTTGGCTGTGCCCTGTAATTGTAAAACTGTATAATCAGATTCTTTCTGCCCGTTTTTGTTCATGCTGTTCAGCGCATCAATAATTACATCAGCGTTAGTTGTTTTGTAAGTATTATTGTAAGAATCGTACTTTTGGGCATCAGTAGATTCGCCAATTTGATTTAAGAAAATTAATCTTTTATGGTTTTTTATAAGGTCATTGTAGGAAGTATTCAAATCAGCTTTAGAGCCTATACTTATTGTAATCTTGAGCTCAGAGATAACATTATTTATATAATCATCCAGAAATTGGGGTGTTGGTTTCATGGTTTCAAGTATAAAACCCTGAAAATTGAGATTCATCACAATAATCTCTTTTTTGTTTTTATCCAACCAATTCAACGCTTCATTCAGAATCTGATCGAAACTCATGCCCGGTACTAAAGCATGCTGGTGATATAGATTATTAATTCCAGTTGCTTGGGATACTTTTGTAGGTAGAACAAATGAATCAGCATAGCTGCAAAAGCCTGGTCTGATATCAAAGAACCGAGTACCTAAATCAAGCTGCATACTAATATCATCTTTTTGGGTCATGGCCAGATTGACTATGATGTTTTCACCGCCCGTAGCAACTAATTTTTGGAATAGTTTAATATAATCTTTAATGTTTTGCTTAGCATCGTCATCCAATTTTACTCCATGATTAGTTAAAAAATCCTCGGATGACTTCGATAAGAAGGTAGTATATTCTTTGTTTTTCATTAATTTCATTGCCTCTGAATTATTATACATACCAGCATCATGTGAGCCGGCTAGGGCAAAATTACTGAATTTGCAAAGGCCGTATTTTGCATTAAAAGCAACTAAATCACCCATCCAATTCGACATGCATGGGGTTACATATACATAAGACTGATCATAATTTGTTAGAGCGGAGAAGTCGCCCGAAGAGGCATCATAAAATCCATAAGAAATAGCATAGTTATTATCTTTATTGACTATCGAATTTTCTTGAAGTGTCGGTTCAATATTGCTTGATCCTACATTCCCAGTACCAGGATTAATGTCAATATATTTGCCCGCAATTTTATTGTCTTCATCATCATTATCTTTGTCATAGACCTTCCATTCGAGCCTTCCGCTTTTATTCCATAGAGAAATATCAATTTTGCTGATTTCTATATGGTTAGTCTGCATCAAAACGTCATCCTGATAATGAAAAATTTTATCCGAATGGCTAAATCCTAAATCGCTAGGAGCTTTGTATTTTACGCAGTAATTTTCTTTTGCAAGAAACACATAATAGTCTACGCCTTTGCTTGGGTTTAAAATGCTCATGACTTCTAAAGTTTAGCTAATAAATTTATTGAACTTATTATTTCGAAATTTGTAAAGTAACCTAAATGGAGATCGAGGTTTTCTAAGCAAATGTCGCTTTTAGAAGGCTATTTTCTTTAACAAAAAAAAGACTTTCTCTTGCACTTTTTGGTTAATAAAAAAGCCTCAGAGTTGAGGCTTTAGTAGTTTTGAGTAGTATGTTTAACACAAAATGGACTTTTTTTTGTCTTTTTTGTTAAAAACTCAATTATTTGCTAAAATCTGAAGGGGCTTGCCCGAACTCCTCCTGAAAGGCTCGGGTGAAGTATGACAGGTTTTCGAACCCTACCTGATAAGCAATATTTGAAACTGTATCAGCACGTATTTGAAGCAGATTAGCGGCTTTTTGCAGGCGATATTTGCGCACAAATTGTGCAGTTGTCAGATTAGTTATTGCTTTTATTTTACGACGTAATACTACAGGCGTCATGCTCATTTCCTGTGCAAAATATTCTATATCAAATTCATTATCAGAAATATTTTTTTCAATAATCTCTTTTGCTTTATTGATGAATCTCTCATCAATTGATGCTATTTTTATTTCGGTTGGTTTTAAATCTACTATTTGTTTTTCGAATTTTTGCCTTAATACTGCCCTTTGCGTAACCAGATTTTTTACTCTGGCTTGTAACTCTTCTTTATTGAAAGGTTTACTGATGTAGTCGTCGGCACCTGATTCAAATCCTTCAATCCTGTTACTTACATCGGCTTTGGCAGTAAGCATTATAATAGGAATGTGGCTAGTTTTTTCTTCATTTTTTAATAACTTACACAATTCCAGACCATCCATTCGAGGCATCATCAGGTCGCTCACTATTATGTCCGGAATAAAAGCTAAAGCTTTTTCGATACCCTCTTGCCCATCAACGGCTTCGATAATCTGATAATCGTTTTCGAATACACTTTTGATGTATTGCCGTAGGTCTTCATTGTCTTCTATAATCAGCAGAATGTTTTCTTCCTCGCTTTGCAGGGTTTGTTCCTGATTGAAAGATAGCGGAGCAGTTTTTAGATAAGATAAGTCGGGCAGAGATGGCTCGTGGCGCTCAGCAGCAAGCACAATCCGGTTTTGCCAGGTAATTTTGTCAATAGGTAAGTTTACAAAGAAAGTAGTGCCTTTGCCTTCTGTACTTTCGACACGAATCTTGCCCTGATGTAGATCAACCATTTCTTTTACCAATGCCAGACCAATGCCAGTACCTTCGTACCCACGCTGGTCGGTGGCATCTGCCTGAAAGAACCTGTCAAAAATATGTTTGACTTTGCGTGGAGCAATACCAATACCTGTATCACTTACCATGATTTCTACTTCCTTAAAATCATCGGTATATTGCACTGATAAGGTTATTTTACCAGTATTTTGTGTAAATTTAAAAGCATTGGATAATAGATTCGTGAGGATTTTCTCAAGTTTATCTGCATCATAATAAGCAATGGCTTCTTTCCGGTTCTGGATGATTTCAAATCTTATACCTCTGCTTTCTGCCAGAGAGCTAAACGAACTTGCCATTGCCTGGATAAATCTGGCTAAATCATTCTGTTGAATATTGACTGCAATTTGGCCAGAATCAAGTTTACTCAAATCTAGTAACTGATTGATAAGTATATACAAGCGCTGGGCATTACGTTTCATCGAATCCAGCAGGGTTTCGTTCGGATACTTTTTGCTTAAATCGTCAATAGGATTTAAAATTAATGTGAGTGGTGTTCTGAACTCATGAGATATATTTGTAAAAAACTGGGTTTTGGCTGTATCTAATTCCTGTAGTTTTTCGGCTTCAATTTTTTCTTTATATAGCGCTTTTTCAGTACTTACTCTTTCATTTTCAGCACTTTCTATGATTTTTCCGAGTACAAGTGATAAGGCTACTATTTCTAAGAAATTGGTAGCGTAAATCATCGGATATATCCAGTCGTAGTTGATATATCCTAAAGCTCTGAGATTAAGAAAAATGAATGGCACTAAAGTAATAAAACACGGAATCAATAAGTAGGTATTCATCGAAATCCGCTTAATCAAAGCATAGAGGCACATACAACTCAGAAACGCCTCGGTAAATAAAAACAGGTAATTATTGAATATAAGTAGATACATTTTAGGGACAAAGGCGTATGCCAGTATTTGTAATACACTACAAGCAATTATAAAGAAAAACACCCAGCGGATTTTTGGAAAGTTTTTCCTGACATTCAGTAGTGAAAAAATAAAAAGTGTGTAAGTGGCAGGCATTAGCTCATAAAAAGTAGCATTTAAAAAGCCGGCAACTGGAGGATTACTGCTAAAAATACTACCTACAACCCCAAACGATCCCATGACAGAAATTGTTACAATTACCGTATGAAAAGCATACCACCTAAAGGAGGTATTTCTGATGTAAAATGCTAAAATAATATTATAAAGTACCCGAAGAATCTGGAAACCAATAACGAGCCAAACCATAGCTAAAGTGCCGGGCATCATATCGATATATGATTGATGTGTCATTAATGTGAGTTGTGCATTAATAGATTCGCTTGACTGCAGACGAACGTAAAAAGTCAGTGTCTGCCCAGGAGGTAAATACTTCGCTTCAAAAATAGGGAAAAGCCCCTTATATACTTTTTCGTCAGGTGAAGCCAAAAGCCCTCCTTTCAGGATTTTATAAGAGCCATTTGCTTGTGGTACATAAATATCTACCTTATCGCTAAGGCCATCGCTCCATAAGAAATACCAGTTATTTCGATTTAGTTTACTTTGATTGTTAATCTGAAACTTAAACCAAAATACATCGGCTGAAAATGAAAAATGGAAAGCGCTATTATTATTAGGTTGAAAATTCTGCTGAATTACCTTTTCGAAGGGGATATTCCTGTTCTTATCTTGAAAAACACTTGCGTATTCAGAAACATTTACCTGTGTTAACCTATCGTGAAGTATGATAGGTTGTTGGGCAAATACTTGTAAAAAGGGTAAACAAGAAAGTATTAATGTCGAAAAAATAAATTTCATTAGTTACAATTGTGTTTATTATAAACTGTGCCAGTTGATGCATTAAAAGCGGTGTCCGATTGTGTAGTCAAAAAATCTTTAGTTCTCAGTCAGGTTACTACAATTTAAACATCCTTTTATAATTATATTATTGGTTCAAATGAGATTTTTCTGTAAGACCTTAAAATAATTAATAATAGATGAGGGATTTTATTCATCTATCATTAAATTTACGTGAAATTTTGCTAACAACTTAAAAAAATAATCATGGAAAACCAATTACCAACTGAACAAGTGACTACAGAAAAAAAGCTATGGATTTCACCTGAAATGCAGGAGATGCCTATTAACGGAGGACCTGCTTATCTTGTTACTGAAAATGCCTCGTATCAGTCTTAATTTCTATTTAGGGCATACCGAACAGGTATGCCCTTTATCAATTATTCTACATTTTTATTAATAAGATAGTCGAGTGAGTATCTTTTCATATTTCGGATTAAATTAATTAACCCTTTATTATCGAATTTTTTTTTGGTGTCAATCAAACCTAAACTGTCTGCAAAACGATATTTTTTTAGCATATTCAGGCTAGTATGATGCCAATATTCAAAAAAAGCAAGGGTAAAGGCGCCATTCCGTTTAACTTGAATACGAACTTGCTCAGGTAAAATAGGATAACACATATTTCTAAAAATAGCTCTGTCATAATCTTGTGGAGCAAACATCTGTGTCGGGATACTGATTAGCATAGCAAGTAATCTAATATCAGCTAAAGGGTACACTGTCTCTACACCATATTGAGCAGCATACAACCCCTCAGATTCAGTACGATGGCTGGTGTGAGGGCGGCAAACCTGATTTTTTAAAAATTCTTTAAAGGTTGGGTAAAACTTAAAGGCTTCTTTATCTCTTATTAGTTCTTTATTAAATGGCGATTGAGGATTAAGTATACTTCTTTGAATAAGAGATTTCTGGTAACCTCTCATGTAAGTGCCTGAATACTTTGCATAATAGTAAGAGGCTATTTTTTTCAATCCAGATAATTTTTGTGTAATAATTAATTGTGCAACTTCTTTCCATTGTTTGTTCCCGATATAATCGTAGAAATACAAATAGCCATTGTTAGATACGCATTCATCGCCAGGGAATCCACTCATAATATATCCTACATCATTATTGCCGGCTTTTTTAAACATTGTGTCTTGCCAAATAGCATCAGAATTAGCATATCCACCCATAATTAAGTTACTCGTCTCAAATTCTTCGAAAACATCTTTATGGTGAAATTCTTTAATTTGGTGGTGGTTCTCTTGTAACAAATCAGCATATTTGAGAATAATATTTTGTGTTTCTTGTTCATCAATTCCTTTTTCAGAATAAGGCCTGGTTTTATCAGTTAAAACAAACGCATAGGTATGTAATCTGCTTTTATCAATGTTTCGAGAAAGTAACACCGCAACAGCTGATGAATCTAAGCCTCCGCTAAGTTGACAACCGATATTTTTGTTAGTTCGTGTACGACAAATTACTGCCTGGGTAAACAGTCTCCGTAATTCTTCATAGATTTCTTCTTCTGTTTTAAATGCAGAAATATCAATAGCTTTTAATTCCCAATATCTTTGCTCTTGAATAAGGCCAACATGAGGGTTGAATTTAACAAAGTGAGCAGGTTTTAACCGCTTTATATGCAGAAAAAAAGTATCTTCATAAGTTGGCGAGAAATTTTTAAGCTCACGAGCTATATACAGTTCATCTAATGCAAGATTTACAGATTTGACACCTTTAATGGCATGAGTGTAGGTTGAAAAGAGAAAAAAGTTTTCGTCTTTGTAATAGAACAATGGTTTGATGCCTAAATGGTCTTTTGCTATAAAAAGCATTTGCTCGTGTTTATCCCAAACCACAAACGAAAAATCGCCAATGATGTATTCTACACATTTTTCCTGAAAGTGAGTATAAGCCGCTAATAAATACTCGTGGTCAGAAGCACTCAGCGGATTTTCTATACTGATTTTGCTGGCCAGTTCTTCACGGTTATCAATTCGGCAAGTAGCTGCCAAAACATACCTTTCGTTTTGACAAATATTGGTTGTATTAACAGACTCTGGTGTATTAAAAATAAATGTATTACATATAAATATTTCTTTTGTTTGATACATTCCAATGGCATCTCCCTGAAAAAAACTCATGGAACGGGTCATCTGAGAGCCAACTTGTGATACATTTATTTGTGGGTTTAAGGCAATACAACCAAAAAACTGCGACATAAATTTAATGTACTTTTAATAGGGGGGGTAAATAACTTTTAAGTTTCTTCAAAAGTACTTAATTTTACAAAAAAACACCTAACTATGTTTAAATACCTATCTTACGGTATTCCGGTAATTTCAACACTAGAGTTGGCAGCATTTGTAAGCACAACAGAAACTTTTGATGAACAACAAATTCTATACGTTTCTGAAGGAAATGTTCCTGATCATTTAGAAAATCAGCCACTCGAAACAAAACCATTTTCGATTTTTAATGAGAATGAATTCATATATGCCGTTCCTGAAGTAGCCCGTTATTATATAAGAGATGGGAAAGAGGTAATCATTGAGCGTACAAACGGAAGTTGGAATGAGGTTTTGTTGTTTTTTTATGCAAATTGTATGGCAGCGGCTTTGTTTCAACGCAATCTAATTCCGTTTCATGTCTCGGGCGTATTTGTTGATAAAAGTAAGGTTCTCCTTTTTGCAGCACCATCACGAAATGGTAAATCTACTACATCAGTAATGCTCCAGCAAAGAGGCTACTCTCCATTTACAGATGATACTGCAGTTTTGTTTGTTGAAAATGGAAAATGCTACGCACAGGCATCTTATCCGATGATTCGACTTTGGCAAAATACGATTGAAAAACAAAAAGTTTTACCTGAAGCAGAGAAGTTTGAACTATGCTATAACTTAGAATTAGATAAATACGGTTTTATGTTTCATCAGCAGTTTGTGAGCGATAGAGTGGAAGTTGTTGGAATTGTTTTTTTAGATGCCGATGGAAGCGAGATGAAGACTGAGAAAGTAAAACCGTCGTTAGCTATTCAGCAATTAGGAAACAATGTCTATCGAAGACAATGGTTACATGGAATGAAAAAACAACTTGTTCAATTTAAACAGCTTACAGGTATTGTTAGTGCCATTCCTTTATGGAAAGCCTATAGACCCAAGGGGCAAGCAACTTTTGAGAGTTTTGCTGAAATGATTGAAGACCAAATTATTGATTCAATCAACCAAAGGAAACTAGTGATTAAATAATTTTATGGAGAAAGTAACTACACCTTTGTTTAGCAAAGAACCAATGAAAAAACAAATTGTTTGGTTGGCATCTTATCCAAAATCAGGAAATACATGGTTTCGTTCGTTTCTAACAGCACTTTTAAACGAAAAAGAGGTTGATTTAAACAAAATGGCAACCGATAGTTCATTTTCAGATAAAAATTATGTTGAAAGTATCTTAGACCTTAACTCAGATTATCTGAATCCTGTGCAAATTGAACAATTTAAGCGTATAGCCTTCAATCACTTATCTGCTTCAAGTTCAAAGCAACTTTATATAAAAATACATGATGCTTTTACTTTCTCTCCAACTGACAACGCGCCTCTTATTCCAGAAAAACCAACAAAATTGGCTATTTATATTATTAGAAATCCATTAGATGTGGCGTTGTCTTTGGCAAATCATTTTGGTGAACGAGTTGAAAAATCGATTAAAAAATACATTATTAATCCTAAGGGGGGCATGGCCACTATTCAAAATTCAACTAATAACCAATTTTTTCAACCCTTCGGTACATGGTCAATGCACGTAGAAAGCTGGCTTACTGCACCTACATTTCCGGTGCATTTTATGCGTTATGAAGACATGAAAGAGAAACCTTATGAGACTTTTAAGGCTGCTATACAGGCAATTGGTTTAGAGTTTAACGACAAACAATTAGCATTTGCGATTGAAGAAACAAAATTTGAGAAATTACAAAAAAAAGAATTAGAGCATGGTTTTAAGGAAAAATTGCTTCCTTCTTCCAATTTCTTTTTTAAAGGGCAAGTAGGGCGATGGAAAGAAGAATTAAGCAACGAGCAAATTGAAAAAATAAGAGAAATTAACAAACCAATGATGCAAAAATTTGGCTATTGGTAAACCAGCATATATAATGAAATATCAATTAAACTCTGAAAAAATACTTTTTACCCAATTGGGCGATGAAGGTGTAGTGTATGATACCGAAAAGAATGAGTATGTATCGCTCAACGAAACGTTTTTTAAAATATTGAAAGGGGTGGAAGTTGGCTTAGAAGTTGACCAGATTGTGCATAATTTATGCAATGAATATGCAATCTCGGAAAAGGACTGTAAGCGTGAAGTAGAAAATGCGCTTTTGAAGTTAGAAGAAAAAAAATATGTTTTGAAATGAAAACATGGCAGAAAGTAAGAAGTTTTATGAAACTCAGCGTTCGTCAGAAACTACTAATTTTCTTTGTTGGATTCTTATCATTTTACAGCTTCTTATTATTTAAGTTTTTTAAGCAGAGGGCTACGTTTGGGCGTATCAGTTCAGGAAACCAAGGTATTTTGAATTTAGATATGAATTTAGTTAATGATATACGCTTTGCGATTAGGATTGTTGAAAAATATACAGTTTGGAAAAATGTTTGCAGGCATCAAGCCTATCAGGCTATGATACTCTGCAAATACTATCAGATTCCCTATCAGATTTTTATAGGTTTTAAGAAAGGTGGTGATGGTAAAATCGAAGGTCATGCATGGACACTCGTAGGAAACCAAATTATTACGGGGTTTTGTAAGCCTGAAGAATATGTGATTCAAGCAATTTACAGTTAAACCAATGATTTTAAAAAATTAACTCCTTATTGAGCCTATTAAAATTGTATTATTTAGGTATGTTTAAATATCTGCAAAAGTTTATCTAGTTCGCAACAATAAATAAAAAGCTTAAACAGGTTTATAGTTAGAATGTATTTGAAACTACCAAAACTATCAGAATGAAATTGATTAATACTTTAAAACAGAAACGCTGGGAAGTTGGTAAATTCCAGCTATTTTACAAAGTATTATGGTCTCTTTATAATATTTACCGTTTTGTTGCAATACCTTCTTATCGTTCTCGATTATTATATTCAGTTTGGTTTAAGAAGCATTATCATCAATTTTCAAACTTTACCAAAAAAGACCGGTATCCTGATTTATTTCAGATAGCTAAGAAAGAATTTGAAAATATTGAACATCCCAGAATATTATCATTCGGGTGTTCAACAGGTGAGGAAGTAATTACGCTTTCTGAATATATTCCTCATGCAACTATCATCGGAGTCGACATAAATAATTGGTGTTTAAAAGAAGCTAATCGAAAATATGCTTCTGAAAATCGAAAATTCTTACATAGTCATTCTCCAAAATTTTTATCTTCACAAGATTTCGATGCTATTTTTTGCCTGGCAGTTTTTCAGCATCCTGAAAATAGACATAATAAAAACCTTAAAGAATCGGCCTATCCATTTGAGCAGTTTGAACGTCAATTAAAGCAACTCGACGATAAGTTAAAGCCTAAAGGTTTACTTTTTATTGACCATTGTGACTTTAATTTCTTAGAAACCAGCTTAATGCCCAATTATCAAATAGCAATTTTTGACAAAAATCAAAAAATCAGACAAAGGCCTATCTTTAATAAAAAGAATCAAAAGATTGCGGAATATCAAAATTTATTCAGAGTTTATCAGAAAAAATAAATGCCTTTATTTGGTCAACACATTCTCTAATACTTCTGTCAAACGTTTTCACAATTAAATTTGGCGATGCAGGTATTTCAAAAGGAGAATCAATGCCCGTGAAATTAGTAATCTTATTTTGTAATACTTTTTTGTAAAGTCCCTTTGGATCTCTCTTTTGGCATAATTCTAATGACGTATCAATAAATATTTCTGTATAGGCCATATTTAAAATGTTACGATTTTCTGTTCTCATTATTTCAAGCGGAGTTATCATGGCAACAACTACCCAATAACCCTCATTTAGAAAAAGCTTTGCTACTTCTGCTGTTCTTCTAACATTTTCGAGGCGGTCTTCAGTCGAAAACCCCAGATTATTATTGAGGCCTTTTCGTAATAAGTCTCCATCAAGTAAAATGCACTTCTTATTTTGAGAATTTAATTCAGCTATTAATTGCTCTCCAAGCGTAGTTTTTCCAGCACCTGATAATCCCAATAGCCAGAGACATTTAGTTTGCATATCAATTATTTTAAGTTTAATCTAATTTAGAGTTCTGAGAGCCTGTTTAAAAACAGAAGATAAAAAAGAATAATAGTATCTAAGTGTTTGAGTTAAATTTTTATTTTCTTTATTAGAGTTTATACCGAATAAGAGTTTATGAGCTACCAGTTTAAAAGTTATCTATTAAAACCTTATTCGATATAAATACTATTGTTAATTGAATGAAAGCAATTTAAAAAAACTCTTACTATTTTCGATTAACGTCTCAAATTTTATAAAAACGGCCGCCAACACACAGTTTGCCAAGCAGGTAATTTATCTGGTAAATCTCATTACCACTCAGTATGGCCTAGGACTGCAGAAGCAGTGGTGCTTTTTTCTTCACGAATCAAATGTATAATAACTTCGGCTCTAACTTTTTTATTCAAATAATTAAAAACACTTTTTTAAATTAAAGCAGCAATGAAATACTTCTGTTGAATGTATATGGTTTGAAGCTATGTACCTTAACTACTTCTTTGCAAATAAAACTATTCGGAGAAAAAACTATATTTTCTTTATTGTCTTTTTTTTAGATATTACCAATAGTTTTCTATTTTTGCTTTTGAAATGAAACTAACTTTCAAAATTAACTACTACAAAAATTCTTAATCAAATGAAAAACATTCGTTCTTTTAGGCTTTTGAGCTTATTTATCTTGATGTTAATAAGCTTGACAGGCTTTTCTCAAAAGAAGTCAGGGGGTATGACATTATATACTGTGCGTAATGAAATGGGTAAAGACCCAAAGGCAACACTAAAGCAAGTGGCAGACTTGGGGTTTAAATACATAGAAGCAGTAGATTACCAAGATGGCAAATTTTATGGAATGGCCCCAGATGAATTCAAATCTTATCTTAAAACTTTGGGTCTTACACCTATTTCTGTTCATATGGGGTCTATGACTACCGAAAATGCAGATAAACTAATTGCCGATGTAAAAGCTGCAGGTTTTAAATATTTTATCGCTCCTGTTCCGCCAATGGGGATGTTTAAATTTGACCCTAAAACCAGAAGTATATCAATGGATGATGATGTTGAAAAACTTGCCAATATCCTTGACACAATTGCCCGCAAAGCACATGCAGCCGGATTGGAGTTTCTTTACCATAACCACCATTTTGAGTTTGAAGCTAACAAAAATGGCATTGTACCAATCGATTATTTACTTGAGCATTTAGACCCTAAGTATGTGAATTTTCAGATGGATTTATACTGGGTAACTAAAGCAGGAGTTGACCCGGTAGCTTATTTCAAAAAATATCCTGGCCGTTTTAAAATCTGGCACGTAAAAGACATGGATTCTCAAGAAAGATTTGCGCCAGTTGGGCAAGGGAAAATCGACTTCAAAAGAATCTTGGATAACAAAAAACTTTCTGGTATGAAATATTATATAGTAGAGCAAGACCAAACTTTTGATGGTATGAAACCATTTGAGGCGCTTAAATTAAGCAAAGAAGGATTAAAGAAGTTTGGATTTAATTAATCAGAACACAATTTTCAGAGAAATGAAATTATGATTCTGAAAAACAAAAGCAACGGTAGTAAATGCTACTGTTGCTTTTGTTTTTATGCTTTATTTTTTAGAAGTTTAAAACTATAGTTCAACATATTGCGTTCTAAAAATTCTGGAGTATTGCTGATTTTCTTGCAAGAATACGTTAAGAAGCTTATGTTTGAATGTAGTTTTGCTCTATGTCTTAAAAATTAAGTAAACTAATCATGGCCAACATCCTATTAATTGAAGACGATAAAAGAGTAGCTTCGTTTATTCATAAAGGTCTCACCGAAAAATCTTATTTAGTAAAGATTGTTGATAATGGCTTTGAGGGTGTTGAAGAGGCTATGTCATATCCTTACGACGTCATCATTCTTGATATTATGCTTCCTGATATTTATGGCTTTGAGGTTTGTAAAATTCTAAGAAAAAGAAAAAATCTTTCGCCGATTATTATTTTAAGCTCGCTTGATAGCCCCGAAGAAAAAGTAGAAGGCTTAAAAGCCGGAGCCGATGATTATTTAAGTAAGCCTTTCCTGTTTGAAGAACTATTGGCACGTATACAGGCTCAGTTAAGGCGGGTTGAGTTTAACAAAGGCATGGTTGATATTCAGAAATATGCTGGGGTTGTGATAAATGCCGATGAACAAAGTGCTACAAGAGACGGAAAACCTTTGAACCTTTCACCTCTGGAGTATAAGTTACTTTTATATTTTATGCGAAACAGAGAACGGGCTTTATCAAGAATCCAGATTGTACAAGCCGTATGGGATTTGAATTTTGATACCAATACTAATGTTGTAGACGTTTATATTAATTTTCTTAGAAAAAAACTTGATAAAGATTTTAGTCAACCGCTTATTCATACCATAAAAGGTACAGGCTATATGTTTAAGATGAAAAGCAATGAGTCTTAGGAAAAAACTTACATATCGGTCCACACTTTTGTTTTTTGGTACTATGGCATTTATTGTGCTTGGTACCTACCTGCTTTTTAAGTATTTTACCGAAGAGGCTTACCGAGCCAAACTTCTGGGCATTGCCAATTTATCGGCGAGTTTTTACTTAGAAAAAGATGAGGTTAATGATGTAACTCATGAAAAGACTGAACGGAAATTCAAAAGGATTTCAAATGAACTAATTCAGATATACCGGGCTGATACAAAAACTATCTACATCAATAATTCTTTACACCTCGAAAATCTTAACTATATTCTATCGCAAACTATAAAAGATGGGGTATATGCCTTTAAAAAAGATAATAGGCAACTGTTAGCCTTATTTTATAAAGATAACCAGGGAGACTTTGTTATTTTAGTTTCAGGGGAAGACCTGCAAGGGCAAAAGCAAATTATTCTATTAATACAGATGCTGGTTTTGTTTGGTGTTTTGGGTACTGTAATGCACTTTTTTCTTACCAAGATTTTGGCTCAACAAACATTTAAACCTTTCAATGACCTTATCAGGCAAGTAAATTCAATAAAGGGTGATGATTTTGATAAACGATTGGAATACCCAGATGAAGACGACGAAATAAATCAATTAATAAATGAGTTTAATTACTTGCTTCGAAGAATTGAATCGAGTTTTATGATTCAGAAGAATTTTCTGAGAAATGCCTCGCATGAAATAAAAACACCTTTAGCCATAATTATAGGAGACATTGAAGTGGCTTTAAGTAAAGATAGGAGCACCGAAGAGTATAAAAGTTTATTGCAAGCTTTACGAATGAGTAGCCTGCATCTGAAATCAGTACTTGAAGGGCTCATAACCTTATCGAACCTTGAAACAACAAGTAACAAGCTCATTCAGAACGTACGCATTGATGAAATAATATGGAGTATACTCGACAAGAAAAAAATTGAGTATCCTGACAGAAAGGTAATAATCAATTTTAAAACAGGGGTTGATATACAAGAAGATTTGCTCGAAATTAAAGGTAACCGTGACCTCCTGTTTGTGGCTATCAATAATATTATTGATAATGCACTCAAGTTTTCAGACGATAAACCTGTGGAGCTAACAATTGATACTTTGTCAGATAACCTGAAAATAAGTATAACCGACTATGGAAAAGGCATAGAAAAAGAAGAAATCGAAAAGATTTTTGATTTGTTCTATAGAAGCAAAAAAACGAGCCATATTCCTGGGCATGGCATTGGCCTTTACTTAACCAAACAAATCCTCAACCGCCATAATATCGAAATCCAGATTTCTTCTACCAAGCCTGGTGGCACAACCATGCATTTAATCTTTCCTTAAGATTGATTAATCATTTTTAATTTTAGACTAACAAACAGACTAGAATCTCTATGTCCATTTTCTTCTTTTTTCATCATTCGAAGAGTTATTTTATCTCATAATCAGAGGTTTAGCGGAATAGTTTTTAGCGTAAAACGTCTCATTCGTTGCGAAAAGGGCCTTAATCGAATTTTAATCTACGGTCAAGGAGCCTTTAAGATTGCAGCGATAGTTTTGTGTTCGATTAATTAATTTGCTAGCCCAAGATGATAAAATACCTTTTTTCGGTCACTATCTCCATACTTTTAATAGCTAAGGTAAGTTCAGTTTCTGGCCAGACAAAAATTGATACATTAAAGTTTTCAATTGTTGAGGCAGAAAAAATCTTTCTTCAGAGCAACCTGCCCTTGCTGGCAGAAAAACTAAACATTAATCAGGCCGATGCCAGAATTTTACAGGCAAAAGCCTGGCCTAATCCGAATTTAATAGTTGACGAGATACAGACCTATGTTAACTCTACAAGCGATGATATTCCGCCAATTTTTGGCAATTTCTGGCGAAACCGAAACTTCGCAGTGCAGGTTGAGCAATTGATTTTAACTGCAGGTAAACGTAAAAAGAACATAAATCTGGAAGTAAAAAACAAAGAGTTTGCCGAAATTATGTTTACCGATATGCTGCAAGCCCTTAAAGCTGAATTCAGACAAACGATATTCGAAATTCAATACATTCAAAGAATAGAGAATAGTTGGCAGATTCAGTTGCAAGAGATTCGCAAGTTATTAAACGCTCAGCAAACACAATTTAAAGAAGGGCATATTTCAGAGGTTGAGGTGTTCAGGCTAAAAGCTTTAGAAATTGCGCTTAAGGGTGAAATAAACGCTTTGAAAGAAGAAATGAGCTCAAAGCAAAAAGCTATTAAAAATCTGATGTTTATTGAGCCACAAACTTATGTGATAATTAACGATGAGCTCACTGCCGAAAGCCTTGCTCAGTTTAAGAACAACACACTAAACGAACTGATTGATTTATCAGAGAATAATTCGCTTCTGCGTGCGTCAAAAAGTCGAATTGATATTAGTGAAGCTACTTTGGCTATTGAGCTGGCTAATAAAACCCCGAATATTAATCTGATTTCAAATTATGACCGGAATGGTAGCACAATGCGCAATTTTGTAGGTCTTGGTATCTCAATGGAACTGCCAGTATTTAATAAAAACAAAGGAAATATTCAGGCAGCAAAATATGAAGTAGAGAAAAATATGCTGCTACAGAAAAGCGCCAAAGCGCAGGTAAACAATACAATAGTAAAGCATTGGAATGATTTAAACCAAGCCATTTCCCTCTATGAATCAATTGATAAAAACTTTGTTGGAAAACTTGACGACATGACCCGGGCAATCAGTAAGAATTTTCTGGAGCACAACATAAACCTGCTTCAATTTCTTGATTACTACGAGTCTTTCCGGCAGAGCAAAGAACAATACTATAATTCTATAAAAAATATACTCTTAAAAAAAGAAGATTTAAACTATCTAATAGGTGGCGAAATATGATGAATAAAAAAGTAACTAACCGATTTATAAAAGTAGGCAGCACATTTTTAATTATGCTTGTTGTGTTTGGCTGTGCTAATTCTACCGAGAAAGTAAAAGAAAGCAAAAAAGATGAAAAATATTGCTTAGATGGCGTATTTAAGAAAGATATAGAATTTGAAACAGTAATAAAACAGAAAATTTCGGAGGGAATACATCTCACAGGTGTTATTGAGGCTAATCCTGATAAAATTGTGACTTTCAAGAGCCTTTTCAGTGGAATTGTAACAAATACCTTTTTTTCAATTGGCGACAAAGTTCAGAAAGGCCAGATATTAGCCGAGGTTAGTAGTACTGAATATACTTCTTTAAATGCTAACCTGCAAAGTCTGGAATCTCAGATAAAAGTTGCCGAAACTAAGCTCAAATCAATACAAGGGATGTATAATGATGGCTTAGCTTCTCGCAAAGAACTCGACGAAGCAAAAAGCGAACTGGAGATACTTAATGTTGAAAAAACGAAAACCACGGCCAACAGAAGTTTGTATAGTGCAAGCAATTCAAAAAGTGTATTTCAGATAAAAGCGCCCGCAACAGGTATTATAACTGTAAAAAATATTTCAACAGGTATCCAGATAACTGCCGATAGCGACGAGCCCTTGTTTACTATAGCAAACCTGGATGATGTTTGGGTAATGGCTAATATTTATGCCTCCAATATCCAGCACATAAAAGAGGGAATGGAAGTAGAAATCAGAACAATTTCATACCCTGATCAGGTATTCAGAGGTAAAGTATCTTTTATACCCCAAATACTTGATGAGTCGGCAAAAGTTTTGAAGGCCAGAATTGTGATGTCAAACAAAGACTCAAAACTAAAACCTGGAATGCTTGCAGATATTACTGCACTGAAAAAACAGGAAATTGAAGCAGCAAGTATCCCGAGTTCAGAACTTATTTTCTCAGAAAACGAAAACTTTGTAGTTGTTTATCGAGATGATTGCGACATCGAGGTGCGCAAAGTGAAGATTCTGGCTAAAAACCAGGAGAAGGTTTATGTTGAAGGCTTGAAAGAAAATGAAAGAGTAATTTCAAAGAATCAACTGCTGATATTCAACAGGCTGAACGAGTTATAATTTAATTAAGCACAGATTAAACCCCAGAGTGTAGCTAGTACTAACCTACGCACATAATACAATGCATAAATTTGTTGAAAAGATAGTTGCTTTTTCTCTTAAGAATACAATAATAGTTTTTTTTCTGACTGCCTTACTTGCTGTTGCAGGCGTGGTGAGTTATATACATACACCCATAGAGGCTTATCCTGACGTAACTAACACAAGGGCACGTATCATTACGCAATGGCCCGGCAGAAGTGCCGAAGAGATAGAAAAGTTTGTTACGCTGCCAGTAATGAGAGAAATGAATACAATTCCGAAGAAATCGAGTGTCAGGTCTATTTCTTTGTTTGGCTTATCGGTTGTTACAGTTACTTTTGATGATGATGTAAACGATTTTTATGCCCAGCAATATGCATCAAATCGTGTTCAGAAAATAAATCTCCCAGAGGGTGCCTCTGTTGAAGTTGAGCCACCTTATGGAGCAACCGGAGAGATTTTCAGGTATGTTATCAAAAGTGAGCGTCCAATTAAAGAATTGACAGCTCTGCAAGACTGGCTGATTACGCGTGAAATGGTTTCAGTACCTGGTATTGCAGATGTTGTAACCTTTGGCGGTGAAGAGAAAATATATGAAATAAAAATTAATCCAACCGAACTGGCAAATTATGACTTATCGCCACTACAAGTATTCGAGGCAGTATCAAAGAGTAATGTTAATGTTGGTGGAGATATAATTGAAAGAGGAGACCAAGCCTATGTAGTACGTGGAGTAGGGCTTTTAGAGAGTATAGAAGACATAGAAAACATACTTATTCAGGTAAAAGATGCTGTACCTATTCTTGTAAAACATGTGGCTAATGTTGAAATAGCTGCCAAACCAAGATTGGGGCAAGTAGGTTTGCAAGATAAAGACGATTTAGTTCAGGGGATTGTGCTAATGCTAAGAGGCGAAAACCCAAGCGATGTAATTGCTCGTCTAAAAGTGAAAATTGATGACCTTAACAACAGAGTATTACCTAAAGATGTAAAAATTGAACCATTTGTTGATAGAACCGAGCTGGTTAACAATACTGTAAGCACTGTTACAAAAAACCTTGTCGAAGGTATTTTACTGGTTTCGGTTATTGTATATATTTTTCTATACAATTGGCGCTCAACACTTATTGTGGCTTCGGTTATTCCATTAGCGTTTTTGTTTGCCTTAATCATGCTCCGAATACAGGGCCTTCCGGCAAACCTGATTTCGATGGGCTCGCTAGATTTTGGACTTTTACTTGAAGGTACACTTGTAATTGTAGAGTCGGTTTTTGTGGCTATGGCGGTAAAGGCGCATGAGGTTGGTATGTCTGCCTTTAACCGAATGAGCAAGCTGGGCTTGATAAAAAAGAGTGCCAGTAGTGTGGCCACCTATATATTCTTTGCATTGTTGATATTAATTGTAGCGCTTTTGCCAATATTCAGTTTTCAGAAAGTTGAGGGAAAAATGTTTTCACCTTTAGCTTTCACTTTGGGTTATGCGCTTCTGGGTTCGCTTTTATTAAGCCTTACCTATGTTCCGGCAATGTCAAAGGTATTGTTGACAAAGAACATCGATGAAAAAGAAAACATAATTTCTAAATTCTTTCGTACGAGTCTTTTTAAACTCTACAATCTGAGTGCAAGATTCAAAAAGGCAACTATGCTGATTTTCTTCATTATAGTAGGTGTCTGTGCTACAAAGTTTGCTTTTTATGGTACTGAGTTTTTGCCGAAGCTCAATGAAGGTTCAGTTTATATAAGGGCTACGTTCCCTAATAGTGTAAATATAAACGAGACCTCAAAGCTGGCTAAAGAGGTAAGAAACAAGATTCGTGCTTTTAAAGAAGTGAAATTTGTGCTTAGCCAGGTTGGCCGCCCAAGTGACGGTACAGAGCCAACAGGTTTTTTCAATATTGAATTCCATATCCAGTTGAATCCTGAAAAGGAGTGGGAGCGAAAGATAAGCAAAGAGCAACTTGTAGGCGAAATCAGAGAGATGCTACATGTTTATCCGGGTGTTGTTTTTGGCTTTAGCCAACCTATTCAAGATAATGTTGAAGAATACGTGGCAGGGGTGAAAAGCTCTTCTGTTATTAAAATATTCGGCGATAACCTGGTTGAATTAGAAAAATATGGAGCTGAGGTAGCGAACATAATTAAAGAAGTTGACGGCATAGAAGACGTAAACGTTTTTAAAAACATGGGTTTGCCGGAGTTGAGAATAAAACTGCACGACCACAAAATGGCTATTTATGGTATTGATATAGCCGATGCACAAGCGGTAGTAGAAATGACAATTGGTGGTAGAGCAGCTACTACGTTTTATGAAAACGAAAGAATGTTTGATGTAAGACTCCGTTTTGCCAAGGAATATAGAGATAATGAGATGAAAATTGGTGAAATTCTTATTCCATCAAAAGATGATTCAAAAAAAATACCATTGAGAGAAATCGCATCTATCAATTATATAACAGGTCCTGCTTTTATTTATAGAGACGGAGGGAGCAGATACATTGCCGTAGGCTTTAGCATTGAAGGCCGAGACTTGGGGAGCACAATTGCCGATGCGCAAAAAGTTGTTGCTGAAAAACTTAAACTGCCTGCCAGCAATAGTATAGTTTGGGCAGGGGAGTTTGAAAGTAAAGAAAGAGCAACAAAGCAATTAGCCCTTATTGTTCCGGTATCATTGTTACTTATCATGTTCCTATTATACATGAATTGCAAAGGCAATTTAAAAGATATGCTTATTTCTGCTACCACTTTGCCATTTGCTTTTGTAGGAGGTTTCATCTCATTATGGGCTACCAACACAGTATTTGGTATAT
Source organism: Emticicia soli (assembly GCF_037860775.1). Taxonomy (NCBI): domain Bacteria; kingdom Pseudomonadati; phylum Bacteroidota; class Cytophagia; order Cytophagales; family Leadbetterellaceae; genus Emticicia; species Emticicia soli. Next base: position 30,253 of record NZ_JBBEWC010000011.1, on the reverse strand, counting down.
CGGCTGGAATTGGGTTCATTATATTATTTGGAGTTGCTACCATTGACGGAATTGTATTAATAGGTGTAATAAGAGAGAATTTGCAGAAGAGAATGCCACTCAAAGAAGCCATTGCTTCGGGTGTTCATAGCCGCATACGCCCGATTGTAATGATTGCCCTAATGGGATCACTAGGGCTACTTCCCGCAGCCTTATCAACCGGAATGGGGTCTGAAATTCAGAAGCCTCTGGCAATTATGATTGTTGGTGGTCTGATTATCTGTATGCTTCTTTCGCTGACGGTTTTGCCACAGATATTCTATCTGGCTTATCGTAAGCAGAAAAACACTAGAGCATAAATAATATAAGTCTGATTGATTTTGTAAACTAAACACGCACATCATGAGGAAAATTAGCTTTCTATGCCTCTCAGTTTTTTTTAATGCTTGCAACTGGCTCAAAACTCCGGTGAATGTGCAGGAAACTGATATAATACCAACGTATGAAACTAGTCCCGTAGTAGCTGATTTATCCTCAAAGATTCTCAGAGAGGCTTCCGGTGTATGTGATAGCAGAAGTATGCCGGGCCATGTCTGGATTCATGAAGATAGCGGAAACCCTAATCATATCTATTTATTTTCACACAACGGGCAATACAAGGGCTCAGTCGTAATGCCATTTCCGAATAGAGATTGGGAAGATATTTCGATTGGGCCTGGCCCAGTAGAAAATAAAAATTACATTTATTTAGCAGATATTGGCGATAACGCTGCTGTTTTTGATAATCTATATTATATTTATCGGTTTGAAGAACCGCAATCATTGGAGCAACCTGTGGCTGCGCATGATAGAATTAGGTTTAGGTATCCTAATGGCAGCAGAGATGCTGAATGTATCTTGGTTGACCCTTTAACAAAGGATATTTATATAGTAACTAAACGGGAGATAAACGTACATCTGTATGTTTTACCATATCCTCAGTCAGTTTCTGAAATACAAACAGCCAGATTCATCCAAACTATACCTTATCAGATTGTTACAAGTGGTGGTATATCGCCTGATGGAAAAGAAATAGCAATCAGAAATTATTTTAGAATCTTTTACTGGTATCGCCGTGAGGGAGAAACTATTCCGCAGGTGCTTGCTCGCACCAGAGATGGCTTTCTGCCAAGTAAAAATGAGTTGCAGGGTGAAGGTTTCTGTTTTGATAGAAATGGTATGGGATATTTTACTAATAGTGAGATTCCAGACGGTGAGCCATTAGAATCTTATCTGTATTATTTTCGAAAGAAAACAAAGTAAGCTAACCTATAAAATAAATGGAAAATCAAGAGAAAGATATTCAGGCCAAGTTAGAGTTGCTGAACTTGGCTGACAAGCTAGGCAATATATCAATGGCTTGTAAAATAACAGGTTTTAGCCGTGATAGCTTTTATCGTTTTAAGAATTTATACGAAACAGGTGGGAAGTCGGCACTTCAGGTAATAAGCAGAAGAAAACCAATAGAGAAAAACCGCGTGCCTACCTCAGTTGAAGCTGCGGTTGTAAAGATGGCTACCGAATTGCCTCGCTATGGTCAACAACGTGTAGCTGATGAACTTCGTAAACAAGGCATAATAGTTTCGCAAGGAGGTGTTCGCTCAATCTGGTTAAGACACAATCTGGCTACATTTAAACAGCGCTTAAATGCCATAGAACCAAAAATAGAGCGAACAACTATTAACGCATAAATTTTGCTTATTTGCCAAATAAGCTCTTCCAGATTACATCATAAACATCAGTTGCGGCAATTTCATCATTTAACTTCTGATTGCTAATCAATACGGGGTAGTATTCTTTGCCAATATCTAACGTTCCGTGTGAACCTTTGATAAGCGTAGCATCAAGTGGTATTACATCCATTCTGTATCTGAACCCAAGTAGTTTTCTGGCTAGCTTATAGGCCGCACGCAGTTTAATAAACGGATTCTTTGGGTTCATAAACATTTCTACAGGGTCGTAGCCCGGTTTGCTATGAATATCTACGCTTCGTGCAAAATCAGGTGCCACTTTATCATCAAACCAATAGTAATACGTAAACCAGCTATCAGCTCTGGCCATCAAAACCAAATCTCCGGCTCTTTTGTGGTTAATATGGTGTTCACGTTTCTCATCTTCATCCATTATCAATGCAATCCCATCAACCTTTGATAAAATTTCCTTGATTTTTGCTTTTTTGCTTTGGTCATTTATGTACACATGTGCAATCTGATGGTCGGCAGCGGCAAAAGCTTTTGAAGCGCCACAATCAAGCAATTCATGTCCACTTTCAACCCTTACTGATATTAAACCATTTTCTCTCAGAATTCGATTAATATGAATCGGATTATTTACATTATTGATGCCATATTCAGAAAGTAAAATTACGTTCGCATTTTTTTGCTCATAGTAATTTACCAATTCTTCTACCAGACTATCAATCTCTTGTAAATCCTTAGCTATTTTGCTGAAATCGACACCAAACTTCTGTAAGCAATAATCAAGGTGCGGGAGATAAATGAGTGTTAATGTTGGGTCATGATCTTTATCTACTTCTAGCGATGCGTCAGCAATCCATTTTGAGCAATCAATGCTTGTATTAGGTCCCCAGAACTTAAATAATGGGAAAGTACCGAATTTAGCTTGTAGTTTATCCCTTAAATCGGCTGGATAGGTATAGCAATCAGGCATTTTTACACCGTCGGAATGATACTGCGGGCGAGGAGTAGCCGAAAAATCAGCCGATGAATACATATTATACCACCAGAACATCTTGGAAACAGTAAAATCAGGATTTTTCCGTTTTGCCGCTTCCCATATTTTCTCAGATTGTACCAGTTTGTTCGATTGTTTCCAGAACTTCATTTCGCTAGCATCATGGTCATACCAACCATTACCAACAATTCCGTGCTCATCAGGATTTTTACCTGTTATGTAACAACTTTGTGAAGTTGTAGTAAGTGCAGGGAAAGCGGGTTTAATATGCGTGAGTTTATTCTTTGCAATAAATTTTTGCAAAAATGGGGTGTATTCTCCTATTACACTTGTACTAAGCCCAACAATATCGATAACAACTGTTTTTTGCATATTTTCTTAAAATAGAAGTCCTTTTACCCAATTAAGTTCTCTACTAATCGACTCATTGAGTGGAGCCTGAAATTCTTTTGGTAATACGCCCCAAGTATAAGTTTCTACTTCAAGGTGTTGCGTAAAAGGCTTTTGCGTATGAATCCCAAGTGTATCAACAATGTCTGACTGTGTAGAACCTAACAAACTATATTGCTCTAAAAATAGCGGCACATGAAAATGCACACGCCACGATTCTACATCGTTACTGAATCCTGCAATTGCTTCGCTCAAGTCAGGATATTTAACAAAGCTGCCATCATGTTTTTTCGCAACAACCTGATGCAGATAGATTGGTTCGTTATACTGTGCAATTGTATCTAATTTCTCCTGTGCTTGTGTTGAAAAATCAACCTTCAAAGCCGAACTGATTTGTATTTTCCCTACTTTTATTTGCTCCGCTTCAAGTCTATTAACAATCTCAGTCGGATTCTCATAACCAACTGCCATGTGACAAACATCATAGCATAACTGAAGGTGCGTTCTGATTGCTTGCTCCGCTTGCTCTGCTGTTAGTCCTTTTGTCGCTAGTTGTTCAATACCTTGTGGTAATAAGTAATTGTTATACCAGTCAATAAACTCACCAGAGTTTTCCAGAATCCCATCTGGCTCAGGTTCAACGTCAAGGTGTAGCGTTTTTCCGGTACTTGCTTTTAAGTCAATGAGTGTCTCTACCACAGTAATCATATTTTTTGTGGCTTTTACTGTTGCCTCTTTTAATACTTCAGTATTTGGCCACCAGAAACGATATGATAGGGGAGACGTTGAGATTCCTCCCTCGTTTAAATGCTCCGGCAGAAGTTTAGCCAGAAGCTTAAATAATCTTATTGTATAATCGAGCCTTTCTTGGGTCGTCCAATCTGGTGCGTGTACTTTATCTTTTACAATTGTGGTATGGAAATTCCCGAATGGAAAGCCATTCATTGTAAAAACATAGCAATCGTTTGCTGAAAGCCAGTTTTGAAAAGCCTCAAAGTTGTGTTCGATTGATAAATCTATACTTGCCTGATTTGCCAATCGAAGACCAATACCCATTGATGCGGATGGGCTAACAGATGCTTTAATTTCAGGAATGCTCGCCTGTAAAATATTAAAATGCTCTTTCCAGTCTTCACCTTGATGAATATTACTGCAATAACTTAAATGTCCGAAAGGTGTATTCATTTTTAATCGAGGGTTAGTTTCAAGCGGTCAACGGCTAGTTTCATCAAATCAAAATCTACTTCGTGAACCTCTTTGCCTTTTCCTAGTTTTTCTAAAATTGTGATGGTAAGTCTTCCGCCTAAATGTTCTCTAAATTCATTCAGGCCCTCCCAAAGATTGAGTTTATCATTTTCAGCAAGCGACTCATGATAAAGCACAAATCCAAGGGTTTTCAGCAATTTTATTATTCTGGCAGAATCTTCTGCCGAAATTAATCCCAACAACTCGGAGTAGATCGAATCAAGGGCAATACCTATGGCAACTGCCTCTCCGTGTCTAATCTCAAAATTACTTAAGTACTCTAATTTATGAGCTGCCCAGTGTCCAAAATCCAGTGGTCTGGCTGAACCCATCTCGAAAGGGTCGCCACTCGAAATATGATTTGTATGCAAAGCCGCTGACCTAAAAATCTGTTCGTTCATTACCGGCATTTCACGGTTTGCCATTGCCTCTGCATTAGTTTCTAGCCATTCAAAAAAAGGCAAATCCTTTATCAAAGCTACCTTTACCGCTTCTGAGATACCGGAGCGCCAATCCCTGTCAGACAATGATATAAGAAAAAACGAGTCGTTAAATACAGCCACTGGTGGTGAAAAAGTACCTAGAAAATTCTTTTTACCTAGAAAATTGACCCCATTTTTTACGCCAACACCCGAATCGTTCTGAGAGAGAACCGTAGTCGGAATTCTAATATGTTTTACACCTCTATGCGCAATACACGATGCATAACCAACCATGTCAAGAAATGCTCCGCCACCAATTGCCACTACAAAAGAATGGCGGTCGATACCATATTTATTAATAGCCAGTAACGCTTGGTCAAGATATTGGCTATCGTTTTTGACTAATTCTCCTCCCGGCATAATCAGAATTTCTTCGGCAAGTAAAATCTGATTTTGGCCTTGGAAATACGTTCTGATTGCCTCTGGCAAATACTCGTGCTTTTCTGCAACACCTGCGTCAATCAAAAACAAAATTTTTTTCTGAAAACTTGTATCACCGAAGCCAGACAAGAAATTGATAAACTCTCTGTTATCAGTCGAAAAAAGATTTTCTGTAAAAATAATATTGAAAGAATAAGGTACCTGAAAAGCCTGTTTTATTACACTCATTGATAGCTAAAAATAAAATAATCAAAAAAACATACATACACACATTAGGTTACGGCAAAAATCTTTGCCAAACCCATCGAAATCGGTAACAAACATAGCACCGCCAATGCAAAAACAATATTGCCCGAAACACTCACCCATGCGGCATTCATCACAATTAAAGATAATACCCCTGCTTTTACTGCTTTACCAATATTTGGCCCAATTGGGTTGGCTATAGCTTTAAGTAAAGGCCTGAAAATCAGGAATATATGTAGCGCCACAAATGCGGCAGCAAACAAGATGTTGTCTAAGGTATAAGAGATATACAACTGTGCCGAGCTTACTAAAATATAAAGAAATGCTGCAAAATAGAGTGTGTTCTTATTGCCACCATGTACTTCGCCTCGGCTAATCATGGTTATAGCGGCAATATAGCAAACAGGTAAAATACCAATTAACCACCATTGCTCAATAGCACCTTGAATGATGCTCATACCTAAAATCAGATTCCCACCACGGCAAAGCCCCATGTTAATAGGGCCAAGAAAATTATGGTGTTTGCCAAACTTATCATATACCAAAGCACAAACAGCTACTAATGCCGCAATAACAGCACTTGTTGGGCTATTAAACCAAGCTGCCACAACACCCATAATCAACAGAAGAACTCCAAAAATAATTGCACCTTTCAGGCTAACTTTTCCGCTTGGAATTGCTCTTTCAGGCCGTTCCATGCGGTCGAGTTCCAAATCAAAAATATCATTAAAAACTATCCCACCGCCATACAGACCAATTGTTGAAATACAAAGAAAAACTGCTTTCCAGATATCGATACCTAAAAGTGAAAACGAAAATCCGGCTATGGCAATGCCCGCCAGAATATCTGAAACTGCAGTAATAATATTGGCGGGCCTGGTAAGTTGTAAATAGGGTTTTATATTCAATGCCTTAATGTTTTATCGGGTAGAAGTGTAAGCGTATGCCTAAAAATTATGATTTTTACCTACAAGATAGTGGTTTGATTCATCTTGCTTTGAGGGTTTTCGTCGTAGTTCCTGCCTGCGTCTGCGTAAGACTCGTGAACGGAGACAAAAACTTATAGATGCTGGCCAAAAAACAAAATTTAAGCTTACTCTTAGATTTGTAACACCCCTGTAAAATTTAGCTAACCTTAGCTTATAATGATAGAATCTTTGTCTACCCTCGGTATTTGGCCGCCACGTAACACAGTATTGCCATTGTATTTCAGGCTTTGGTCAATTTCCATTGGTGTTTCAAAATCAGCAATATTTATTTGGCCGCTTTGCGCAAATGCGTCAATTGCGTTCTGGTAGGTAACTTTTCTTATATCTTCGTCCGAAATTCCCTTAATCTTCATCAAAGCTGCAGTTTTTGGTACAGCAAGCGGGTCACTGATACCCCAATCGGCGGCTGAATTAACCATAATGCGCTCGGAACCATATTTTTTTACAATCTCAACCATACGCTCATTACCCATTTTTGTAAATGGATAAATAGTGAATGCTGCCCAGAATCCTTGGTCTAACACACTTTCTACGGTTTCTTCATTATTATGGTCAATAATAACCATACCAGGGTCAATGCCATGCTCCAAGGCAATAGCCATGCTCAACTCTGTGCCCTTTTTCTTGTCACGGTGTGGCGTATGAACCTGAACTGGTAAATTTGCCTCTTTAGCCAGCTCTAATTGTAATCTATAGTACTTTTCTTCGGCGGCTGTTTGGTCATCAAAACCAATCTCTCCAACACCGACAACTCCTTCTTTATAAAGAAATATGGGTAAAATCTCCATTACTTCAGCTGCTAAAGCCTCATTATTTGCTTCACGGGAATTAAGCCCAATGGTACAATAATGCTTTATGCCAAATTGAGAAGAGCGGAATCTTTCCCAACCCACAAGACTACTGAAATAATCTTTAAACGATGCTAAGCCTGTACGTGGCTGACCCAGCCAGAAAGCAGGTTCAATAATAGCTACTACCCCTGCATCAATCAAGGCAGTATAATCGTCGGTAGTACGAGAGGTCATGTGGATATGAGGGTCAAAAAACTTCATATCCTTTATATAGTCTGTGTAATTGGCCTGAACAGTAGTGGCAGTTTTTAGTTCTTCGGCACTTCCCTCAAAATGTGATGGATTTTGAGATATTTCTGTATGTTTCTGACACATATTCTTAAATGGTAATTTATTGGTACTCCTGTGTTAGTTTTCTAACGTTTGCCAGGTTATTGCTTTGCTTTTAACTTCTTGGTTTAAATCTCTGTATTTTTCTAATTCATCTTTAGCCAAGGCAAAATCAGTTTCGTTACAAACTAAAACTGCGGCTATTTTGTCAGATTCATTTTCAGACAAAAACAAATGCTGAATATCGGCAAATATTACCTCATTCATAAACCTGCTTACCAAACGCCATGCCTGAGCCGGAATGGTACGTCCTGCTGCCCAGCGTTCATGTGCAAGATAAGAAATTGAGTTTGCCAACTCCTGATTTGCACGCTCGTTTAAGCCTGTAATATTATGGATAGCCTTATCATTAAAAATGCATTTTAGCACTAATTGATTCCATGCAAGCTCAGAAAAATGATTTAAAGGGAAAGAATTCTGAAAAGCTATGGCATCAAAAACAGGACCTATATTTGACCGTACGGCATTAGTCGCTCGTAACTGCCAATAATCAGGGAATTCAAGAAACGAAAGTGCTGAAATTAAAGCTACTGCTTCATTATTTTCGGCAGTATCAAAAAGGGTATCAATTGCTTTAGTGTAAGCGCTCTTATCTGAACTATCAAATTGAGTAAGTAAATAAACTCTTACTAATCTATCGAGTGTCCAGTTATCAAAAGAAACCCCATTTATTTTATCGAGAGATTGAACCGGATTTTTACTAATAAACCTTGGTGTGGCTACAAAGGCTGTCTGTAATGATTGTAAACTTCCAGTATTTATTTTTGAAGTAATCCAGTTTATTTCTTTAGTTGATGCCTGACTTTTTATTTTTTCAAGCAACAAAGCAGAATCATTCATTGTGGTTAGGCTCTTTGTGTTAATTTTTGAGCAAATCTAAACAAGAATTCTGAGCTTCTTGTAGTATTTCTACAAAAAATCAGATTAAAAAGCGTTTTTAAGTTAAATTTTTACTAAACTAAATTATGTCAGAGTTTAACCTGTCATAGTGCCGTAAAATAGGTTTATTGAAAAAAAAACCTGATTTTGAGAAATATTTAATAAAAAGACAATATCTTCATTCTGTAATTATTAGAGTGAATTACTATTTTTGCTACTACTCGCCAAACTACCGTACCCTATAATCTAACCAGAACAAACGCTTAGTTTTTTACTGCTAAAAGTGAGATTATTCTGAAAAGAGTAATTTCAAGACTCCTTATGCCTTTACTTATCGATATATATATAACGAATTCACATGTTTTCAAGCGATTACATTAACTATTTAATTGAAAGAGGTAATGATGAACAAACACATTTATTGAGCACTATACGGAAACTGCCTATTGATTTTTTTGAAACCCTATGTGCATTTTTAAACACAAACGGAGGTGAGATTCTTGTCGCTTATTCGTTTGAGAATAAACTTATAGGGTTGACAGAAAACGAATTTAATATTCTTGAAAAGAGTATTATAAACGGAATAAATGATGCCAATAAAATTCATCCCAAACCCAGAGTCGTGATAAAAACTGTTTTTTATCATCAGGAAAGAATCCTTTACTTAAAAATCCCTAACAGCCAGGCTGTTCATACCACAAACAATGGCTTTAATATCTATGAAAGACGGGATACTACTAACATTTTGGTCGATAATATATCGGACCAGCTACGCATTCAGGAGAAAAAAAGATTCTATTATCCTGATAATAAAGTAATCCGTTATATTGAAGTTGAGCATTTTAATACGGAGGTATACAACAAGGCAATGAAGCTCATTTTACAGACGCGCCCCTCGCACCCGTGGCTCAATATGGATTTTGAAGAGGTGATGAGAAGCTCTGGTTTATGGCGTATTGACCTCGAAACCAAAGAGAGCGGATACACAGTAGCTGCTGTACTACTGTTTGGCAAAGACGAGGTAATACGAGCTATTTTTCCGAGTTTCAGAATAGATGCTTTGCGAGAGAAAGATGGTTTTGATGGTTACTATGACCGTGAAACTTTTACGACGAATCTGATAGATACGTATTATTGCCTTATGGATTTTGTGCATAAACACTTGCCTGACTTCTTTGTTATCAACAACACAACAAGGGTAGGTATCCGTGATTTGATGTATCGTGAGGTATTTATTAATTTTTTAACCCATCAGGATTATAGCTCAGGGTTGCCTGCTAAGTTTGCGATTACACACACTGACGGCACATTTACGGTGAACAGCAATCGGGCCGGCCTGAATAAAAACATAGATCCAAGCAATTACCAGCCAATACCCAAAAACCCTATTATTGGGCGGTTCTTACGGGAATTAGGCTTGGCGGAAGAGCTTGGCTTTGGTTTAAAGAAAATAGCGGCATTTGTAAACTATTTTTCTGACGAAAAACCGCAATTCCATGATGGGCCTACGTTTCTGACTTCTATTCCACCAATCTCAAAAAAAATTATACTTGAAGAAGAAGTAAAGAGGAAAGAAGAATTAAACATTGAAAAACCAAAAAGTGTATATCAGCAAGATTTAACATCTTTCAGACAGTTCCCGATAATCAGCAATCATTTAATAAAAGAAACGCAAGTAGATAATTCGACTGATATTTTCGAAAACCTGAGTGAGCAGAAAAAAGAGCGTCTGACCAGCATAATATTGTTTCTTGGTAAGGCAAAGTATAGTACTACAAACGTCTTAATCAAGGAATTAGGTGTTTCTAGAGAAACCATAGCCCGAGAGATTAAGATACTGAAAGAGCACCGCCTGATTGAGTTCAGAGGTGCTCTAAAGAATGGGTATTATTACTTGACTGATAAGGGAGTAGAATTCGCTAAGATACTGATAGCAAATACCGATTAGGTTGGATGCCTAAAGAAGTTAATTAGAGCTTACCTTAATGAATAGAAATGTCATGTACTCTTAAAAAACTGGGAAAGTCTTCAGATTATTTCAAAGCCAGCTAAACGCTTGGTTTTCGATATGTCTAGTTATTCTTTCAGAATTTTTTTATCGTTGCGTAATAAAAACTCTTTAGCCAGATTGAGGTAAGCAATTGCCCCTGCATTTTCAAATATTAAGTCGCTGTTACCATTCCCACCATATTTTCGGTCAACAAAGAAAACAGGCATACCAAAACTTGGTGCATCTGCCAAGCGGATATTACGCGGAATAATAGTTGTATATGCCAGTTGATCAAATGCTGTTTTTAATTCTTTTACAACTTCTTGCGACAAATTCGTACGGCCATCATACATTACAGGCACAATTCCTTCTATTTGCAAGGCCGGATTTACTTTTTTCTGAACAAGTTTTATTGTATCTACCAGTTTTGCCAAACCTTCAAGTGCAAAATACTCACATTGTACCGGAACAAGCGCCGAATCGCTGGCTACTAAGGCATTTATTACCAACAAACCAAGCGACGGTGAGCAATCCATAAAAATGAAATCATATTTATCGGCCAATCCTGCAATTTGCTCTTTCATAATGGCCTCGCGGCTCATTTCGTTAATAATTTCAATCTCAAACCCGGCCAAATCAATATGCGAAGGAATGATTTGAAGGTTCGGAATATTTGTTTGTTGTATCGATTCTTCAAACGTTGACTCGCCTACTAATAATGAGTACAGGTTGTTTTTTTCAAATTCTTTAGGATTTAACCCAAACCCAGACGTTGCATTTGCCTGTGGGTCGCAGTCAATTACTAAAATATTATAGTCTAAAAGTGCTAAAGCCGTAGAAAGATTAATAGCGGTTGTTGTTTTACCTACACCACCTTTTTGATTGACAATCGAAATTATTTTTCCCATTTATAAGTGTTTATTTAAAATTTAAACCAACAGGTTTTTTAAATTGATTGGCAAATTTAGACCTTTCTCTTATTCTGTTAAAACTTAAACTGTGTTTTGTGGAAAATTATCTTCTCGGTTTATGCATTGATAATGTTATTTTAACAATTGTGAGGTTTTTTCAAACAATCTGAGTTGGTAGCCAATAATAGAATTGTAGTCAGAATTTTAAATAATGGTTGATTGCTATAATATAACTTTGGGAGATTATACAACAAGATACTTTCTAATAAGCATCAGCATGTGTAGATGGGTACTGTCTTCTTCGTATTGTTTTTCGTCAGAATAATCAATTTCTTTTAGGCGGTCCTTATCTTTTCTTTGTAGCCACCAGTTGCGCAGTTCTATAATATATTGCCGTACGGTACGGTATTCGTCGTTGCATTCCCAGTTTATAACTTCGAGCACCCTGTCTTTTTCGAGGGCATCCATAAAAATCTGAAAGGCAATATGAAGCAATAGCGTATCTCTCTCTATCCAACTATATTTAGGTAGTGAATTAATGTGAACAGGATTATTCGAAAAGGTCAGATTTCTTTTCTTAGTTTCCACCGGCAATCAGATTAATACATGAAATTGGCAAAGGCTTCACTGAAAGCTTCCGAATTATACTAAATAAAAACAAAATATTTTTAATATTTTACAATTTATTAATTTTGAAATTAAAAAAATAATAAAAAATGTGCCAAAAAAATCAGAAAATATTGTGTTTGAGGTATGTTTCAATGTAAGATTTCGAAAATCAGTTTCTGAAGAATATCTCCCTCTGTTTCTTCGCCAGTATCAACTCCTTTTGATTTCAAGTCAGCTATTTTAATTGAATGAATAACTGTGGTCAGTTTATGGAGCGAGTAATTGCGCGCTGCATTGAGGTAGTCTTTGGCAAAAAAACTGTTGACTTTTAGTAACGATGCGATTGCACTATCTGATTTATCGCTGGATGCGTGAACCAGTAGAACTTTACTGAAAAAATTATAAAGAATAATAAGAATTGGCTGTATAGGGTTATCTTTGGGGTTACTGCCAAAAAATATCACAATCTGATTGGCCTTAACCACATCTCGTTGTATTAGTGCTTTCTGAAGCTCAAATACGTTGTATTCTTTGCTTATACCAACAAATTTCTGAATCGTATCTGCATCGATTCCATCACCCAGTTTAACATTCAACACAACTTTATCAACCTCACTTGTGAGTCTTTTTAAATCATTGCCAATATGTTCTATCAACAACTGAATGGCTTTCATACTTATTTTTACTCCCTTGGCATGGCAATAGTCTGCCAGAAACTCCGGTAGTTGATTGTCATAAAACTTTTTAGAATTATGCAGCACACCGTTTTTACCAAAAGCCTTAATCCAGGCTTTCCGTTCATCTTGTGCATTACTGAAAGTCAGTACCAAGATCGTTGATGACAATGGTTGAAGTGCATAGTCTTCAATTAGTTTTTGATTATCTTTCTGGTCAATACCTTGAATCTGCTGCGAGTCTTTCACTATAATCAATTGCTTTTCAGCCATCATCGGAAACCTACGTGCATAATTTAACAATGCACCCACATTTAAATCTTTTCCGAATAGCACAAACTCATTAAAGCCTTTCTCTTGCGCCGGAATAGCCAAGCGCTGAATTTTATCAACAATCTGTTCAATATGAAAAGGCTCTTCTCCATGAAGAAAATACAGCGGCTTAATACTGTCTTTTTTTATAGATTTAAGTATCTCTGACATCTTCTATCTGACAATTATAAAGTTATGTGTGTAATCTTTTTCGTTTAAGAAATGTGTACATTCCTTGATTATCTGCGGAAAAAATAACCTGAAGTTTTCATCAAAAAAATCATAATGCTCTTTTAGATCATCTACCGCTTTTTCCATATTAGACTTATATGCTGTTCGCTGAGCAACACCGGTCAAAGCTCTTTCTATGCCCCAAAACTCGCTATAATTTTTTAGCCAATCATATTTTATCATTGAGTCTACCATCGGCTTCATTTTATCGGGCAGAATCCCCCAATAGTTCAGAAGTGACTGATGAGCTCGTTTCCTGAAATCTTCAAAAGGCTCTGTCGAGTAAGAATACCAGTGCTTGGCAAGGTAATGGTCAAAATAAATATCTATTACCACCGAAGCATATTTATGATAATGCTTATATAGTACCGTTTTGCAAGTACTAACGGCTGTGTGGGTATCAGTGAAAGTATCTATTATGCGGTGAAGCAAAATACCATTTTTAATATTTGACGAAAAATGCTGGTTGCGTGGATGTTCAATTCTACCGACCACGTAATCTTCTAGCAGATTTCCGACTAAAATTTCTTCACTATCGCCCGAAAGAAATAAATGTGCTAAAAAATTCATTTATAAGGGTAGAATTTGTACGTTTGTGGCAAAGTTAAAAAATATTTACTTTGGTTATACTTATTTCCTTGGCGACAAACAAAATTTACTAAATATGAAAGTTGAAGAAAAAAAAGTAGTGACAGCTATTTATGAGTTATATGTTGGCGAGGGTGAGGATAGAGAAATTATTGAGGTTTCGGATGAGTCTGATCCGATTGTGTTTATTCATGGCATGAGTGGGCTGCCTGAGGCTTTCGAAAGAAATTTGATAGGTTTAGGTGTAAATGACACTTTTGAGTTTTCGGTTAGCCCAGAAGAAGGTTACGGTGAAGTGGATACAGAAGCATTGATTGATTTTCCGATAGAAAATTTTAAAATTGAAGATGGAGAAGTCCCGGAAGGAATGCTTGAAATAGGAAACTTTATTCCTTTCTCAAACGAAGAAGGACATCGCATGAATGGTAGGGTAGTAGAGGTGCACCCTGATTTGGTGATGCTAGACTTTAATCATCCATTAGCAGGTGAAACATTACATTTCAAAGGGAAAATAATCGCAATCAGAAATGCGAATCCTGACGAAATAGCACATGGGCACGTGCATGGTCATGGGGGTGTAATTCACTAATTACACCCAAATTCTATCACTTCAACTCCAAATTTTCTTAGGAAATCCACACCTTCATCGCTAGGTATTCCCTTATATTTGGCATAAGATTCCAGAAAAAATACTTTTTTAATCTTCATCGAAAAAATAACCCTTGCGCAAGCAATACAAGGCGATAGGGTAACATAAAGCGTACTTCCTTCAAGATTCGCTCCATTTTTTGATGCATAGAGTATAGCGTTCTGCTCGGCATGAAGTGCCAGTGAGCAGCTACCTTTCGAATCTCTCGGGCAACCTTCTGCCGGAAAGTCTTCATCACAATTATGCGTACCAGATGGTGGCCCATTATACCCGATAGAAATAATTCTTGTATCTTTTGTTAAAACAGCACCAACCTGAGCCTTAACACAATGCGAGCGTTGAGCAAGGTTTTTAGCTAAGTCCATAAAAATCTCATCAAAATCTGGCCTGTCTTTTATCAATTTCTCCATTTTAGGCGTTTAGTAGTTGTATTTGTATCGTAGGTTTTACCAAATAAAAAAAGGTGAGCAAAGCTAATTCTAAATTATGAGAACGTATTTATTAATTGTTGTTTTTTTGTTTTTCTCCAAATCAGTATTGGCCGTTAATGACAGTATCGTTAAACCACAGGTGCGCAACAGCCCAATCTTAATCGCCAATTTGTTGATGGCCAACAATAACTATGTTAAATGTACCTATGGGCAACCTTTAAAAAAAGGCAGAGAGGTTTTTGGTTCATTAGTACCTTTTGGCAAATTGTGGCGAACCGGCGCAAATGAAGCTACAGAAATTACTTTTACAAACGATATTGTTATAGGAGGCACATCATTAGAAGCCGGAACATATACTTTGTTTACGATACCAAACCAAGATAGCTGGACAATTATAATAAACAGTGTACTTGGCCAATGGGGCGATTTTACTTATGATGCCTCTAAAAACATTGTGGTTTTTCAAGTACCTGTTTTGAAGAATCATGAAATATATGAGGGTTTTACGATACAGTTTGATGAAAAAACAGCCGGATTTGACATGAATCTTTTATGGGATTCAACTAAAATACAAATACCTGTGCAATTTGCTGATAAAAAGCCTACCTCAACCAAAAAGAAGAAAAAGAGGAAATCTTAATAAACAGCTAGTTTCTTGGTGGCTTTTTCTTGTTTTGAGACCACGTTTACTATATAAACGCCTGCTGCTATATCATAGGTTTTAAGGGTTACAACTGTACTTGGATAATCTTTGAACGACTCAGTGTAGATTTCCCGACCTTTCATGTCAACCATAGAAATAGTAAAGTCTTGAAAATCGGGTAGTGAAACCTGTATGGTTATGTTGTCTTTAGTAGTTGGATTTGGCAATAGCACTACATCAAGCGCACTTGAAGGTGGAAGCTGAAATTTTGAATAATTGATAACTCTTTTACGTCGTTGGCTTAGTTCCAAAGCGGCTCTCATTCTTAGTTTCTGACCTTGTGTGAAAATATTCATACAAGAGTCAGGAGAGTAGTCCATATAGTTTTCAATGAGATTTCTGGTAAGCGTACCGTTGCATCTCGAAAAACCATCGGCACAAAACGAACTGTTATTGGCTGTAGCCGTTGGTGGTGTATCATCTACAAAATCGGTTCCGCAATACTCATCACCCCAGGTATGTATCAGCCCAAGCCAATGCCCTATTTCATGCGTTGTAGTACGCCCAAAGCTGTAAAGACCTTTGGTATTAGTTCCCGATTTTTTTCCAAAAACTCTATAATCAATAAAAGCACCATCAAGTTTTTCGGGTACTTCTTCATTCAGTCCATCCACTGTCTCAGCATACGGAAACTCAGCAAAACCAATATAAGGCTCACGAAAAGTAGTTACCCAAAGATTTAGATATTTATTACTATCCCAATAGGCCAAGTCTGATAACCTACTACGGTCGTTGTCGTTTAATAAGTTATAGTCTGCTGTTGAGCTATAATGTCGAGTGATTCCACTTGTTGGATTACCGTCAGGGTCTTTTGTAGCCAGAAAAAATTCAATTTGCGTATCGGCACCGACAGAGCTATTGTTGTAGCCCATTGTTCCTTCTTTGCGGCGGTAATCTTCGTTTAAAACTTTTATCTGCGAAAAAATCTGTTCGTCCGGTATATTCGTGCCAGCTATTTCTCCGTTTTGCTGATTATGGATAATATGTACCACTATCGGAATCCTGATAACCTCATCTTCTGCACTTATTCGGCTTTGCGAATTATCAACACGTTGGTAATTCTTAATCGCCTGCTCAAATCGAAGTTTTTTTATGGCCCTTGAAGGGTCTTTTAATAACCGAAGCGAATCACTGATTGCATTGGCACAAAAATGTGTTTTTTGTGCCAATGTCTGTAAACAGAACAGGAAAAATACCGAAACAAGATATAAAGCTTTTTTCATGCTATAATGACGTGATACCAGTAGCCTATGGTTGCAATGCACCCGAATTTGTGAATATTATTTACTTTCGGCCTTTTCATAGGCATTCAAAATATCTCTCACTAATCTGTGGCGTACCACATCTCTTCCATCAAGCTCAACAAAACCAATACCGCTCACATTCTTAAGAATTTCTAAAGCATCAACTAAGCCCGAACGCTGATTTTTAGGTAAATCAACCTGCGTTCTGTCGCCGGTTATAATTGTCTTAGATAGAGGCCCCATACGAGTTAAAAACATTTTTATCTGCATAGGGGTTGTATTTTGAGCTTCATCAAGAAGGATAAAAGCGTTATTTAACGTTCTACCTCTCATATAGGCCAATGGCGCAATCTCAATAGTACGATTTTCAAGATAAAACTTTAGTTTTTCTCCTTGAATCATATCATCAAGTGCATCATAAATTGGTCTTAGATAAGGGTCAATTTTTTCTTTCAGGTCGCCGGGTAAGAACCCAAGGTTTTCACCGGCTTCAACTGCGGGTCTGGTTATAATAATTTTCTTAACCTCTTTTTCTTTCAACGCTTTTACTGCCAGGGCTACAGCGGTATAAGTTTTTCCGGTTCCTGCAGGTCCTGTTGCAAATACAATATCATGTTTTTGAGCTGCCTCAATCAACTTCTTCTGATTTGCAGTTTTGGCTCTAATTACAATTCCTTTGGTTCCATATAAAATTACATCGTCGTCAACAGCTTCATGATTGGCCGATTCAATATCTTCTTTTATATAGTTCTTTACTTGTTCGTTACTTAATTTGCCGTATTTCTGATAATGCTCTAGCAATGACTCTAATATATCAGATATTTTGTTGATTTCAGTGTTATTTCCCTTAATTAAGATTTGATTCCCCCTTGAAATAATTTTGCTTTCCGGAAACGCCGCCGCTACTACTTTGATATTACTATTTTCTACTCCGAGAAAATCTATCAATGACACTTCGTCTAATGTGAATACTTTTTCTGTCAAAATCCTGATAAGTTTGGTTACTGGTTAATGAATTGGTCGTAATAATAATAACACTCGACCCTAAAATTTAGTTTTTAAGTATAAATGCGTTTTCAGTTCAAAAATCAAAAATTATTCACAAAATCAAATGTTTTTTCCACAAAAAATTACTGTACTTAAAATTAAATATTGATAATCAATCGTTTATCTTTAGAATGCAATTGTCTCGAAATAAGGCTTTGTTTTTTGAGAAAGTATTTTTTCTTAACATTGCATTAATATTATGGAACAAAAATACTCAAATAATCAATCAAACAGAAACCAGAATCAAAGAGGTTTCGGAAAAAATCTTTTCTTGGAAACCATTAAGAGTGATTCGGGCAAGCTTCCACCTCAAGCAACTGAGCTAGAGGAAGCCGTTTTGGGGGCATTGATGATTGAGAAAGATGCGCTAACTACTGTAGTTGATATTTTACAACCAGGCAGTTTTTACAGAGAGTCGCACCAGCGAATCTATAACGCTATCTTAGTACTTTTTGGTAAATCAGAGCCAATTGATTTATTAACTGTTACTTCGCAACTAAGAAGCCTGGGCGAGCTTGAATTTGTAGGCGGTGCACAGTATCTGGCAAGATTAACCAGTAAAGTTAACTCTGCTGCTAATATAGAATGGCACGCCCGTATTATTTCGCAGGCAGCAATTAAAAGAGATATGATTCGCGTTGCCGGAGATATTCTGCGTGATGCCTTTGAAGATACTACCGATGTATTTAACCTGCTTGATAGAACCGAGCAAACTTTTTTTGAGATTTCAGAGCGAAATATCAGAAAAAGTTATGCCGATGCTAGTTCAATTATGCGGGCCACCATTGAAGAGTTAGAGAAAAAGAAAGATAATAAAGATGGGCTTACTGGTGTAGCTAGTGGTTTTACCGAACTTGACCGTATTACCAGTGGTTGGCAAAATACTGAGTTAACCATTATTGCGGCACGTCCGGCTATGGGGAAAACAGCGTTTGTCGTTTCAGCCATGCGTAATGCTGCAGTAGAGTGGAATACCCCTGTTGCTATCTTCTCATTAGAGATGTCTTCAACACAGCTTATGCTTCGTATGATTTCTGCCGAGGCAGAGATTGATAGTGAAAAACTGCGTAAAGGCTCTTTAGAGAGCCATGAATGGCAACAGTTACATTCAAAGATAGATAGGCTATCAAAAGCACCAATATATATTGATGATACTCCTGCCTTATCTGTGCTTGAATTACGTGCTAAGTGTCGTCGTTTGAAAGCGCAATTTGATATAGGACTCATCATTATTGACTACTTACAGTTAATGACAGCCGAAGTAGGTGGCGGAAAGTCAGGTAACCGTGAACAGGAAATCGCTACAATTTCGAGGTCCCTGAAAAACCTTGCAAAAGAAATAAATGTACCCGTGATAGCACTATCTCAGTTGAGCCGTGCTGTTGAAACCCGTGGAGGCGATAAACGTCCACAACTTTCCGACTTACGTGAATCGGGTTCTATTGAGCAAGATGCCGATATGGTAATGTTTCTTTATAGACCTGAATACTATAAAATTACACAAGATGAAAACGGTAACCCAACAGCCGGAGTTGGTGAGGTAATTATAGCCAAAAACCGTAGTGGTACCGTTGATACCGTAAGGCTTAAATTTATTGGTAAATATACCAAATTTACTGACCTTGATGGCTTCTATACCCCAATTCAAGAAGGTTTTTCTGATTTCAATGCGCCTAAGCCATTCCCGACCACCAATTCTTTAGAGAACTTTGAACAAGGTGGAGCTCCTCCTAATCCTGCCGGTGGTGGTGGTGCTATGACATTCGGAAGTAAGGCTAATCAGGCACGTAATCTTGATAACAACGAAGAGTATCCATTCTAACGCATTCTAGCGTTTTATTAGAATATTGTGCATCACTCAGGCCATCGTCTGAGTGTTTTTTTTTGTTAAAACTCAAAAAAACCTTAAATAATAATATTTTTTGTCGATAAAAGTATAATTTTGCTTCAATTACAATGCCTCTTGAGGCTTACTTTACTTAAATGAAAGCAAAATATTACATTTTTTTTGTTCTTCTGCTTAGTTCTTTCTACGGGATTGCTCAGAAAAACTATTGGACAATTAGCGGCATTGTTGTAGAAGATAAGAAGACTCCAATTCAGTCGGCAAACGTTTTTATTAATAATACTTCTATAGGTGCTAGTACTACAGAGAAAGGCAATTTTCAGCTTAATGTACCAGCTTACTTCTCTCAGGCTGAATTAATTATCTCGGTTGTTGGCTTTAAAACTCTGAAACGAAAAATAAATTATTCGTCAGAAGTACAAGTATTTAAATTTCAGCTAGAAAAATCTGATTTGCCAAATGATGCTATATCAACTGCAATACAAGATAAAGATTGGCCAGAGAAATGGAAAATTTTTGAAACAGTGTTATTGGGTGATTCAAAATTTGCCAAAGATTGTAAAATCCTAAATGCTAAAGTTGTAAAATTAGAATATGACAAAGACAAAAAACTGAAAGCAAGCGCGAAAGAGCCAATTCTAATTAAAAATGCTGCTCTTGGATATAAAATTCTTCTACAGTTAGATAAGTTTGAGACCGATGGAGTAAAAACAACTTTATCAGGCCTTAAGTATTTTGAGAAAATTGATACAGCTAATGTGTCGATTAATACCAGATGGGAAAAGAATCAGAGGTATGTATTTAATGAATCGTTTAGAAGTTTTCTTTTAGCACTTTCGCTTAACAAATTAGCCGAGAATGATTATGCGGTATTTAAAATAGTAGATACCAAACTTTTGGATAATAAGCAAACAAGCGTAGCCAGCGAGGTAAAAGCAGGTACATTGATACCTATGGATACTACGAGTATATGCGCTTTTGATAAAGATGTTGAAAGTTTTGTTTTGCAGTCTGAATATCCGCTTCTGGTTTTTATGAAAAAGCGTTATCAGGATAAACCTTTTTTTTCCGATTACCCATACAAATTTGCTCAAATAGTTTTACCTAAAGGCTATGTAGCATTTTCTGAAAATGGTTTACTGAATCGTTCAAGCAATATAGTTCTGAAAGACCACTGGAGTTTTCGAGGCGTGGCTAATATGTTACCCGAAGATTTTGATATTGTAGGCTTGATAAAAGAAACAAGCGATGCAGCGCAAATAGATAAGCTAGATGTAGAAGCACCGAAAAAATTGAGTAGATTAAAGAGAAATCGGTAGACGCAATTAATAAATAATGGCGCCACCATTTAACCGGAGGCGCCATTGCTATAAAAACTCTTCAAAATTAAGCCTCTTTCAGCTCTAATTTTACGATATTTTCAACATGATGTGTATGTGGGAACATATCAACAGGCTGAACGGCCACAATATTATATTTCTGGCTCAGAATCGATAAATCACGGGCTTGTGTAGCCGGATTACAACTCACATATACAATTCTTTTAGGTGCAACCTCTAAAATAGTATTTGTTACAGGTTCGTCCATGCCTGCTCTTGGCGGGTCAGTAATAATTACATCTGGTTTGCCTTTTTGTTCAATAAACTCCTGTGTAAGAAACTTACGCATATCTCCGGCAAAAAACTCTGTGTTGTTTATCCCATTCACTTGCGAGTTGATTTTTGCATCTTCAACGGCATCTTCAACGTATTCAATTCCAATTACTTTTTTTGCTTTTTTAGCAACAAAATTGGCAATTGTTCCTGTTCCGGTATATAAATCATATAAAAGTTCGTCGCCTTTTAAATCAGCATATTCACGTGTGAGTTTATACAATTCAAAAGCCTGCTCTGAGTTTGTCTGATAAAAAGATTTCGGTCTGATTCTGAAAATCAAATCCTCCATTTTTTCTTCAATGTAAGGCTTGCCGCTGTAAGTATGCACCTCCAAATCATAAAAAGTATCGTTTCTTTTCTGGTTAAGTACATAGTTTAGTGAGCTTATTTCCGGAAAATTGCTCTTTAAATGACTCATTACTGCTTCAATGGCCTCTTCATTGTTTTGTGCAAACTGCACCATCACCATCAGGTCACCAGTTGATGAAGTGCGAATCATTACGTTTCTTAAAAAGCCTTGATGCGCAATGTGGTCATAGTAAGTATATTGATTTTTATTGGCAAAATCCCTTAATGCCAATCTTATCTGATTCGATGGGTCTTTTTGCAAATAGCATTTTTCAATAGGTAGTACTTTTTCAAAACGTTTAGGTACGTGAAAACCCAAAGCATTTTTATCTAAATCTTCTCCAAGACTAGCCTCTTCTCGTGTAAACCAACGGCTATTCGAAAAAGTGTATTCTAATTTATTACGATAAAATTGTACATTTTCTGAGCCCAGAATAGGATTTATTGTAGGTAAATCTAATTTTCCGATTCTATGTAATTGATCGTTTACTTGCTGCCATTTCAAGTCAAGTTGTTTCTCATAGGGTACATGTTGCCATTTACAACCTCCACAAACACCAAAATGCTGGCAGAAAGGATCAATCCTCAATGGTGATGGCTCTAATAATTCAAGCACATTGGCCTCAGCGTAGTTTTTCTTTCTGTTGTTTACCCAGAGTTTTACTTTATCACCCGGCGAAACATTGCTCCCTTCAATAAAAATTATTTGTCCGTTGTGCCTTGCAAAACATTTTCCTTCTGCTGCAAAATTTTCTACTTCAATGTTTTCAATAACGAATGTTTTGTTTTTGGCCATTTTTTTAAGGGTCAGTTCTGTCTATTTTTCTGCAAAAATATTTAACTTAGTTCTAACATCAAAATCCAACCTTTCATTAATGAATTACGTCTTATAAATATAGCAATACTCGCCCGTAAGACACTATACCCATTAGCCTATGAGAAAGTATTTTTACTTTGTATTTTTTCTTGCCTTATCTTTTAAATCTTTTGCTACGCATATAGTAGGTGGTGAAATAGAATTGATACAGTTGAAAAATCCTTCGCCGGGTATGACACATGAGGTTATACTGAATTTATACTTCGATGCTATTAACGGAGATGCTGCAGCAGAAGATATTTCATTGACCTTAACATTTATCCAGAAAAGTACTTTAGGAAGGGTAGGCGAGGCTACTTGTCAGAGAGTTTCCCGTGATTTTATAAAGTACATAGACCCTACTTGCTCAAAAGGCGATTTAAAGACTATGTTAATCAAATACCGTGCAGTTGTAAATCTTACCGCTGCTTTTTTCTCTGATCCCGCCGGTTATGCTATTGTTTGGGAAAGATGCTGCCGAAACGTAATAATTACAAATATTGCAAAACCCGGTGATGCCGGAATGGTATTTTATACCGAATTCCCGCCAATAACTACCGCTAACAGTACGCCTCATTTTAAGGATGTTGTTGCTGATTACCTTTGTATTAACCAGAATTTTGAGATGGATTTTAGCGCAAGTGATGCAGACGGCGATAGCTTGACTTATGAGTTGATTACGCCGTGGGCAGGTTATTCGAGCCGAACTGTAACGAATCCTGTAAGCATTGGCCGAAGCAGTTATCCGCTTACTACTTGGGCTGATGGTATCTCTTTAAGTAATGTAATACCCGGCGAATCGCCCTTAGAGATTCACCCTACAAGAGGTATATTGTATGTAAGACCTAATAAACTTGGCCTGTATGTGTTTTCGGTAATGGTGAAGGAATATAGAAAAGGGAAAATGATAGGGCTAACAAAACGAGATTTTCAATTAAAAGTAGTTGAGTGCCCTATAAACTTGCCACCACAGGTAATGGTGAAAAATCAGAACTCTTCGGTGTTTTTTAATGAGAATGAGGTAGTTAATATTAAGAAAGGTGACAAGCGATGTTTTGATATTTTATATCTTGACCCCGACATTAACCAGAAAATCACTATTACGGCCAGAGGTGTAAACTTTGATGCACAAAAAATAAAGCTACCTGCTGTGTCAAATGTTGTTGTGCAAAATGCTGATACCTTACGAAGCACCTTTTGTCTGGACGATTGTGTTATAACCAATAACAACCAGCCTGCCGAGTTTATAATAAGTGTCAGCGATAATGGTTGTCCTGTTCCGCAAATAAGACATTACCGAATGAGAATAAATTTTGAAGACGCTGTAAATAATAGGCCAATTGTTTCTACTTCTTTGACAGATATACCAACCGTAATGTATGGCGACACGTTGGAGTTTACAGTCTTTGGAAAAGATATAGACTTAGATACTTTGTCGTTGACAAGTGCCGGTAGAGGTTTTGCACTTAGTAATCTGGGTTTTTCGTTTACTCCGCAAAGTGGTGTGGGTAGTGTTCAATCAACACTAAAATTTATTCCAAATTGTGCAGCCGTTCTTGAGAAACAGATTTTGCTTGATTTTGTAGCCCGAGACCAGCGATGTGGCGTAAGTAGTCAGTCTGCTTATACGCTCCCTATAGCAGTGCGCTCACAACCCAACAATGCGCCTAGAGTTCTGACTAGTTTGTCTGATAATACAGTTGAGGTTATTCTGTCACCTACAGAACCTACAGAAATAAGCTTTGAAGTAGATGCTTCTGACAGTGACAACGAACGAATAGAGTTAATAGGTATTCCTGATGGATTTGACTTTACAAATGCTATGATGACTTTTGAAAACAAGGAAGGCATCGGCAATGTTGGTAGTAGGTTTATCTGGGCACCTGTATGTAGTATATTAAATGGGCAGGATTCTAAAGAATTTGTGGTTAATTTTCGTACACAAGATAAAGCCTGTGAACAGAAGCAAGATACGGTAAGTGTTAAGTTTTTACTCAAGAATAACTTAGCACCTGCAAACCCACTGGCGCAATATAATACTTTTACCCCCAATGAAGATGGCATAAACGATTATTTTAACTTTGGCGATATTCCTGAGAATAATTGCAACAGGCAATTTGTAAGGTTTGAAGTTTTTAATAGATACGGCAAGCCAATATTTACTACGTCAGATAGAAATTTCAAATGGAGTGGTGATAAGGAACCTACAGGTGAGTATCTCTATATTTTACACTTCACCGACGAAGTTTTCAAAGGCATCATTCATTTGATCCGCTAATATTTAATTTATTAGCAAAATATCATTTCGTTTTAAATAACAGAATTTGCCTTCCCAAAGAACCTGATACCAAATGTCTTCTGAATTAATAACATTCAGGCGATGGCCTTCGCTTATATCTCCGACAATATGCGACCCTGCCGATGGATAATCTCTTAAATAAACATGTTCGTTTTTAATGATTACCGTTCTGTAATTATTTGGCAGGTTGATGAGTATCGATAAGAAAATCAGGTATAGTAAAAATATTACTTTATGATGCGTAGGTGTAAATTGGTTGCTGGTTCGCTTAATAATAAATACAGCAAACACGTATATACCAACCAGCAGAAACCCCATCCAGACGTAAATAGAATATTGCCTGAAATAGTATAAGAAATAGTTTAGGTCATTTTTCTCATAGCCTTTGTAACCATTCTCAGTTGCTATCGTATATATTTTTTCGAAAACTCTTTCATCCGCAAATCGGAACGAGTATAGGTTCAGGTAATAAAGTTCTTTAACAAAGTCGCCTTTGTTTTCATAAATATTGGCGAGCTTTAAATAAATTTTAGGATTAAAATTTGGCGTTGAAACCAGAATTTTCTCGTAGAGGTCGGCCGCTTCATCAAATTTTTTCTGTTTAAATAAAGAATCTGCCGATAAATACAATTTTCTTTGTGCTTGACTATCAGACACTTGTAGAGAAAATGCAGATATAAGAAGAAAAATTTTCAGAAATTTCAGAAAGCTTGTTTGCATAATAATATCAAAAAGTATAATTTTGCACCTCGATTAAGGAACATAGCAAGACCAAAAGGCTCTTGAGAAAGCAAAAATAGTAAAAATAATTTTCCTTTTGTTTCTTAATTCTGATTTGATAGTTTAAAAGATTCCGTAGCTCAGTTGGTAGAGCAATACACTTTTAATGTATGGGTCCTGGGTTCGAGTCCCAGCGGGATCACAGAAAGTAAGCAATTTTTTGTTTTCATTTAAGATTAAAATATTTAGAGTAAGATTCCGTAGCTCAGTTGGTAGAGCAATACACTTTTAATGTATGGGTCCTGGGTTCGAGTCCCAGCGGGATCACAGAAAGTAAGCAATTTTTTGTTTTCATTTAAGATTAAAATATTTAGAGTAAGATTCCGTAGCTCAGTTGGTAGAGCAATACACTTTTAATGTATGGGTCCTGGGTTCGAGTCCCAGCGGGATCACAAACGTATATAAACCTTTATTCTTCTTTTAGAGTAGATACTGAAAAGAAGATTCCGTAGCTCAGCTGGTAGAGCAATACACTTTTAATGTATGGGTCCTGGGTTCGAGTCCCAGCGGGATCACAAAGACGCCTCAACAAATGTTGAGGTTTTTTTTGTGCCAATATGGGCAGAATGAGCAATAGACCTTCCATTATAGTAATTCGCATTTCCGTTTTCTTACACAAATATTCCCATCATTTTATTTGTTTAAATAAAGAAATTTAAAAAATATTATATTTTTTGTTGCCGTGTATATTATATTTGCGACAACAAAAATAATATAAAATGAGAAGATTAGATTTTGCATCACTGCAAGTAAAAAATTTAGAAGCATCAAAGGAGTTTTATGAAAAAAAATTAGGGTTTGAAATTGGTAATACAAACCCGCAAGCCTGTGTTTTTAAGTACAATCAAGGAGAGGCAAGTTTTGCTATTCGTACACCTCTTGAGCCACTTGAAGGGAAAGAATTGGGGATTGGAATAGCAATTTGGTTTTCTGTTGACGAAAATGTCGATGAATTGAAAGCGAAATTTATTGCAAATGGAATAAGCACCGCTGGGCCTATCCTTGAAACGCCTTTCGGTAGGGCATTCCATGTAAAAGACCTTGACGGTTATAAACTTACTTTTTTGGAGACAAAGTGAAATAAGATTACATTAGAGTTTAAAACGAATAAGGATTTAAGAAGCGTATCTTTGAGAATTCTTATTCGTAATATTCCCTTAATTGAGAGTATTCATCATTACTTTGATGAATTTAAATGCTTAAATATACCTATGTCTAAAGAAATTGATTTTCATTTTAAAAATCCAAACGATAGTCCGGGTTATCTGCTGGGGCAAGTAACTATGCTTTGGCAACGAAAACAAAAGAAGGTTTTAGATCCTTTAGATCTTACACAAACACAATTTGTTTTGTTGGCGGCATTAGCTTGGCTTTCAAAAAAAAGTGATACAGTTACTCAAGTAGATATTGCCAACCAAAGCAATGCTGATAGAATGATGGTATCAAAAGTATTACGAACATTAGAAGATAAAGGATTTATAACACGTCAAGAACACAAAACAGACACAAGAGCAAAAATAATTCGTCTGACAACTAATGGTGAGGTTGTTTTACAAAAAGCAATTATAGTAGTTGAAAACGCTGATTTAGAGTTTTTTGCAACAATAGCCACCGAACTTTCTTCATTCAACAAAAACATGGTGAAGCTTATTGCTAAGAACAATGAGTAGGACTCTAAAGTATCAGGGGCAATCAATCTGACGTAATGTTTGTATTATCATACCTCAAAATTTCTCATTTGCGCATTGAATAAGCTTTAGCAATTATAGCAAGTGTCAAAAGTTTAATTAAATTTGGGAATCTAACCTAATTCAAGCGTATATGATTGCTCGGAAAAACACTTCTTTTATTGGCATAATGTATTTTGCAGGCCATCACCTAATATGGTTAGGCTTATATATGGGGCTCATTACGGTGTTGTATAAAGTTGCCGGCTGGACCAAATTATCGATACCCTGGCTACCGGTTTCACTCATTGGTACGGCTGTAGCTTTTTATCTGGGCTTTAAAAGTAGCCAATCGTATGATAGAACATGGGAGGCTCGTAAAATATGGGGCGCCATAGTAAATAGCAGCAGAAGCTGGGGAAGTTTGGTAAATGCTTATATCAGCAACAGTAACCAAACTCCGGCAGAAATTCATGCAATCAAATCAAGGTTAATTTACAGACATATCGGCTGGTTATATACCTTAAGAGAACAACTTCTTGTACCTACCCCTTGGGAACACGTAAGCCTGAAAGGCCAATTTGGGAAGGTAAATGTTCAGCGAAGAGAGAAGTTTGGTGTAGGCCTATTTACAGATTACCTGACAGAAAGGCAAAAAAGAAGATATTTTGCTGATGTTGAGCAATTGAATGGTGCGGTAAATAAAGCCACGCAAATAATACGTATACAGGCGCAGGATTTAGCTGCACAAGAAGAGAATGGCAACCTTGCTGTTTTAAAGCATATCGAAATGCAGAAAATACTGAATTGCTTTTACGATGAACAAGGCAAAGCAGAGCGTATTAAGCGGTTCCCTTTTCCGAGGCAATATGCCAACATGAGTTTTATTTTTACTTGCATCTTTATTTTTCTGCTTCCGTTTGGCATTGTTGGCGAGTTTGCCAAACTTGGTGGTTTTAGTGTTTGGCTCACTATCCCGGTTGGTATGTTAGCAGGCTGGATATACATTGTTATGGAGTTAGTAGGTGACTATTCCGAAAACCCTTTTGAGGGGCTGAGCACCGATATTCCAATGCTTTCGATGTGTAGAACCATTGAAATTGATTTACTTCAAATGCTGGGTGAAACAGAGATTCCTGCACCTATACAAGCTAAACATGATATTTTGCTTTAGCCCATAAGCGTATATTTTAAATCCCATAAGTAGAAATCATAAACAAATCCTCTTATGCATAGCGTTTTGCCCTTTTTTCTGGCTATGATAGCGGCCATTGTATTCTTGCAAATGTTGGCCAACAAACTGAAAGTTGCTTACCCAATATTATTAGTGATAGCCGGTTTGGCTGTTAGTTTTATACCTGGCTTACCTCACTTACAAGTAGACCCTGACCTGATATTTTTTATATTTCTACCTCCATTGCTTTTTGAGGCCTCCTGGTCTATTTCGTTCAAAGAAATGAAAAAGTGGTGGCGTATCATTACCAGTTTTGCTTTTCTGGTTGTGTTTTTTACAGCTTTGTCAGTAGCAGTTGTTACAAATCATATAATTCCCGGATTCACCATCGCTCTAGGTTTTTTACTTGGTGGAATTGTATCTCCACCCGATGCTGTAAGTACAGGTGCAATTACCAAGTTTGTAAAAATATCAAAATCTACCTCAGCAATTCTGGAAGGCGAAAGTTTATTAAATGATGCATCTTCGTTAATCATATTTCGTTTTGCATTAGTTGCCGTAGGCACCGGACAATTTATATGGCAGGAAGCCGCCACAAGTTTTTTATGGATGGTAATAGGTGGCGCAGGCATTGGTTTATTACTAGGCTGGATTTTTGTTCAGGCACATAAACGTTTACCAACCGATGCGCCATCAGATATTGCGCTTACGATCATTGAGCCTTATTTTATGTATTGGGCGGCTGAGCAATTACACAGTTCGGGGGTTCTGGCTGTTGTAAGCGGTGGTTTGTTTATGTCAACACGCAGATTACTATTTTTGAATAGCTCTAGCCGAATCAAGGGTTACAGTGTTTGGGAAAGTTTTGTATTTATTCTGAATGGCATTGTGTTTTTGATAATTGGCCTCGAACTCCCTGAAATTGTTGAGGGGCTGCGTTCAAAAGGCATCGCTTTAAATACTGCTATTGGTTATGGTATATTGGTAACCGGGATTTTGATACTGGCTCGCATAATAAGTTCTTACATAGCAATGTTGGCCACACTCATTTTCAGACCAAGTGTGGCACCTCGTGCTTCTTCCGGAAAAGTTCGTATGCTAATGCCTCTTTTATTGGGTTGGACTGGTATGCGAGGAGTAGTTTCATTGGCTGCCGCATTAGCTATACCTGTTACGCTTGATAATGGTACCGAATTTCCTCAAAGAAACCTTATTTTATTCATCACTTTTGTTGTTATATTACTTACATTATTGGTGCAAGGTCTTACTTTACCTTATTTTATAAAACGGAGCAAGTTGTTTGATGTTATTACAGAAGGCCAAGACCCAGAGCATATTGCTCAGCAAAAATTAAGGCAAGGCTTACGAGAACATACTTACCAGTTTTTGAAAAGTAAAACTGAAAGTGAATTACACGGTCATGTTGTTGTACAAAAATTATTACAACAATGGGAAGAAAAATCTAAGGATACAGATGATTGGATGAATAAAAAAACAATAATGCTGCTTTTTGAAATGCTCGAAAGCCAGCGGCAATATTGCGTAACACTTAATAAAGACCCTAAATTTGATGAAGAAATTATTCGTCAGCAATTGTATTTGCTCGACCTTGAAGAGGAGCGTTTGAGAATGAAGCTGAAGTAATTAACTGAAAAGTCTTCTAAAACAAAAACATGAGTCATCCCGAATTTTGCAAGAATGCATAATTCATAAAATTATTCAAGCAATTGGAGA